>CAYRSW010000011.1:0-16113 GCA_964427335.1 uncultured Candidatus Saccharibacteria bacterium
TAATAAAGGTCGGTCCTAGCATGAGGACAAAATCAGTTAAAAAAATAATTAATTAAAGAAAAAAACATGAAAAAGAAAAAAAGTTTACTCAAAAGAAGTCCTATTGCAATGGTTATAGCCGGAATATTAATAGCTGGCGTAGCTTCGGCAGCTATTTTAGCTGTTTATACCACAATGGTAGGAGAGGGTGATGTGGAACAATCAGTAGTTTTTGGAAATGGAGACACCGAAAAATCATATACTATTGGAGATTCGCCGGCAATCGCTGGAAACACCTACACCCAGAATTACAACTTATTGAATAGATCAGAGACTACAGCTCCCATTAAGTTTGTTACCAACCAATGTATGGTTGGCGGAGGCCACTGTCCAGACGAAAATTATGATGAGCCCGGAGTAACTACTTCTTATTGGAGTACTGTAGAACTTGAAAACAAAGATACTTCTTCTTGGCAGCCTAATCCGGCAGATGGTATAGAAGGAGTCTTGACTTATGAATTGGTAGCTTCAAAATTTAATTACGAACTTGAAGCCCTCGGATTAATTGCTGAACAAGAGTACTCTTTGATTTACTACGCAGATAAACAAGACAGGTTCAAAAACTGGGGTGGTGATAATCCTGGCGCTTTAATAGCTACAGCTGTTGCCGATGAATATGGCAAAATTTCCATTGAAGGAAGCAAGAACTTAGCAATGAATCTACCTCACTCAGATGACTGGAATGGCACTTCAGAAGCAAACTATTGCGATTACAGCAATGGTTACGATGATTACGATCTGTGCAGAGGGGCAAAAATATGGTTAGTTCCTTCCTCTGATTATAATGAGGTAACCAAAAAGGTAGACTGGAGTGATGCAAACCAGTACCTCTTTGAAACAGATCTAATCACCTACGATGACTTAGACACAGGTGGAGAGGCCTTGAACTTTGGAACAGGAAAGTTGAACTTCTTTGTTAAGAATGAACTCGCAATTGATCTTGAACCAGGTAAGTATCAGGTAAAAACAAAAGTAATGCCCGTTCAATAGGCCACATAGAAAGAACCCAATGGTCATTTCTTATAATGGCCATTAGGGGTAAACTTGTTTATTTAAAACAGGTTTACCCTTGATTATGAATAAATTGTCAAAAAGTTTAATAGTTCTATTTTTAACTTTTCTTTTTGGAAGTTGTTTTAGTGTTTGCTTTGTTCAAGCTCAAAGCAATGACCTCATTTTAGAAACAATTAAAGAATGTAAAATTCAATACACCGGGGATAGCTGTATTGCCGAACTTAAACTTAATAATAATACTGGTGAAGTGCTTGATGGAACAGCGTTTCTTTCTTTTGGTTATCAGGGCGTTTGTGGAGATAGTCTAAATGGTGAAGGGATCGGAGCCCAACTTTCTATTAATAATGGCGACTGGTTAGATTTTTCTAATTGGGATATCGGAACCGCAACACTTTCGGGCTTTGATATCACCAAAGGCGAAACTCAACCGAAACTTAAGATAGAAACTATTCCAAATCTTTGTCCGGGAAAATATAGTTTTATTTTTACATTAAAGGGCACTGCTGAAACTGGTGAAGAATATACAACAACACCTGCTATTATAGGTGGTGGCGGAGGCAGTGGCGGTTATACTCCGTCGACTACTCCAAACACTAATACCGGTAGAGTTATAGCTACTCCCGGAGAAGGTGGAATCACCACTTTAATTACTGCTGATGGGAATAAAGTCAAATTAGCTATTCCTCCTGGAGCCATTTCAGGAAATACTGTTTTTACTATTGAGAGATTAGACGTTGATTCAGTAAATCAACCTAGCCCGGAAAGCGGACTTTTCTTTATTGATGGTTTGGTTTATGAAATTAAAGCTGAAAGAGATGGAGAGTTTATTACCACCTTTGATAAACCCCTTACTTTAACTTTCACTTATACTGATGAGCAAATTGAGGGATTGGATGAGAATTCTCTTAAAATTTATTATTGGGATGGAAAAAAGTGGGTTGTTTTAGAAAGTAGCGAATCAGATATAGACAACAACACAGTTACTGTTTTAATTGATCACCTTACTTTATTTGCTTTAATGGGCTCTAAGATTAAACTAGTTGAGGGAGCGGCCAAAGAGTGGGAAGAATCTTCTAATGAACAAGGACTTTCCGAAGCTATAAAGGAACTTCCGGAAAAGATGGTTAAAGGAATTAAGAAAATTATTGAAGGAATTATTCCTTCAACTACGACTGATGAAACTAAAAAGCCTTCGGTATCGGAAGAAGTTAGTTTACCAGAAAAAATCGCTCCATCTGATGAAGTAAAAATACCTCAAAGAGATTTAGCTTCAATGCTGGCAACCGTAGGTATGATTTGGGGAGAAATTAGTAAATCTTTCTTATTAACCATTGTTGTGATTTTATGTTTGACAGGATTAGCTTTTATTGGTATTAGAGAGTGGAGACTATATCGAAGAAAAGAGAAGAAATAGTGAGTAGCCCCTCGATGTTTAGTCTTGGTGTCAAATCGAGGCTTTTTATTTTGCTTCAGATTTGGTATTATAATAGTATGAATACTTTAAGTTTTTTAAAATGGAAGATAAATCTTGAGAAGAAGCGCCAGGAGAAAAATAAATTTTTTTTATTAGATTCTCGGTCTCCCCTGACTAAATCTTCACGAGTAGGTTTTAAAGGACTTGCCTATTATCCTCCCGATCAAAAACTGCGGTTTGAGCTTAAGCTTTATGAGCATAAAGAAAAAACCAAGACTAAAGTAGGAGACAGCAGTGGCAAAGAACGCCTGTTTCTGAAATGGGGTGAATTTCGATTTAGAATCGGTGAAACTCGCTATGTGCTTCAGGCCTACAAAAGTGGTCATTCGGAAAAGAGCTTATTTATTCCCTTTCGTGACATTACAAATGGTAAGGAAACTTATTCTGCTGGTCGTTATATTGATATTGACTCCACAAAACACACGATAGATAAAGGGAGATGGATTTTTGATTTTAATCGGGCTTACAATCCATTTTGTGCATTCAATAGCGCTTACAGTTGTCCATTTGTGCCTCCTGAAAACTGGCTTAAAGTAGCAGTGAGGGCTGGAGAAAAGAAATACAACTAGTCTTGTCTTTAACTAAGAAATGAGGTATTATAGAAGAAAGATATGAGTGTAAAAACCTTTATCGTTGGAATAATTTTTTGTGCTTTAATAGGGGCTATTTCTTGGGTTTCTATTCTTTGGGGTACTGATCCAGCTCAAGGAGTTTCGGTGGTTTTTTTATTCTATCTAACCCTGGCAATACTTTTGGTTTCTATTTTTACCCTAATCGGTTTTTTCTCAAGAAAATTTTTTTTCCCAAAGAGCATTTCTTTTTCTTTAGTTGGGGTTTCTTTCAGGCAAGCGATACTTCTTTCGGTGGTAGTTATTAGTACGTTTCTCTTCCAAGGATTAAAAATCCTTAGTTGGTGGAGCGTGCTCCTCCTTGTGGGGTCAGTGGTTCTATTAGAATTTTACTTTATAAGTAGGTAGACCAATATGCTTATTCAATTGATCCAACTTAAAAAAAACTTCTGTGAGAATCTTTCCCAAGTAAAAACCTTGGAGGATTTGAGAATTATGAAAATAAATTTTTTAGGCAGACATGGAAAGCTTACACTTTTTTTAAGAGAAATTTCTACTTTTCCCAAAGGCGAGAGACCCTCCATAGGAAGGCAGGCCAACCTTTTGAAGCAGAAAATTGAAACCGAGATTAAGGCAAAGGTGTGTGAATTTAAAAAGAAAGAGATTGAAGACAAGCTTAAAAAAGAATGGATTGATGTAACCTTACCTGCCCCAAAACAATCTTTAGGTTATCTTCATCCGATTACTAAAGTAGCCAGAATCATAGAAACAATTTTTTCCCAGATGGGTTTTAAAATAGTTCAGGGGCCGGAAATAGAGACGGAATATTATAATTTTGATGCTTTAAATATTCCTGAAAGTCATCCAGCCAGGGATATGTGGGACACCTTTTGGCTTAAACGCGATGCTAATATACGAATGCATACTAATGATACGAATAAACTACTACTGCGGACGCATACTTCTCCGATGCAGATAAGGTATATGGAAACTCACCAGCCGCCTTTTAGAATTATTGTGCCGGGTAAGTGTTTTAGACACGAAGCAACAGATGCCTCTCATGAGCACACTTTTTATCAAGTAGAAGGATTAATGGTTGGTAAAAATGTGACCCTCGTTAACTTAAAAGCAGTCTTAGAAGGATTTGTTAAAAGTTTTTTTGGCAAAGACTTAAAGATAAGATGGCGACCAGGATACTTTCCTTTTGTTGAACCAGGGTTTGAGCTAGACGTAACTTGTCAGGTCTGTCTTGGAAAAGGTTGTTCAGTTTGTAAAAAAACAGGTTGGGTAGAGGTTATTCCTTGTGGTATGGTTCATCCTAATGTTTTTAAGGCAGCGGGATTCTCTAAGGATAAATATCAGGGATTTGCTTTCGGCATGGGCTTGGATAGAATGGCTATGATGAAATATAAGATAAATGATATAAGACTATTTCATTCCGGCGACTTACGCTTTTTAAAACAGTTTTAGAAGCTAAGCTTCAACACATCTATGAGATTTTCATACAATTGGTTAAAAGATTATATTAAAGGGAGACTGCCTAAACCAGAAAAATTGGCCGAGCTTTTAACTCTGCATTCTTTTGAAGTTGAAAGCATAACTGAACGAGCCGGAGATTACATTTTAGATATTGATGTGCTTCCTAATCGGGCCGCAGATTCGCTTTCTCATATTGGAATAGCCCGTGAGTGTGCAGCACTCACGAATTCTAAATTAGAAACTGGAATAGCGAACTTCAGTTCGCGATTCGATCGCGGACTAAAGTCCGCTACTCCACGAAAACTTAAAGAGGATAGGAAGTTAAAAATAAATAAATTTTTAAGAGTTGAGGTAAAAGATAAAAAATTGTGTCATCGGTATACGGCGCGAGTGATTACCGGTGTTAAAGTTAAAGATTCACCGAAGTGGATTAAGAGGCGGCTTTTAGCCTGTGGGCTCAAGTCGATTAATAACATTGTTGATGCAACGAATTATGTAATGCTAGAAATCGGACAGCCCATTCATGCCTTCGACCTTGATAAGGTCTCAGGCATTCAAAATCAAAAATCAAAAATCAAAAATCAAAAATACAAATCAAAAATCAAAAAAATTATTGTGAGAAGAGCCAAGAAGGGTGAGAAGATTACTATTTTAGATGGGGAAGAGTACGAATTAGATAGAGATATTTTGGTGATTGCGGATAGGAGGCAGCCGCTGGCTATTGCTGGTATTAAAGGCGGCAAAAAAGCGGAGATCAATGGGGATACCCAAACTATAGTTTTAGAGTCGGCAAATTTTAACCCCTTGGCAATTCACAGGTCTTCAAAAAAAATAGGAATCAAAAGCGATGCCTCCAGGCGTTTTGAAGCAGAGCTTGATTCAAATCTGTGTGAGCCCGCCTTAGATAGGGTAACTGGTCTTATTCAGAAAGTAGCTGGTGGGAAAGTAGCTAAAGGATTGGTTGATATATATCCCAAAAAGGTAAAAGTCGTCAGAATTAAATTAGATTTGAAGCAAGTAAAAAAAATACTTGGTATAGAAATTTCTCGCAGAACTCTTAAAGATACTTTTAAACATTTAGGAGCCAATATTAAGGAACATAAATTTTATCTAGAAGTTGAAATTCCTACTTGGAGAAGAGACTTGAGTATCTCGGAAGATTTAATCGAAGAAATTGCCCGAATTTATGGTTATAATAATATTCCTTCACAAATGCCTGAGGTTCAATTAGATATTCTTAAAGTAGATGTTAGTCTTTTTTGGGAAGATAAAATAAAAGATATCTTAGCGGGCGCTGGCTTTACTGAAGTCTACAATTATTCTTTTATGAGTGACAAAAACTTCCGCGTTTTTCCGCGTTGCTATCCGCGAGTATCCGCTTCTACAATTGAGATAGCCAATCCGATGAATATTAATCAGAGATATCTTAGAGCTTCTCTTGTTCCAAATTTATTAACTAATGTTAAAGAGAATTTAAAATATTTCCAAAGGTTTAAAATTTTCGAATTAGGAAAGATTTACTACCAAGAGGGAAGTGAAATTCAAGAAAAAAAATCATTAACCGGTGCTGTGGTAGGTGAGAACTCAAGAACCTTTTACCAAGCCAAAGGAGTAGTCGAGTTATTGCTTAGTAAGCTCGGCATCCAGAACTTCAACCTTCAACCTTTAACCTTTAATCTTGAATCTTCGTTTTGGCATCCCAGCCGCACGGCTGAAATAACTATTGGTCGCAAAGTCCTAGGAACTATTGGCGAAGTTCATCCAGAGATTTTGGCAAAATACTCCATTGATTTAAAGGTTGTCTTGTTTGATATTGATTCTACAAAGCTTATTGAATTAGCCCGCCCTTACAAAATTTATAAGCCCGTTTCTCGTTATCCTACGGTAACTTTAGATTTAGCTGTGGTCTTACCAAAGAATTTTCTTTGGGCCGACATTAAAAACCAGGCGCTAAAAGAAGGGGGAAGGTTGGTAAAAGGCATAAAGCTTTTCGATATTTATAAAGGTAGGGAACTGCCTAGGGGTAAGATTAGTTTTGCTTTTCATATTATTTATCAGGCAGAGGCGAGAACTCTAAAGGAAAGAGAGGCAAAGAGCGTGCATGAGAAGATTGTGAGGGCATTGGAGAAGATAGGGGGAGAAGTAAGACGATAATTTATTTATTTACTCATTTATTCATTTATTAATAAACCAATAAACAAATAAATTAATAAATAATAATGCCCAAGAAGAAGACAAAACGTAAAACAACTAAGAAGAAACCGCCGGCTCCCAGAAAGCGGGTAAGTAAGAAAAAGAAACCTTCCGACTATGAGGCAAAAGATATCTATGTGCTTACCGGGCTTGAGCCGGTAAGGCGCCGGCCGGGAATGTATATTGGCTCAACTGGCCGAGAGGGGCTTCATCATCTTATTTGGGAAGTGGTGGATAATTCTATTGATGAGGCAGTAATGGGATATTGCGATAGTATCCAGATCAAACTTTTGTCCAAAGGAAGAGTGGAAGTAAGAGATAATGGACGGGGGATTCCGGTGGACATCCATAAGCAGACAAAGAAATCTGCTTTGGAGACGGTAATGACCACTCTTCATGCTGGAGCAAAGTTTGGCGGGAAATCTTATAAAGTAGCTGGTGGTCTTCATGGGGTAGGAGTTTCGGTGGTGGTTGCTTTATCAAAATGGATGAAAGTAGAGGTGTGTCGGGCAGGGATAAGGTATGCTCAAGAATATTCCCGGGGCAAAGCCCTCTCGAAAGTTAAAAAAGCGGGTATTTGTCGCCAGACTGGAACCAATGTTGTTTTTGATCCTGATCCGGAAATTTTCAAAGAAATTAAGTATGATTGGAAGAAGATTTTGAATCATCTTCGTCAGCAAGCATATCTAACTCAGGGAGTTAAAATTTCTATTTTTGACGAACAACAAGAATCTCCAGCTAGTTATAGCTTTTATTTTGACGGAGGGCTCACTTCTTACGTTAGATATTTAACGAGAGGTGAGACAGCAAAGCATCCCAATGTGTTTTATGTTGTCAAAGATATGGATGAGGTAATGGTTGAAATAGCTTTGCAGTATACGGACGACCTTCAGGGAAAAGAGATTAGTTTTGCTAACAATATTCACACTGAAGAGGGCGGGATGCATCTTACCGGGTTTAGAACGGCACTAACTAGAATTATTAATGATTATGCTCGAAAGAATGAATTTTTAAAAAAGGACGAAGAAAATATTTCAGGTGATGATGCCAGAGAAGGACTAACTGCCGTTATCAGTGTAAAAATAAAAGAGCCCCAGTTTGAGGGACAAACTAAAACAAAGTTGGGCAATCCAGAAGCACGCTCAGCAGTAGAACAAGTGATGGGGGAGGCGTTTAGAGATTTTTTAGGAGCAAATCCAACTGACGCCAGAGAAATTATTGGTAAGTGTATTTTAGCTGCTAAAGCCAGACGGGCAGCAAAGGCGGCTAAAGAATCGGTGATAAGAAAAGGAGCTTTAGAGGGGATGACTTTGCCCGGGAAATTGGCTGACTGTTCTGAAAGAGATCCCGAAAAAACGGAGCTTTTCATTGTGGAAGGCGACAGCGCTGGCGGTTCATGCAAACAAGGTCGAGATAGAACTTTTCAAGCAATTCTTCCCTTGAAAGGCAAGATTTTAAATGTAGAGAGAGCAAGAATCAATCGAGCGCTTACCTCCCAAGAAATTAGAACTTTAATTATTGCTTTGGGCACGGCTATTGGTGAGGACTTTGATTTAGAGAAACTGCGCTATTCAAGAATTATTATTATGACTGATGCTGATGTTGATGGGTCTCACATTCGAACCTTGCTTTTAACTCTATTTTTTAGATATCTTCGAGAGATTATTGAGGGTGGGCATTTATACATTGCTCAACCACCGCTCTATCGAATTCAATCAGGAAAAGATGTCCAGTATGCTTATGCTGATGAAGATAAAGCCGAGATATTAGAGGAGTTTAAGGGTAATAAAAACATAAGTATCCAGCGCTACAAGGGTTTAGGAGAGATGAATCCTTTACAGCTCTGGGAGACAACCATGGATCCTGAAAATCGGGTGATGAAAAAAGTAACTATTGATGATGCCGAAGCGGCAGACCAGATTTTTGACATCTTAATGGGCAAAGAGGTGCTTCCTCGAAAAAAGTTTATCCAGACTCATGCGAAGAAGGTGAAGAATTTGGATATATAAAAAGTTTTATCCTCGCTGAAAAAATTAGTAAAAAGCCGGAGTAATTGTTACTTTCCGGCTTTTAAGAATTTATTAACTTCCTCATTGAAAGAATCGGGCTCTTCTGCCATTGAGTAATGACCGCAATTTTTAAGAGTGACTAAACTTGCACCTTTGATGTTTGAAAGAAGATACCATGAGTTTTGGGGGCTGGCAAAAAGGTTAAAAACTTCTTTTTCTCCGCGAACAATAAGTGTGGGTAGATTAATTTTAGCCAGATTTTCTTTTTTTAAATTCATTCTATTTCTAATAATATCCATTGCCGAACTATGCAGGGCGTGAATATAAGAAAATTCTTGATTTAGAAAACTTAAGCGAAGCCGGATTAATTCTCTTATTTTTTTTGACTGCTTCTTTGAGCGAGAAGCCAACAATTTTCCCATCAAGTAAAGTTTGAGAGTCAGAAAGCTAAATGTAGTAGTAAATCTAAGTAGTGGCTTGCTGAAGATGATTTTTACTAAACTTTCTCTCTTTAAAAAAGTGCCGAAATTTCCTGGAGCACCAACCAGAACAAGGGATTCTATCTTTTGAGGACATTTTAGGGCTAGGTCTATCCCAACAAAAGTTCCCATTGAATAACAAACCAAAGACGTCTTCTCCATTTCCCTTTTTTCTATAATTTTCTTTATAACTTCTGAAAAAAGTGCAATGGAATAATTAATCTTGGGCTTACTAGATTTTCCAAAGCCAGGCAGATCTAAAGCAAGAATTTGATAACCCTTTTTAGCAAAATAATCTAGATTATACTGCCAGACCTTTAAAGAACTTTGCCAGCCGTGGATAAAAATAATGTTTTTACCTTTACCTTCTTCAACATAGCAAATTCTAAGACCATTTACATTCAAAAACTTTTCTTTAAACAATTTAATTACCCCCCCTAACTATTTAAAGGTACTTTTCATGATAGAATAGCAGGGTATAAGTATGGCGTCAAGGACTTGACTAGAAATTTATTATAATATAAACTAAAGCTAGAATAACAAATGGCCCTTGAGGCTGTTTTAAGAAAGAAATATTATGATTCCAAACATCTTTGGTAAAATCATTACCTACCTTAAAGAAGTAAAGATTGAACTTAAGAAAGTCAATTGGCCGACGCGGAAACAGGCGACAAAATATACCCTCATCGTTATCGGTGTGAGCATTGCCACGGCAATTTTTTTAGGAGGAGTTGATTTCTTATTTACTTGGATATTGGGTAAAATAATATAATTCTATGCCTAGACAAGTTGCAGAATTTGGCAAGAACTGGTATGTCCTTCATACTTATTCTGGCTACGAAGATGCCGTAGCTAAAAATTTGAAGCAAAGAATAGAATCGTTAGGTATGGAGGATAGGATATTTAATGTTCTTGTTCCCAAAGAGAAAAAAATAAAAATTAAAAATGGCAAAAGAAGGGTAGTTGAAGAGAAAATCTACCCTGGTTATGTATTGGTGGAAATGATAGTTACTGATGATTCTTGGTATGTGGTAAGAAACACGCCTCGAGTTACTGGTTTTGTTGGTTCAGGGACTACTCCTACATCTATATCTCCCGCGGAAATAGAAATTCTTAAAAAGAGAATGGGAGTTAAAGAGCCAAAGTACAAGATAGAAGTTATTCCGGGAGACGCAGTAAAAATCATTGATGGGCCATTTAAAGATTTTGATGGAAAAGTATCCGCTGTTGATGAAGAAAGAGGCAAAATTAAGGTACTTGTTAATATGTTCGGCAGAGATACTCCGGTGGAATTAGATTCACTTCAAATTAAAAAGATATGAAATCAATAAAGACTATCATCAAACTCCAAATTCCAGCTGGTGGGGCTAATCCGGCTCCGCCGGTAGGTCCTGCTTTGGGTCAGCATGGTCTAGATATTCAGGCGTTTTGCAGTCAGTTTAATGAAGCAACTAAGGCAAAATCCCCAGATATTATTCCAGTAGAGATTAAAGTTTACGAAGATAGAACTTTCGATTTTATACTCAAGACTCCACCAGCAGCAGAACTTCTCAAAATTGCCGCTCACATTGAAAAAGGGGCAGCTGAGCCGCACAAAGATAAAGTGGGGAAAGTTACTCGTGCCCAAATCCGAGAAATTGCCCAAAAAAAGATGACAGACCTCAATGCTAACACATTAGAAGCCGCAGAAAAAATTATTGAGGGAACGGCAAGGACGATGGGGATAGAGATAGTTTAAAATTATGAGCATAAAAATTGGCATTACTGGAGGACCGGGGGTGGGGAAGTCCACTCTGGCAAGGGACATTTGTAATGAATTGATTGCAAAGGGTTTTAGAGCTGAAGCCCCTGAAGAGTTTGCCAGGGTCTATATTGGAAGATTCGGTCCACCCCAAAATATCTATGAACAAGCCCTGTTTTTATTAGGTCAAAAAAGCCAGGAAGAAAAAGTAAATGCTGATTTTATTGTCAGTGACTCCCCAAAGTTTTTAACCTATATTTATCTTATTCCTTTCGCAGATTTAAAAGACCCTAAACATATTTATCTAATGCATAAAGTTTATGAGCAAGCTCTTCATACTCTTTCTGAATACAATTATTTCATTTATATTCCTAAGGAGTTTCCCTTTAAAGAAAACGGCGTAAGATACCAAGACGAAAAAGAAGCCCAAAGACTTGATTATATGATTAGGTCTTTTTTTAATATTCACCGATTAAGACACTTAACTATTAGTGGAACTTCCCAAGAACGCTTACAACAAACTATCGATTATATAAAAGATTCGTTTGAGTACCTTAAAAAATAAATGGTGGAGGTGTTAAATTGGATAAAGAAACAAGACCTTCTTGGGATGAGTATTTTATGAGCATTACAAAGTTAGTGGCAACGCGTGCTACTTGCCCAAGGCTTAGGGTTGGAGCTATAATAGTAAAGGATAAAAGAATTTTAACTACCGGATACAATGGATCTCCTCAAGGACTTTCTCATTGTGATGAGGTTGGCTGTTTGATAATAAAAGGTCATTGCAGAAGAACTATTCATGCCGAATTGAATGCTATTCTTCAAGCTACCTCAACGGGAGTAAAAATTAATGGAGCAGATATGTATTGTCTTTATTTTCCCTGTTTAGAATGCATTAAAGATGTTATAAAAGCAGGAATAAAGAAAGTGATATATAAAAAAGATTATAAAAGGCACAAAGCTGAACAAAAAGAAGAACATCAAGTAGCCTGTAAAATGGCTGAAGACGCAGGACTGGAAATAATTAAATTGAAGGAAAATTAATATGGAAAAATTTATTATTGGTCTGACTGGCCAAAGGGGCTCTGGAAAGAGTACTGCGGCTAAGTATCTTGAAACTTGCTACAAAGCAAAGATTCGTAAATTTTCCCAACCGTTGGCTAGATTTCTTAAGATTCGTAAAGTTCCTATTACTAGAGAAAACCTTCAGGACTTAGCTACTGATTTAAGAGAAGTTTTTGGGCAGGGAGTCCTGGTTGGTCCTCTTAAGAAATTTATTGAAGAATCTAAAGCCGAGATTGTAGTTATTGATGGCCTTAGAGTTTGGGAAGAAGTGGAAATGCTAAGGAGTTTTAAGAATAATCTTTTGGTCTATATTGCTGCTCCGACTAAGTTAAGATTTGAGCGGATGAGAAAATCAGGAGGAAAAGACAGCAAAGAAGCAGCAGATTTTAAAGAATTTTTGAGGTTAGATAAAAAGGAAACAGAATTGCTTATTAGCAGAATTGGTAAAAAGGCAGATGTGATTATTAACAACACCGGGACGATAGAAGATTTACGCAAAAAAATTGATAAAACAATGAAGAAGAGGATAGATTAATCTATCCTCTTTTCTTTCTAAAATATCTGTGGTATCATGCGACTACTACTGGAGGTGACTTATGCAGGAAAAGACTTACCCGGGAAAATTTATTGTTCTTGAGGGCTTAGATGGTTCAGGTCAGAGCACCCAAGCAAAACTTTTGAAAGAGTGGATAGAGAAGCGCGGCCAGCAAGTGGTATTAACTAAAGAACCGACTCTAGCCAGTGATGCGGGTAAAAAAAGTAGAAGAATTTTGGATAAGAAAGAAGTTGTTGTCCCCAGTGCTCTTCAAGAGTTGTTTGTCCAAGACAGAGCTGAACATTTTGAAAGACTTATTGTTCCTGCTCTTAAGTCGGGCAAGATTGTAATTTCTGACCGCTATTTCTTCTCTACCTTTGCTTATGGTTCGATTGATTTAGATTTAGATTGGCTGATTAAACTTAACAATAAATTTCTGCTGCCGGATGTAACTTTTTTCCTCAATACTACTCCTCGAGTCTGCATAGAAAGAATTGCCAAGCGTGACGGAGACAAACGTACCTTTTTTGAAACACTTCCGAAGCTCGAGAAGGTCTGGAAGACCTACAAGACATTTCCAAAAAGATTCAAAAATGTCTATGAGATTAATGGCGAACAATCAGTTGAAGAAGTTTTCAAAGATTTAAAGAAAATCATCACAAAAATTCTATAGTTCCTTGAAAATTATACAGGGAGGTAAAGAGATGAAAGATTTTAAAGTTACTCTTTTAGGTGTGACAAAGGATCCCCAGCTGATTTCAACAGCTGGAGCTCTTGGTTGTTTTGAAGAGAAATCTTCAGCGGAAATTGCTAGAGAAATATCTTCTCTTTCTAAAGAAAAAAAGACAAGGAAAGAAGAGATTGTTTTAAAGAATAGTTTTGGAAGAGGACATGGTTCCGTGGGGGATCAGAATCACTTTATTTTTAGCATCGAGACTCTTCCTCGAGCAGCTACTTTGCAAATTTGTCTGCCAGAATATCTAGCTCATCTTCAGCAGTCGTTAAGAAGAGCAAAAGCTGAAAAAGGGTTCTATATTCCAGAACCGATAAAGAATTCAAAATTTTATAAGGAAGTGCAATATCTGCTTTCTCGAGCGTTTAAATATTATACCTCAAGAACTCAAGAAGGGATTTTACCAGCAGAAGATGCAAGGTTCATTCTTCCTCTTTATACAAAAACTAATATTCAGACTGCCGGCAACGCTAGAGAATTGAGTCACTTATGGAAAATGTCTCAAACTGAAGAAGTTCCTTCTATAGTAAAAGCTGTGATAGGAGAAATGGTTTCTGAGGCAAAGAAGGTGGCGCCCTACTTGTTTGAAGATTTTGGGTTTAACTGTGAAACTTTAGCTTGGTATCCTTCGGCTCAGCTTTATGTTTCTGAGAACCCTATGATTGAAGATTTAATTAGATGTTATGGAAAAGATGATGTGGTTCTAATAGACCACAGCCTGAATATTCCAATAACCGAGAAGATGGTAGAGAAAGCAATAAAAGAACGAAACGAAGTAGAACTAGCTAATCTAAAACATATTCATTTTGAGTTTCTCGTTTCAATGTCACTCGCCACCCTTCATCAAGCGATTAGGCAGAGAACCTGGAATCATACCGTCGAGCCAATTTATAAAGCTGTAGAAGAAGCATTGCGAGTCCCAGAGGATAGAATGGTTATACCTCCTTCAATAGAAAATTCCGATTTTTCTTTAGAATACCAAGGACTCCATATAAGTATGTTAAATCTCTACAAAAGATTAGTAGGGGGTGGCATCCCTCGGTCGGTAGCTATTGGAATTATACCTCATTCCCTTAAAATTTATACTTTGATTCATGTCAATGGATGGAATGCTATTCATTCTATTGGGAAAAGAACCTGCTTAACTGCCCAGTGGGAAATTAGAAATAAGGCTCGGAAAATAGCTAAGATTATTGAAGAAAAAATTCCAGCTTTAGGTAAATGGTCAAAACCACAATGTATTATTTACGGCAGATGTCCAGAGATTGAAAATTGTGGATATTATGAAAAGTATCTCAAAAGTCACAAAAGCGAATAAATAAATAAGCCTTGGATAAAATCCAGGGCTTATTCGCTTTGTTGAGCCCTGTTGAAATTAAACTTCAACAGGGCTTATTTAAGCCATTTCTCGGTTAGTTTTAAGATAGTAATACTTGTATCTATGCGACGTCGCATAGATACAAAAATACTGGACGTGGTTGTTTTCTTGGGATTCCTATGATAAGATGATTATAGATTTATGTCTTATCAACCCATAATTGGACTCGAGATACACGTCCAATTGAAAACCAAATCTAAGATGTTTTGTGGTTGCCCTAATGACCCGGAAGAAAGACGAGCTAATTTTAATGTTTGCCCAATATGTCTTGGACACCCGGGGACACTTCCGGTAATAAATAAAAAAGCAGTTGAGTATGTGATAAAAACTGCCCTTGCTTTGAATTGCAAAATTCCAAGTTCCAGCAAGTTTGACCGAAAAAATTATTTTTATCCAGATTTACCCAAGGGGTATCAGATTAGTCAATACGATAAACCATTATCAGTTAATGGTTTTTTAGATTTAGATGGTAAAAGGATTAGAATTACCCGAATTCACCTTGAAGAAGATACTGGTAGTTTAATTCACGATAAAAAAAGTGGGACTAGTTTAGTTGACTTTAACCGAGCTGGTACTCCATTAATGGAATTAGTCACCGAACCGGATATAAGGTCTGGGACAGAGGCAAAGAAATTTTGTCAAGAATTTCAACTTATCCTAAGATATTTAGAAGTATCAAATGCTGATATGGAAAAAGGAGAGATGAGATGCGAAGTAAACATAAGTTTACTTCGCAAATCCCAAATCTCAAATTCAAAACTTGGTACTAAGGTTGAAATTAAAAACTTGAATTCTTTTAGAGCAGTTGAAAGGGGGATTGATTATGAAATTAAGAGACAAACAGATTTATTGGAAAAGAAAGAGAAAGTCATTCAGGAGACTCGAGGTTGGGATGAAGCAAAGGGGATGACGCTTTCTCAGCGAACCAAGGAGGAAGCCCACGATTATCGTTATTTCCCAGAGCCGGATTTACCACCCTTGGAATTTAAAACAAAGGAAATCGATTCAATAAAAAGAACCCTGCCCGAATTACCGCGAGATAGATGCAAGAGATTCAGGAAGGAATATAGACTTCCGGAAAACGATATTCAAACATTGGTAGGAAATATTGATTTGGCGGATTATTTTGAGCAAGTAATCACCGAATTAAAATCTTGGCTTGAAGCTCAAAATGGCAAGGTTTCAGAAAAAGATAAGGAAAGATTGATTAAACTCGCAGCTAATTATATAATTACAGAACTGAATAAATTACTTTATCAATCAAAACAAAGTATCAGCCAGATAAAAATAACTCAAGAGAATTTTGCCGAGTTTATAAAATTAATTCATCAGGGAGAGATTTCCAGTAGTGCGGCCCAAGCGATTTTAGCCGAGATGTTTAAAACCGGAACCGACCCTTCTATTA
>CAYRSW010000011.1:16123-18941 GCA_964427335.1 uncultured Candidatus Saccharibacteria bacterium
CTATTATCCTTGACCAGAAAGATTTAAGACAGGTGAGTGACGGAAAAGAATTAGAAAAAGCGGTAGAAAAAATTATAAAAGATAATCCAAAACCAGTTACTGATTATAAAAGCGGAAAACAGATGGCTTTGCAGTTTCTAATTGGTCAGGCGATGAGAGAGAGTAAAGGAAAGGCAAATCCCCAAGTGGTCAGTGAAATTTTACGAAAGAAATTGGCCAACTAAAGTTTTAGCTTCTTTGTAATTTTTAACCCAATGGGTTTTTTTATTGCGCCTAAACCAGGTCATCTGGCGTTTAGCGTAATGTTGGATTTCTTTTTGAAGTAATCCTTGCAAATCTTTTTGGTCTATTTTCCCTTGGAGCAAATAGCTGACCCAGCGGTACTCCAGACCAAATTCTTCTAATCTTTTCCAGGAAACTCCGCTTCTTCGTAAATTTTTAACTTCAACGACCATTCCTTTCTTGAGTCTCTTCAAGAGCCGACTTTTTATTAATTTCTTTAGTTCTTGAGGGCTCTTTTTTATTCCCAACATTAAGATATCAAAAGGAGGCTGTTTTTCTTTAAGGGCTGGCACTGGTTTTTTGGTTTTGATTACGATTTCCAAAGCTCTGATTAATCGGCGGCGATTATTTTTGTCAATGGTTCGAGCCCTGCGAGGATCTGACCTTTTTAATCTATCAAAGAGCTGCTCGGTGGTTAATTTTTCTAAATTGGCTCTTAATCTCCAGTCAGGTTTTACTTTTGGGATTGCCAATCCTTTTGTCACAGCATCAATATAAAAACCAGTTCCTCCGATGAGAATTGGGACTTTATTTTTTCGGTGCACTTTCTTTATGGTATCTATTGCCTTCTTTTGATATTGAGCTACAGTGAATTTTCTTTTAGGTGAGGCAATATTCAAAAGATAGTGTGGGATACCCTGCATTTCTTTTTTGGTTATTTTGCCTGTTCCAATATCCATTCCAATGTAGACCTGACGTGAATCAGCAGATATTATTTCTCCATTAAACTTCCGAGCCAACCCTACAGCCATTTCAGATTTCCCTGAAGCAGTGGGACCGAGGATAACTATTAGTTTTTGTTGCTGTTTTATTGACATAAGTTCTGGAAAGAGGTATAATTAATAAGAATAAATTGTACTTTAAAAATTGGCGGAGGTAAACGATGAATGTCTTTTGGTATTTGTTTAACTGGTGGCTTACATTGAGCTATACGGATGTTGCCGCAATAACATGGTGGAAAGCAGGAGAAAACTGGATTGTTACTTTTTTGTACCTACTTCTTACTTCTACCATTTTGTTATTAGGATATTTTGGAGGCCTTAGCCTATTTAATCTAGTATCTTGGGCTGTGAAGAAATTTCTTTATCCTAGAATTAAAAAAGGTTCTGGCTTTAAAAAGACACGGATAGTAAAGTTTGTTTTGGGTTGTTATGCTTGGTTTAAAAAGACACGCGTACTAAGGTTTATTTTGGCTTGTTATTCTTGGCGGCTAAAGGTTTCCGAGAAGATCTCAACCAAATGGGGAAAGAAAATTGCTGGGGCGATGGGCAAGCATAAATATTGGACATTATTTATTCTGAATCTGGTGCCTTATGTTTTCTATGTGAGCACAGCTACAATTATAGCAGCAAAACTAAAAAGAATTTCTTTCGGTATATTAGCAATTCTTGCCGGCAATGCAGTTAAAGTATTCTATGTCGTCGGGTTAGTTTATACAAGCCCGATATGGTTGTCGTGGTTTAGATATATGATAGGAAAATTTTTTTAAAGTGTCTATATTATTTACATATAGGCACTTTTTATTTACGTTGCTTTGGAGAGTTACAGGCCTTGACACATATTTAATTTTATGCTATCATATAATGATAGCACTTTAAAGCTATTAATCAAAATTAAGAAGAGGTGATTAGAATGAGTAAAGTTAGTTTAAATAATGAGGATTGGGGTAAGATGGTTGCCGAAGAAATAAAGGAAGCGGCAGAAAAATATGACTTTATCCGTGAGATTCTGGGAAGAGGCAAGGAGTTCGAAGAGATGGTGCAGGAAATCAAGGAGGAAAAAAAGAAGAAATGAGGTCGTTAAAAACATTGACGGCCTCATTTTTATATGTTAAGTTTTTAATAAGCAATAAGTACTTTAACAAAAAAAAGGGGGGAGAAACATGGCGCAAAGCTTAAAGGATATGGAGATATTGACTGATTTAGCCATAAAAACAGCAAAGGAAGCTTGGGAAAAGAGTTTTGGTCAAGAAGAAGGCTCTCTGCCGCCTGAGGTAATGGCTGCTAAAGTAAAAGCGGTTGGTAAGATCGCTGCTGAAATATTAAAGTATTGGCTTAAAGAGGGGATTGGCCCCAATGATTTAGAAAAGAAGGATAAATAAACTAAATTAGCCGAGATTTCGGCAAGGAGGTCGTTTAATTACGGCCTCTTTAATTTTGAATTTTAATTTTCAACTTTTAACTTTCAACTTTGAACTTTTAATTTAGGTCGCCAAAAGGCGACCGCTTAATCCCCAAGGCGTTGCACTAGTGATTTTTACTTTGACAAATTTTCCAATCAGATTTTTATCCGATTCAAATTTTACATTTTTAAAACTCCGCATCTTTCCAAGTAGTAGTCCTGATTCCTGATTCTTGATTCTTGATTCGTCAACTAATACTTTTATGGTCCTGCCAACATATCTCCTATTATTCTCCAACGCCGTTTTCCTTAATATTTCTGTTAAAACTTCCTTTCTTCGTTTCTTTTCTTCGTGCGGCACATTATCTTTTAATTTTGCCGCTGCTGTGCCGGCACGAGGGGAGTATTGAGCAAT
>CAYRSW010000012.1:0-7223 GCA_964427335.1 uncultured Candidatus Saccharibacteria bacterium
CACACCCTGACATTTCTATTTCCCGCTACCCTGACATTATCATTTCCTTTCTACACTAAACGGCTTTTTGTCAAGTGAAAAGAGCCGCTTTGCGTGACGGCTCCTTTAAGTTTCTTTATTTTATTATCCCTAACTCCCTTCCAACCTTGCCAAACTTTTCAATAGCAAAGTCTAAATCTTCTCTGCTGTGAGCAGCAGAGATTTGGACTCGGATGCGGGCTGCTCCTTCAGGCACTACTGGAAAAGAGAAGTCCTTGACATATATTCCTTCTTCAAGAAGCTTGTCAGCTAACTCTTTGGTTGGTTTTGCGTCGTAAATCATAATGGGGACGATTGGATGGATTCCTGATACAATCTCAAAACCGAGCCCCTTTATCTCTTTACGGAAATATCTTGTATTTTCATTTAATTTATCTATGAGTTTTGTAGCTCCTCCAAGCATACCGAGGACTTTGAGACTGGGAACGACTATAACAGGAGTTAATGTATTCGAAAAGAGATAGGGACGAGATTCTTGTCGTAAAATCTCAATAATCTCTTTGTGGCCAGAGGTAAATCCTCCTAAGGCACCACCCAGAGCTTTCCCAAAGGTACTAGTAATAATATCAACTCTTCCCATAACATTACGATACTCAATGGAGCCGCGTCCGGTTTTACCTACGAAACCGGTGGCATGACTATCATCAACCATGACCACAGCATTATATCTTTCTGCCAGGTCGCAAATTTTATCTAACTTGGCAATATTGCCATCCATAGAGAACACTCCATCAGTGCATATCAAACGGAACCTTTTATTTTGAGTTTCTTTAAGACATCTTTCAAGGTCTTCCATATCAGAATGTTTAAAAACTTTACTCTCTGGCAGCTTAACAGCTCCTTCTAGCTCCCCAACTTTTTTTATCAAACAATTTAGCTTCTTCTTGAACTCTTCTCCTACGGGCTTAGGTAGTAATTCTGTAAGGTCTTCTTTAATCATTCCTTGATACCAATTACTTAGTCCGGTAGATGGCTTGGTAAACTGTTTTAAATCCTCTAAAATATCTTTTACATTTTTATCAAGTTTCCTTTTACGAATTATTCTGCGGAGTCGTTCACCGTCAATTATTGTTGCATGATTTAATCTATCACTAATTACTACGTCTTCGAAACTATTAAGAATAACCTCAAAAAGTCCTTCGTTAGCGGCTGCACAAGAGGAATAAAGGATTGTGTCTTCAGTCCCTAAGAATTCGGAAACTTTTTGCTCAAGCTCTTTATGGATGTTTTGCGTACCACAAATGAAACGGACCGAGGACAAACCAAAACCATACTTTATTAGAGCAAGAATACCTTCAAAAATTAATTTCGGAGAGTTAGCCAAACCCAAGTAGTTATTGGCGCAGAAGTTTAATACTTCACCACGTTTGACTCTGATTTTTGCATCTTGAGGTGAAAGAATAATTCTTTCATCTTTATAACGTCCTTCTTCTTTAACAGTCTTAATTCTTTCTTGAAGATGTTCTTTAACCTCTTTTGGATACATACCATCCCCCTTTTTGTTTCATGTTACATGTTTTATGTTTCAAGAACGAACACTACCTTTCCCGACACCTTTGGCCTATTCATCATCAACTTAAAACCTTCTTTAAATTTTTCCAATGGCAATCTGTGAGTAATGACCGGAGAAATATCTAAACCTCTATCAAAGAGTTCTCCAATTTTCTCCCAAGTATCCCAAATTAACCGGCCATTAATACCATAAATTGTTGTCCCTTTAAAGACTATACTGTTAGCGTAGTTCAGAGTGATATTTTTTGACGAAGGGATGCCAAAGCAAGAAACTCTTCCGCCTTTGCGAACGCATTTGAAAGCTTGGTTAATGGCTTTCTGGCTTCCAGCCATTTCTAAGACTATATCCATTCCTTGACCTTGACCATGAGTTAGCTTTTGAGTTACCTCTAAAATCTTTTTTTCTACATTCATTTTATGGTCATCTAATACCAAATCGGCTCCCATTTTTAAAGCTAATTCCATTCTAAAAGGATGTCTCCCCACTAAAATTACAGGATACGCTTTTTCGGTCTTTGCTACTGCTGCAGCTAAAATTCCTATTGGACCATCGCCAATGATAAGAACTGATTTATCCTTAATCTTTTCTTTTGGATTGGGTAAAGTACAATAGACAGCATTACCGAGTGGCTCTTGAACTGAAGCAATCTCTATTGGCAGACCTAGTTTATTTTTCCATAGAACTCTTTCGGGCACGGCAATGTATTCTGCAAAGCAGCCATTGCAATCAACGCCGAGAATTTTAAGATTACCACAAATATGTCTTTGATTATTATCACACTGAACACAATAACCGCAATAAATATGAGTTTCCGCGGAAACATAATCACCCTCTTTAAAATTCTTTACATCCCTACCAACTTCAACGATTTCTCCACAAAATTCATGACCTAAAATTTGAGGAATATTTTTGATTCTATCTTTAGCCCAATCATTCAATTCGTAAATATGGACATCAGTGCCGCAAATACTTGTTGCTTTTACTTTTACTAAAACCTCATCCGGTTTAGTTTTAGGAACATCCACATCTTTTAACTCGGCTCCAAATTCTCTTTTGGTCTTAACAATTGCTTTCATCTCTTACCCCCTATTTTCAAGGATCGAATCGTTTTAATTTAGCACAGATAGGAATAAATGTAAACCCCCACTACCAATTTTGGTGTGGGGGTAAAGAGTCGAGAAATTAATATTCTCGCTTTAAATTTCTTCTTGTCGTTGCTTTTTCTTCTATTCTGCCGGAAGCAGGTGCCTCTCGCACTTTCCAAGAAGTACTTTGAGAACCGATCTCCTGATAAATCCTAATCATCACCTCTATGAATCTATCCAGCGTTTCTTTACTTTCTGTTTCTGTCGGCTCTATCATTAAAACTTCTTCAACAATCTGAGGAAAGCGCATTGTCGGTGGATGAATACCATAATCAATGAGTCTCTTAGCCACATCCCAAACATGGATGTTGTAGGCCTCAAGATTTTTGAGCGAAAGAACAAACTCGTGCATGCATGCTCGGTCATAAGGAACTTGATAATTATCTTTTAACCTTTCTTTAAGGTAATTAGCATTAATAATAGCGTTTTCCGCCACCTTTCTTAAACCGCTTCTGCCTAAAGCTAAAATATAGGCATAAGCTTTGATAATCACTCCAATATTTCCATAAAAAGCTTGAATTTTCCCAATGGACTCATTTCGGCCGTAGCAGAGATAGTATTTTCCACTTGTGGTGAGTGAAGTCGCACCATCCTTTGTTTTTTCTATGGTCGGCACTGGTAAGAATTTAGTCAATTCTTTAGTCACTCCAAGAGGTCCTGAACCAGGTCCGCCTCCACCATGAGGAGTGCCAAAAGTCTTATGGAGATTCAAGTGAACTATATCAAATCCCATATCTCTAGGTCGGGCAAGCCCGAGTAGAGCATTCATATTTGCTCCGTCCAGATATAGAAGTCCACCTTTTTTATGGACGATATCGGCAATTTCTGTAATTTTACTCTCAAAAAGTCCTAAAGTGTTAGGAACTGTCAGCATTACAGCGGCTACTTCATTGTTCATTACTTCTTTTAGCAACCTAATATCTATTTCTCCATTTTCTTTCAGCAACTCTACTTCTTCGTTTCTCGCAGATTCTTGCTTTACCACTTCATAACCGCATCTAGCACAGCTAGCAGGATTAGTTCCGTGAGCTGATTTAGGAATAATAACTTTTTTACGTGCCGTATCTCCTCTTTCATTATGATATGCCCGAGCAATCATCATCCCCAAAAGCTCGCCGTGAGCACCGGCGGCCGGCTGGAGAGAAAATCTATCCATCCCAGTAATCTCACAAAGTGCTTTTTCCATTTTCCAACAAAGTTCAAGAATACCTTGTGTAGTTTCTTCTGGCTGATAAGGATGAATATTCTTAAACCCGGCAAGTCCTGCTATTTTTTCGCATACTTTGGGGTTATATTTCATCGTACAGCTTCCCAGAGGATAAAAGTGAGTGTCAACACAGAAGTTTTTCTGGGAAAGTTTTGTGAACTTTCTGACAACTTCTGGTTCTGAAAGATTAGGTATCTTTAGAGGAGTTTTTCGGAGATATCGAGAGGGAATAAGCTCTTCTATCTTTGAATACGGTATTTCTGGTTCTCCCTCATCATATGGCGGAAAATTCGCTATCTTTTCTACGAAGTAGTCGATATCTTTTTTAGTTTTGGTTTCAGTAACTGCCACTAAAAGAGATTGATCTTTCCAAGCTGTGCCAGTAAGAATCTTATCCTTTAGAAGCTTTTGCTTTGCGACTTCTGCACTACAGAATAAAGTAAATTCATTAAAGAAAGGACTAGAAAATTTAGGCTCAAGAGCTGCGTTATCAAGAATCATCTTTTGAGCATAATGAGCTTTTAAAAGATTTTCTTCTGCAAGTTTCTTTAGCCCTTCACCACCCAAAAGATATAAATAGATAGTAGCAGCAATTGCGTTTAGAGCATTATTAGTGCAAATGTTAGAGGTTGCCTTTTCCCTTCTAATATGCTGTTCTCTGGTTTGCCACACGAGAGTAAAAACTTCTTTTCCATCTTTATCTTTATTTCTTCCGATAATTCTACCCGGCATTCGAGGGGTAAACCTTTTTTTTGCTGCAAAAAAGCCAAGATGAGGTCCACCGAAATAAAGAGGATTACCAAAACTCTGCCCCTCGCCAGTTACTATGTCAGCATATTTTCCCGGCGCCTCAAGAATAGCCAGGGAAAGAGGTTCTAACGCAGAAACAATAAAGAGCGCTCCTTCAGAATGGGCAATTTCTCCAGCTCTACTCATATTTTCAATACAGCCAAAGAAATTTGGATTTTGGACTATCACAGCCGCCGTGTATTCGTTGGTTTTAACCTTAAGCCAATTAAGATCAACGGTTCCAAGTTTCACGTCGTATTCAATTTCTCTAATTTCCAAATTCAAATTTCTTAGATAAGTTTCAAGAACTTTTTTATAGGCCGGATGCAAGCCAGCTGAAACCAGTATTTCTTTTCGTCCGGTTATGTTCGCAGCCATTATTGCTGCTTCTGCCAAGGCCGAAGCACCATCGTACATTGATGAGTTACTAACATCCATCCCCGTTAGTTCACAGATTAAACTTTGGAATTCAAATAGGGCTTCCAATGTTCCTTGAGATGCCTCTGCTTGATATGGCGTGTAAGGAGTGACAAATTCAGAGCGGGAGATAAGTGTTTCTAAGGCGGCCGGTATATGATGCTCATAAGCACCAGCGCCTAAAAAAGAAGTCCAATGGTCTAAATCTTTATTTTTTTCTGCTAGTTTCATAAAATATCTCTTAAGCTCTATCTCAGAAAGCCCATTTTTCGGTAAAACTGAATTATTTAACTTTTTCCCAGCAATCTTTCTTAAACTCCTGGGAACCCCAATTCTATCTAAGAGTTCTTCAAAGTTCTTAACACCGATAACTTTTAACATCTCTTTTCTTTGCGTATCTCCGTTAGGAATAAAGTCCATTTTATTTCCTCCTCAATTTTTGTCTAAATCTATGATTTAGTTACAAAAATTAGAGTCCGCCGAAGCTTTCTTGTCCGCCGTAGCTTTAGCGGAGGTGGAAGCGTAGGCGGGCCATTCATTTTATTTGTCAAGGGACATTTTATCCTCATACCCTAGCATAAATTAAAGAATGAGTCAAAAATAACAAAGAAAATGACTCTTGTTTTACTTGTACCTATGTAACGTTACATAGGTACAGATAATTTTAACAAAAAAGAGCCGCTTTATTTGACGGCTCTATTATTTTGGTTTTTTTGGGATTGAGAGAATATTTAACTTTCTTCCTCTACGCTCCAGATGTTTACTATGCCAAGTTTTATAATTAAATTACCACCCCATAGCACTAGTTCTGGATACGGGCCCTGGCCACTCTGTATTCCCTGATAAATAGAGTCCGGTATCGGAATAACCACTTTTAAATAATTAAGGGACACTTTGTCAGAAAAGTTAAAATCAATTACGCGATAATCCGCTAGCTGGACTTGGTATTCTTTTTCCTCGTCCTTCTCCCAGCGAAACAAAGGAATAAGGAAGATTTTATATGCATATTGACCAGTTACTGTCAATAAAATTTTTTTATCTAGGCCAAGATAAGCAATCTGGATTTTAAATTTGCTTATTCCATTATCAATCCTGATAGATTTAATTGGCGAGTGGTGCTCCGGCGTAACTTTCAACCAATCTTTTGCCATAATTTTTCCATCAGCCTTAACTGGAAAAGCATACCCTAACCCTATTACTAAAAAAATCCCAACTATCAACCAGATAGTCAATCCTTTCATTTTTCTCATTCTCATTCTCCTTTTATTATTTTCTCTCTTCTTTCTCTTCTCTTCCTCGTCTCATCTTTATTTTTTCACTACCTCCTTTTCTATTTTAGATTTTCTTTTTAAAAGATCTAGTTTGTTTTATCCTATCACCCTAGTTTAAAAAGTCAAGGGGTTTAGGTAAAGGCGATTCGTTGAAAAGAATCGCCTTTTAGTTATTTAATTACTCTTCTATTGGAAACCGAGCCAGCACTACTGCCTCTCTGTGAAGAGAAGCTTTATCTCCTATATTCAAATCCGCCCTCTCGATTACTCCTTTACTCCGAAGATTAAATATTCCTATCATATTTCCTTCTTGAATCAAATATTTCTTGATATAAGCCATTCCCTGTTGGATTTCTCCGATTAGAGTACAACTGGTAACAAATCCAATACATTCTCCTCTGCTGTTTACTACTGGATCTTCGGCTCTTACCATTCTCCCACCTTTGGTATTCAGCCTAAAACGAATAACCTCCATATATCTCGCAGCATCATTCTCAAGTATGGCACCTCTGCCGATAAAGAAAGGTTTATGGAGTTTAACAAAAGCGCCGAAACCAGCTTCCAAAGGAGAAATATTAAATTTACCAGCTAATTCATTTCCGTGCAGAGGCAGTCCTGCTTCTATACGCAGAGAATCGCGAGCTCCTAATCCTACCGGTACCAGCTCCCAATTTTTCCCAGTCTCAAGAACTAGATTCCAAAAACGGGGAGCTTCGGAGGGGTGAAGAAAGAACTCAAAACCGACTTCACCCGTGTAGCCGGTCCGAGAAACAATCATATCAATGCCGCCAAAATTCGGGTTAATAAATTCGAATTTCCTTAAGTTTGCCAGCTTTCTTTCC
>CAYRSW010000012.1:7233-18793 GCA_964427335.1 uncultured Candidatus Saccharibacteria bacterium
TCCAAACGCTTATCATTTGCCAAGCGTTGCAAGATAGCCAAAGAATTTGGTCCTTGCAAAGCAATATCAATCTTTTGGTCTTCTAAGTCTCCGATTGAAGCAAAAGCATCAACTTCTTTATAGAGATGAGCCTTATCAATAAGAAATTTCCTGGATTTTACTGCCTCAAGCCAATCTTTTACCTTTTCAGTATTTACAGCATTGACCACTAACATATACTGATTCTCGGCTAAATAATAGACCATTATATCGTCAATTACTTTGCCATCTGGAGTAAGAATATAAGAATAATGAGACTGGCCTGTTTTAAGAGCGGGAACATAGTTCGTGGTAATCAAATCAAGTAGCCGACTTGCGCCCTCTCCCTGAACCTCAAGAATACCCATATGGGAAACATCAAACAGTCCTGCTTTCTCTCGAACTTGCTGATGCTCTTCTCTTATCTTGGTATAGCAAACCGGCATTTTCCAGCCAGCAAAGGAGATCATCTGAGCTCCTAAGTTTAAGTGTTGGTCATATAAGCAGGTCTTCCTTGTTGGTATTTGACTGTCTTTCCATTGATATTCTCTTTTGGAAGAAGGAACTTTGGGACAGTGAAGAAAGTTTTGACCAATAAAGTAAGGTTTTGTGAAAGAAGTTGTAACTTTTTTATCATGAAATTCTGCTTTTCCCACATTTTCAATCTTCACCGGTCCTTGGACTTTTCGGAATATATCATCTGAATCAAAAATAATATAACCATCTGAAAGTCCTTCAAGCCAGGCCTTTACTCTTTCAGTTTTAGAGGGATGAGTAAGCACTCTATAGTAATCCTGTCCCAATTTATCGGGTATCAACCGCTCAATCAGCACCTTATCTATTGGTTTCCCATTTTGGTCAAGTAAGAAAGAATTAAGACTCTGGCCAATTCCTAGCTTTATCACATCAGCAGCGCCTGTTTCTTGAAGAAAGGCCTTTGCTTTTTTTCCACTTATTTCAAGCACATTGCCTTTGGTCTTCTTACTCTTTACTCCTAAAAGTTCAGCTACTTCAGCTTTCACCTCTTCCATTATCTTTAAATCAATCTTGCCCCGCGGCAAATCCTTATCTCTTCCTATATAGTGAAAGGGGCGAATATTTATGAGAACCCGATAAATAAGTTTTGCGATTTCTTCCATCTCTTTGGGACCCATGCCTAGTTGAGTTACCCAGGGGGTTCCTAAACGTAAACCACTGGCTTCACTGATATCCTTATCCCCGGGAATAGTATTTTTGTTAGTAACAATACCGCAAAGGTCTAAAATCCGAGCAGCTATTTCGCCTTTCAAAGGGAACCCTGTATCAGATTTAATAGCATTAAGATCAATTACTAACAAATGAGTATCTGTGCCTCCATAAGCAAGTTTGAGTCCGTGACTCTTAAGACTATCGGCTAAAACTTCAGCATTCTTTTTAATTTGCTTCTGGAGCTGACAAAAACTTTTTGTCTCCGCGATTTTAAATGCTACGGCTATGGCGGCAAATTTATTGGTATGTGGACCACCTTGAACTCCAGGAAAAACAGTATTATCAATCTTCTCTGCTTTCTCTGGGTCGAAAGTAAGGATTATTGCTCCCCGAGGACCACAAAGTGTTTTGTGGGTAGTGAACGTCACTATATCAGCATATCCAATTGGGGTGGGATAAACTCCGGCTATAACCATTCCTGCCGGGTGAGCAATATCAGCCAGCAGTATTGCTCCTACTTTATCTGCAATCTCTCTGAAGCGTTTCCAATTGGGCACCCAGGGATAAGACGAATATCCAGCAATTATGAGCTTAGGTTTATGTTCCAGAGCCAGTTTCATAATGGCGTCATAATCTAATTTCCCTGTCTTCATATCAGTTTCGCCCGGCAGCTGCCGGGCTTCGTAAGAAACAATCTGATAACACTTACCCGATCTATGAAAAGGGCTACCATGACTTAAATGTCCTCCACAAGACAAAGACATTCCCATTATGGTATCGCCCGGCTCAAGAAATGCCTCGTAAACCACATTATTCGCAGCTGCTCCGGAAAGTGGCTGGATATTTACAAATATATCTTCTGCTTCCACTTCTTTGGTAGCAAAACATTGAGCTATTCTTTTTTGAGCCAGAACTTCTACAAAATCTATATATTCAGTGCCCTTGTAAAAACGCCTGTTTGCGTAACGCCGGTAATGCCCAAGCTGACTTTTAAAATCCAAAAACAGCTTTTCTTCCTCCCTAGTCATACTAATAGAGGGATATCCCTCAGCATACAAATTAGTAAATACCGAACCTAGAGCTTCGCGCACCGATTTGGGAGCAATGCTTTCTGAAGGAATAAGAATAATCTTTTCCCTCTGTCTTTTTTCTTCCTGGCCAATAAGAAAATCAATGTCCGAATCAACCCCAGTAAGATCTTTCTCTAAAAAATCCTTGTATTTTCTCATCCTGTCACTCCTTTTATTTTTCAATGAACATCTCGTTAGTATAGCAAACTAAACAAAATTGTCAATGCTTGACAATTTCATTTGGTGTGATAATATAATTAAGATGTTCTTTAATAGAGATAAAACATAGGAGGGAAAAGATGGTAAAAAATAGCAAAGAATTTTTAGGGTTAAGTTTTCTTGATAAAAATCTGCCCAGAATAGTAGCCTTCTGCGGCAAGGGTGGAGTTGGTAAAACTACCTGCGCTACCGCTACTGCTTTGCACTTTGCTAGGCGCAAGCTTAGAACCTTACTCATTTCAACTGATCCCACTCCCTCGCTATCGGATATACTAGAGACAAATATAAAAGGAACAGTAACCCATATTAAAGATTATAAAAACCTTGACGCAGTAGAACTTGACTGGGAGCTGGTGATAGAAAAATGGAAGAAAAAGTTTGGGTCCGAAATCTACGAAGTACTATCATCCGTCTTGCCAGTAGGAGAAAAGATAATAGACTACATTGCCGGCGCACCAGGAATAGACGAAGAGTTTGCTTTGAGTGATATTCTTGATTTTTACGAGAGTGGTAAATATGATGTAATAGTTTGGGATACTGCTCCGGCCGGAGGCACTCTTTCTCTGATTAAATTACAAGAGAAGCTTTACACACATCTGGGAGAAGCTACTAAAATGTATATGAGAGCGCGCAAGGCAATAAAGGCCCTTATAAAAGGTGGGGTAAAGAGAAATCCGTTGGATATAATTGTCTCGTGGAGAAATTTAGCCCAAAGAGTCCTTACTATGCTAAGGGACAAAAGAACCAGTTCAATAATCGTAACAATTCCTGAATCTTTAGGAGTCCGTCAGACAGAAAGAGTCTTCAGAGAACTCGAAGCTTTCGGCATGTCTGTTGCAAGGATTATCGTCAATTATGTTATCACTAAAGAAATCTGCGCTTGCCAGTTCCATAAGCAAAGAGCTGAAATGCAGAAGAATTATATAGATTCACTTAGAGAAAAGTACGAGAAACCTGGCGTAGCCGTACTTCCCTTATTACCACACGAAGTAAAGGGAATTGAGGCGGTTAAGAAGATAGAGAGATTATTATTTTAATTATAAATGAAAAAGCAGGCTAACGCCTGCTTTTTACTATGGGGAACTATTTTCAACTTAGAAAGATATCCCCATTTGGTTTATTAATTTTCCGAGGCCGAAGCAAAGAAGAGCAGCAACAAAACCAATGAGCAGAAATTTTAAACCTTCTTTTATTTTACTTTCGCCACTAATGGTAGCGTGATAAGCCCCCAGAGAAAAAAGAATTGCCAGCCCAATAAAAAGTGAGAGAATTCTAGCGGTAGAAAACCCAACAAAAAAATAAGGGGATAATGAAACGAATACCACCAAGATGCTGGCGACAAAGCAAAAGCAAGCGGCCTGAAAAATTTCTCTTTTGGTGTGATCGGCTATACCATGTTCGGTTTCTACTTCTTCGGAAAGAAAAAAGCCGGCCGAATTAGCAATACCGTTCGAGATTCCCACAGCCAAGCCACTGACTAAAATCAAAGTCGGATTTTGGCTTAGGGCGGAAATAGCAAAAGTAGTACCAAGCATAGCAATAATTCCATCAACAATACCAAAAACAGCTCCTTGTACCCCTTTTTGTGAATTATGAAATTTTATAAGTTTGTTTATAAACATTTTAATGTTTTATTTCTTCTAATTCTTTATGGTTATGATTTTTAAGACATTCAAACTGAAAGGTTGCGTGTTTGATGTTAAATTTTTGAAGCCGCTTCCTTATTTCTTGACCAATCTTAAGGGTCTCTTTAACTCTAATATCTCCTATACAGATATGAGCAGTGATAACATTTATATTAGAGCAAAGTGCCCAAAGGCGGATATTATGAACATCTATGATTCCTTCAACCTTCATCATTTCTTTTATTATCTGGTCAAACTTTATTCCTGGGGGCGTGGCCTCTAATAAAATACAAAGTGAGTCTTTAAGTAATTTAGCCGAACTCAAAACAATCACTAAGGCAATAATGATGCTCAATATCGAATCAACAAAATACTGGCCGGTAAAAATAATCCAGCAAGCGCCGAAAATTACCGCTATTGAAGAGAGGGTGTCCCCTAAAATATGCAAATAGGCACCTCTAAGATTAAGATCACGGTGTCCCCTTAATTTTAACATAACCAATAAGTTAGCGGCAAGACCAATAGAAGCAATAATTAAGAGTCCCTTACTCTGGATGGGCACTGGCTCACTTATTCTAGAGAGGGCTTTCCAAATAATTCCACCAGCCAGACCCCATAAAATTAATCCATTTAAAAAAGCGGCAAAAATTTCAATTCGATGCAATCCAAAAGTTCTTCTGGAAGTTGGTAATTGAGTGGCAATCTTTAAAGCCAAAAAAGCCAAACCCAAAGCCAGAATATGGACCAGCATATGAAATCCATCAGAAAGCAAAGCCAAGCTTCTAGTAAAAAGCCCGCCACCAATCTCAACCACCATCACCGAAACAGTAATAAAAATAGCTATTTTGAGGCTGCTAAATTTTATTTCATCTTTCTCCTGCATTTAGTTCGTTGAAACTAAGTTTCAACGGAAACCTGTTGAAACTTAGTTTCTTTTTACTAATCTTATTATATCATAATAAACAGAAAACCGCAGACTTTTGTCATCTGCGGCTTTTTAGAATAATCTGAGCAAGAAGAGGTTTTTATTATTTTAGAGGTTGTTTGTTCTTTTTCTTAACCCTTCCATCTCTTCGTCGGTAAACCCGAGGCTCTTCATCAGCTCTTTTTCCTTTGCTATGTGTGTTTGTTCGTCGATGAATCTCCATTTACCGTTCTCTTCTATCGCGTAGCGAGTAATGGAGCGGATATATTCTGGATCAATACTTTTTAGATCAGGAGTACCAGTGGTCTTATCAACAGTTATTGAAATTTCAGGAATCCAAACTAATAGCTTTATTTTTGAGGCAGGAGCTTCTTCTACAGTAATTATATCTTTTGTTGTCACTATGAATAGTTTATCCGTCAAGTCTTTTCTCTCTATTTTTCTTATGTAACTCTTCGTTACTAACTCGACTTCCCCATCCTTATCTCTATCAATGGAGTATTGATAGAGATAAGGAAAATTTTCATAATCAGGAATTGAATTTCTTAGCGCTTCCTCGCATTCTGCTTCTGTTTTGAATGTGTGCAATCCTTCACACATGTACATTCCACAGAATTCTTTCTGTTGGGGATAGTAATGCTCGTTGTCATACCACCACAAAGTTTCACATTTGATTGACTCTTTACTCATTTGAGCCATCGCAACACCACTCATCGTTCCCACCAGGAGCAAAACTCCTAGTATGATACATGCTAACCTCATCTTCTTCATTTCGTTCTGCCTCCTTTTACCCACCTCAATTTTGGTCGTTGCATAAGAGAGATAAAAGTTAATTAATCTTTAGTCTATTTTACACAGACATCTTTTTAATATGTCCACCAAAATTGTGGCGGGTGAAATTTTTGCCAAGCCGCAGGTTTTTATTGCCTGCGGCTTTTTGGGTTTCTTTCTATTTTATTATTTCTTCCAATTTTATTATTTTTTTCAATGCCTGGATAACCTCTTTTTTTCTTCCGAATGGAAGCAAAGAGTCCTGACCACTCAAAGCTTTTAGTAAATCTTTGGGTGCTCCTTTCTCCATCTCATAACAATGTTTTTCTACTTCTGGAAATTTTTTCTCTCTTACATCAGCTACATACTCTTTGAGTGCATCAACAATTATTTTGTGTCCATCCAGATACTTTTTCACAAACTTAGGATTAAAAGTGGGAAGAAGTCCTAATACATCATGGATAATCAAGAGTTGGCCGTCAGTGTAGGGGCCAGCTCCGATACCTAAAACGGGAATCTCACATGCTTTTGTAATAGCTAATCCCACATCTGGAGGCATGGCTTCTAAAAGAATGGCAAAAACTCCTGCTTCCTGCAGAGCCAAAGCATCTTTAATAAGCTCTTCGGCTTCTTTGACTGTTTTTCCGTGAACTTTAGGAGACTTTCTTTTGATATCTGAACTTTGAGGAGTAAAACCAATATGACCCATAACTCCTATACCGGCCTTTATTATTCCTTCAACTTTATCCAGTACTTTTTCGCCACCCTCTAATTTCACAGCATCGGCTCCGGCTTCTTCTAAGAATCTTCCAGCGTTACGTATTGCTTTGCTTACCGATATCTGGTAAGAAAGGTAAGGCATGTCAGCTATATCAAAAGTATTCGGTGCACCAAAAGTAACGGCTTCAGTTTTTTCTATAGCCGAATCCATTGAGTCTATTTTACAATAGCGTCTTTTTACAGTAGTGCGATTTCCCAACTGACACATTCTATAGGAATCCCCGACTAAAATTAGGTCACTTCCGGCTTCTTCAGCAAACTTTGCAAAAGGAGTATCATAAGCGGTAATATAGGTAATCTTCTCGCCATTCTTCTTCATTTCCCAAAAATCATAAATCGTCTTTTTCTTTCTTTCCATTTTTACCCCCCCTAGGTTTACCCCGTTAGATGTTCACTATCTAATGGGGCTTAGGAATTCTTAAATCTTCTGCTTCTTGTTTTGAGACCTTAAGACTCGGACAATTTAGCTTTATTAAATCAGTAATAACTCTTATTGATTCAATTTTCTTGCGAGCAATATCCATTAAACTTGCTTCACTGCCCCAAGGCGCATACATTTCAAAACCAGGTCCCGGCTCCATCTTAAAATAACAAGGTGAAGCAACCCGAGCAATATCCGGTGCCTCGTGCATCCGATTGTATCCACCCATTGACTGCCAAAGCTGGATATGGATGTCCATTGGAACACTAATTGCTTTTCTTATAGCCGCAAACATTGAGACATCTAAATCAGCCAATGGATTGATGGTATTGATCCCAAGACTCTCTAAAACCTTGGCTGCAGCCGGGTTACCACAACCGCCAAAAATAGACCACTTAAAAGTAACATCTGGAGGAATCCTATGTTGTTTTCTTAGTCCGTCGATTATAAAAAGAAGCCCCAGGTCCCAGACTAAAAATACTCTAAAACCGATATCAATACATCTAAAAACTTCTTCAAAATAGTGGACAATTGATTCCATTCCTCTCATGCCAAAACCAGAAATTAGTCCTTCTGGAGTGGCAATTTGTCTACCTGTATACCAAGTTGCTCTTGGCCCAGGAGTAACAACTGCTTCAACCCACTCTCCAGAAGCTACTTTAGCAAATTCTTTAAGACTCTTGGGCGTATAAAGACTGCTGCCCCTGACTAAACTTATGGCTCTATGAAAGGGAACTTTTTGTTTTCTGGCTTCGTCTATTGTAGCCTTTAGAATTCCAGTTGTTTCTATGCCGGAAATCTCTACTCGCCAACTTGCTTCGTCGGGAAAACGCCTAGACGATCTTGGACGGGAGTGTAAATCTCCTCCCGGCAAGCCAATTTCCTCTATTGCTTTTCTTATATCTTTTCTCTTTCTCAGTAATTTTATTTTTTCTGTCACTTCTTTTATTTCTTTTCTTAGCATCTCTTTCCTCCTCGGGCTTTATGCCCATTTTTATTTATCCCGCTAAACGGGATTCATTTTTCAAAGACCATTCCTAAAACTCTAGCAAGTTTTAATAAATTTGTCAACATAATAAATCCCCGAGGCTTAGCCTCGGGGTAGGAAATAAACATAATAATGGTGCGCGCAGAGGGAATCGAACCCCCGACAATCTCCTTAAGAGGGAGCTGCTCTACCAGGCTGAGCTATGCGCGCACTGGCGCCCCCGGTAGGGATCGAACCTACAACCTCTAGTTCCGAAGACTAGCGCTCTATCCAGTTGAGCTACGAGGGCGAAAGCTTATTCTTTATTAAAAATCTCCGAAATACCCTGCTGCCATCCCATTATTCTTCTAAATAAATTGACGTCATTTATATCAATTCTACATACCCCTTTATAATCTAAATTTTTCTTAATTTTGTGAGGAGTTGGTTTATAAGTAGTTTTCCAAAACCTTAAGATGGGTATATTTGTAATTCTTGACCAGAACTCCTCACAATTTTCATTTCTATAAACTTTATGAATATAAATATGAATCTTTATTTTTTCTTCCGGAACTTTACAAATTTCTCTAAACCATTTCATCATTATCTTTATTAGTGCGGGGTCGGAGTTAGCAATCTGAACATATTTATTCGATTTACTTCCCTCTGCCCAATAGAGAGATAGGCCGATAAGAAAAAGAGGGTTTTTGAAAAGAGAATGGGATTCTTTTCTGGCTTGTTCAATAATATGTTTTGTTCTAGCGATGTTTCTTTGTTTTTTAGTCCAAGCTGCCTTTACTCTTGCATTATAACTTATCTTTTCTATATTTTCCGCAAGTTTTTCTTCCTGTTCTTTAGTAAGTTTAACATTTCTCAGCCAGCCCGACAAGGTGCTTTTTGAAAGATTAGAAATAGCCGACCTTATTTCTCGATAAGTTTTGCCCTTAATTCTCAAATCTATTGCTTGTTTTTTGTCTTCGAGTCGTAATTTCATATGGATATGAACTCTTAAAATTCACTATATTTATTATACTACAGCAGTTCGTATTGTGCAATGGGAAGAGCCAAAAACAATAATGAGAACTATCAAAAACGGCTGGAGATTTTTCCAGCCGTTAATAAATTAATAAATCAATAAACGAATAAATAAAGCCCTTTAATGCCTAAAACACCTTACACCGCAGAAAACCATAGGTATTTTGTGTTTGTTGCAGAAATCTGTTGTCAGTTGGTCTCTAAGAGAGCCGCCCGGTTGAATAATCGCCGTTACCCCAGCCTTAACGAGAACCTCTGGTCCGTCGGGGAAAGGAAAGAAGGCGTCAGAAGCTGCTACCGCTCCTTCTGCTCGAGCCCCAGCTTTACTAACACACAACTCGCAACACCTTTTTCTGTCCTGCTGACCAACCCCTGAACTCACAAGCATTTCGTCTTTTGCCAGAACAATAGTGTTTGATTTTGACGCTTTACATACCTTCCAGGCAAAAAGCAAATCTCGAATCTGGCTTGGGGTTGGTTCAACATTAGTTACTACCTTAAGATCTTTTTTGGTAACCTCGTAAGTATCAGCGTCTTGCTTTAAGATTCCGCCTCGAACTCTCTTAATATCCATTTGAGTAGAAAGCTTAGGATTTTTCAAGGCAGGATTAACTAGAATTCGAAGATTGGACTTTTTAGAAAAAATCTCCAAAGCCCTTTCATCTACTTCTGGAGCAAGAAGAACTTCAAAGAATCTTCCGTCTAACATTTTCTGAGCCATACTCTTATAGATGATCCGATTAACCGCAATAATACTTCCAAAAGCAGCTAAAGGATCTCCCTGCCAAGCTTTTTCATAAGCTTTATAGATAGAGGTGGAATTGATTGCCGCTCCGCACGGATTAGTATGTTTTATGACCACACAGGCAGGTTTCTGTCCACCGAGTTGAGAAATAGTACAAAGTGCGCCGTCAATATCCAGATAGTTATTAAAGGAAAGTCCTTTTCCTTGAAGCTGTTTGAAATTAGAAATAGCCAAGGAGTCTATAGTGTTTTCATCAGGATAAAACTCTCCTTTTTGATGAGGGTTCTCGCCATAGCGAAGAGTTTTACCTCTCCTAAAAGAAAGTAGCAGCACTCTTTCATTCAAAAATTTTTCAGCCATAAATTTATCAATAGCAGAATCGTAATCAGCCATCCGCTGAAAAACTTTTGCCGCTAAATACATTTTCGTATCAAGAGGAACGTTGCCGAAATCGTTTAAGTCCTGGATAACTCTTGGATAATCTTTAGGATCTATCACTACCACTACATTTTTGAAATTCTTAGCTGCTGCCCTAATCATAGTTGGTCCGCCAATATCAATCTTTTCTATAGCTTCTTCCACGCTCACCCCGGGCTTGGCAATAGTTTCTTCAAAGGGATAAAGATTATTAACAACCATATCAATTGGTTTAATGCCCAATTCTTTTGCTTCTTTCATGTCTTCTGGTTTTTCTCTATTAAAAAGAATAGCCGATTCTATTTGGAAACTGATGGTTTTCATTCGGCCGTTAAAGGCCTCGGGGTTACCAGTTACTTTTTCAATAGAGATAATTTTAATTCCAGCTTCTCTCAAAATTTTCGCTGTGCCGCCGGTGGAAATAATTTCTACGCCAAGTCCAGCTAATTCCTTAGCAAATTCCACGACTCCGGTTTTATCCCATACACTAATTAATGCTCTTTTTTTGTTTTTCATAGTTTACTCCTCCAGTTTTTCTGTGATTTTGGCTAATTTCTCAAACGCTACTTTTACCACTTCTAATGATTTTCCTTCTCTATAAAGATCTTTATCAAGTTTTCCTTCAGGAGAAAGCTCGCTTAATAGATTCTGTTTGGTAAAATCAGGATTTTCTTTTTTGAAGGGCCAAAGCCGCATACTTCCGGCAGTAATCTCATCTATCACTATTAATTTTTTATCTTGAACATAGAGTCCGTATTCTAATTTCAAATCAACTAACTGATATTTTTGAGAGCGCATTGCTTTTTCTAGGAGACGAATAACTACATCGTTCATCAGTCGCATATTGATAAAATAACCTTTTGGGTCTTTCTGGGTGTCATCTAATTTTGGGTCGTGAAGTTTATCGTCTTTGTAGAAAAATTCTATTAAGGGAATTCTAAATTGATCTCCTGCTTTTAAATTTGATCTTTTTAGAATTGAACCGTAAGCAATACGCCGGGTAACAACTTCCAAAGGAAACTTATATGAAAGTTCTTTTGCTAAAAAAGAATTTTCATCGATTGGTTCAATAAAATGAGTGAGGACTTCTTTCTTTTTAAGGAACTCAAAAATATTGGCATTAGTTCTGGCGTCAATTTCTCTCTTACCAGGCATAATATCGTGCTTTACTCCATCTCCGGCAGTAATATCATCCTTAAACTTAATAATTACCGTATCAAGTCGCTCAAGATTTTCATAAACTATCTTTGTCTTTCCTTCTACTTTTTTTACCATCACATCTCCTCCTTTTAAATCTTTTAAAGATTTTATTAATGTATCAATTTTAAAAGTACTTTATCTTAGATTATACGAATAAATAAATTTAGTCAACCTGGTGT
>CAYRSW010000013.1:0-15615 GCA_964427335.1 uncultured Candidatus Saccharibacteria bacterium
ACAGGGATTTATTATTTACAGTATTTAATAAAATATTTAATTCATCTATAAAACATATACAAAACAAAAAACCTAAAGTGTTCCGAAGCTTTCTTGTCCGCTGTAGCTTTCTTGTCCGCCGACCCGGCCTCCGTAGCCACTTCGGCGAAGGAGGCAGCGGAAGCGAAGGCGGGAGCGGAGGCGGAAACGAAGGGGGACCGAAACGGGTCGAGCTTGACTTTTCTTTTGAGATTTTATAAAGTAAAGTAGATAGATATTTGACAATAGAAAGGAGGATTTAAATGGAAAAGAAAGTTACAGAGGCGGGAATTAAGAGAGTTGTAAAGGAGTACATAGGGCGAATGTTTAAGTTATTTGAGACAAACAGGGGCACTAGCACTGATGACCGGATTGACTGTCCACGGTGCGGATGTCACCGCGGCGTCGAGTTTTCGGCGAAAGGGTGGGTTTGCCTTTGGAGAGATTGCCCTTTTAGGTTTCCTAAGGAATTTATGCCTCCGACCCCCGGAGAGTTAAGAGCGTTTTACTATAGGAAGAGAATTGAAGAAAGAATTAATAAATTTTTGAATAGTTGAGAACAAGTAAAAGGAAGTCTTACAGAGACTTCCTTTTTTTATTCTCCAGAGACCTTAATGTGTTGAGCGCGCTCTTGTGGATAAACCTAAAAAGTCATATAATACCTTATGTAAGGTCGGACTAATATAATCTTAATTACTAAAAACAAAATGCCATTAAGACCAAAAAGTAAAATTTACGAAGATGCAGTAGAATTGGCAGAAGCACTTTTTAGGAGTGGGGGAGTAGGAGAAAAAGCTCCTCTTGACCGTCTCATTGAGTTAATTTTTAAAGGGCTAAAGAAGATAAACGAGGAAGAGGAGTATCCTAAATATAAATAGCATAGAAGCAGAGTATCGATTTTTAGCTATTTTAAGCTTGCTTTTTGTATAATTAAAAAGAAATAATTAATTAAGCACTATGCTTAGACTATCACCGACGACTGGTTTAAATCTATTCAGGGAATGCCCTCGCTGTTTTTGGCTGCATTACAATAAAAATGTTCATCGGCCGAGAGGTATTTTTCCGTCGTTGCCCGGCGGGATGGATTTGGTTATAAAGGATTATTTTGATAAGTATAGAGGAGAGTTGCCGCCAGAGATAGATGGCAAGGTTGCCGGTCAGTTGATGCAAGATGTCAATTTATTGAATAAGTGGAGGAATTGGCGGAGTGGCTTGGGATATTATGATAAAAAACGGGACGCAGTACTATTTGGCGCTCTGGATGATTGTTTGACAGACGAAGGCCATTATATCCCGCTTGACTATAAAACCAGAGGCTTTCCTCCAAAAGAGGGTGATTCTGAAAAATATTATCAAACCCAGCTTGATACTTATAGATTACTTTTAAGCGAGAACGGCTACAAAACTGGAGATTTTGCTTATTTGATTTATTATTATCCAGAAGAAGTGAGTGAGGATGGAATGGTTAGATTCAACATTAAGCCGGTTAAAGTCAGCACGGATTTAGAGAGAGCGAAAAAAACTTTTGAGGACGCAGTTGATTTTCTTAAAGGACCAATCCCAAAACATCACAGTGATTGCGAGTATTGTTGTTGGGTCGGCGATAGGTTGGGTTTTGAATAAAACAGGTCATCAATTTTAAAGATAAAAACAAAATAATAAACTAATAAAATAACAAAAACATGAACCCCGTTAGAAATTTTGTGCTATCAGAGCTTCTAACGGGGTAAAAATCTATGGAAATTTCTAACGGGGTGAAAAAAATCATCACAATCGTTATCGTAATCATCGTTGTTGTGGGGGTGGGTTATTGGGTTTATCAATCAAGATTAACACCTGAAGAGGAATCAAAAGAGCAGGGATGTATAAATTCTGGAGGAAAAGTATTAACCTCAATGTGTTGTAAAGCAACTGGTGACTTTCCTAACTTGTGTCTTATTGGCCCTTGTGGTTGTGCACCAGAGTATAGCCATCAAGTAAATATCTGCGACTGCGGAGAGGGTAAATGTTTTGATGGAAGTAAGTGTGTAGTTGAAGGGATTAAATAAGAAAGAGGAAAGACAAAGTATCTGTAGAAGAGAGAGTCGTTTTTTGTTTTATCGCCAAGAAGGCGATTTTTTGGTAGAATGGGGATACAGTGACTACATATCTCATAATTTTTATCCCTTACATCTTTTTGATGATTTGGATTGGCTGGCGGTCTTCGAAAAAAATAAAGAACACTGAGGATTATTTTTTGAGCGGCCGGCGTTTTGGCACATTTGCCATTGCTTGTACTTTAACAGCATCTATGATCGGTGGTGGACTATTTATGGGTATGCTTGGATTTCTGGTAAGGTATGGCATTGTAACAGTGGCGATTGTGGTTGGGACAGCTATCAGTTTTGTGATTTTAGGCTTATTCTTTGGCCCACGGCTCCGCCGCCTAAATGTTACTACACTGCCTCAATTTATCGGTAGGCGTTTTGATCCCAAAAACAGATTACTGATAGTAGCGACTTCCCTGTTTATCTTATTAGGAGGTACAGCTATTCAATTTAAGGCCTCCGGAGCAATTCTGGCTACAGTTTTTCACATACCTTATTTTTGGGCAGTATTATTTTCTGCCGTTGTCATAACTTTTTATACCACCCTAGGAGGCTTTCGTTCGGTAGTGGTCACCGATATAGTCCAGATGTTAATCATTTTTGTCGGTGTGTTATTGGCCTTTCCTATTGTTTTGAAATTGGCCGGCGGTCCAGAGGAAGTTATAGCTACAGTTTCCGAGTTACAAGGAGGACAATTCTTCAATTTCCTTTCTCATGGGGTTGCTTTTTTAATAGGGGCTTTTATTATACTTACTATTCTTCCCCTTACTTCTCCAGAGAATCATCAACGTCTATACGCTTCACGTGATCCAAAAACAGCTAAACACGCCGGAATTTTTGCCGGCTTTTTCTTTTTTGTAATTCTTGCATTAGTATTTTTGATTGGAATGGTCGGGCTTACTTTTTATCCTAACCTGGAGAATCCCGATAACTTTTTTCCTAAATTAGCTGTTGAAATGTTACCTGTCTGGTTGGGCGGAATTTTATTAGCAGCAATAGCTGCGGCAATTATGTCTTCGGCTGATACTGGGCTGCTTGCCGCAAGCTCCATTGTTATTACGGACATTTATCAAAAATACAAAAGAAAAGCTCTCTCAGAGAAAAAATTAGTTAGAATATCTAAAATGTCAGTGGTTGCTATAGCTGGCATCGGTTTTGTTATTGCTTTAGCTTTTCCAACCGTAGTTTCCCTGATGCTGTTTTTTAACAGCTTGCTGGCCTCTATTGCTTTAGCCCCAATTGTTTTTGGTTTGTTCTGGAAAAGGGCTTCCAGCTTAGGTGCTTTTTGTGGAGGATTGGCTGGAGGAGCAGTAGACATTGCTTTGTTTAGCCGCGGTATGGACCCGGCCAGCAGTGCCTTATTATCAGTAGCAATCTCTTGTATAGTATTAGTCATTTTATCCCTAATAAAAAATCGTTCTTACTCCAGAGTATAGAATTGTAGGGGTCTGACTTCTACAGAAAAAATCCGAGCTTTTGCTTGGGTTTTTTAATTTGCAGATAAAATGCTTTATTCACAATTTGTCCTCTTGACTCTGTTAGACTTTTTTCAGTATTATATAAGTAGAGGAAGCTGCCGATTTAGTAGCAGGGCTTCTATCCACAGGAAGAATTTATTGTTTTTTGGTATAATAGAAATAAGTAATCAGCGAATTTACAAATTAGTTATGAATTTACGAATTCGTATATTCGTAAAAGATTCGTATATTCGTTGATAGAATAAAATGTATTGGATCATTATCATCGTTGTCCTTATAATCCTGGCTTGGCTGGTTGGAACTTTTAACAGCCTTATCAAGTTTAGAAACAGAACTAAAGAGGCCTGGTCGGATATTGATGTTCAGCTAAAAAGAAGGCACAATCTTATTCCCAATCTGGTAGAGACGGTCAAAGGATACGCTGCTCATGAAAGGCAAGTTTTTGAAAAAGTGACTGAAGCAAGAACCAGGGCGCTAGCTGCTAAAACTCCGGCTGAAGCAGGCAAAGCGGAAGTAGGATTAGCAGGGGCGCTGAAAACCTTATTTGCCGTAGCAGAAAACTATCCGGCCTTAAGAGCTTCGGAGAATTTCCAAAAACTTCAAACAGATTTAACTGATACTGAAGACAAAATTCAGGCGGCCCGCCGGTTTTATAACGGCAATGTCAGAGATTTCAACATCAAGCAGGAGGTTTTCCCGGCCAGTATTGTGGCTAAACTCTTTGGCTTTAAGAAGGCAGAGTTTTTCGAAATCGAGGAAGCGGCAGAAAGAAAAACACCTAAAGTGGAGTTTTAACTATTTTGGAAGATTAGCTTCCAATTCTAAAAAAACATGCAAATCCTAAAACTTGAAGCAATTTATACTTGGTTTTTTAGCAGTGGCTTAAAGATTGTGTTTATTATTATTATTGCTTTGGTGGTTTCCTGGGTCTTAAAGATTTTAATTCGTCGGCTCATGAAAAGAGTGGTTGGATTAAGACCAATTGCCAGGGATGGCCGGCTGGCAGAGAAAAGAATGAAAACCCTAAGCACGGTTATCACCAAAACAGTCAGTGTGGTAATTTTTATTGTGGCGATACTGATGATTTTTTCAGAATTGGGTTTAAATATCACTCCTATCCTAACCGGCGCGGGAATTTTGGGATTAGCTATTGGTTTTGGAGCCAAAACTCTGGTTCAGGATGCTATCAATGGAATTTTTATCTTAGTTGAAGACCAATTTGCTGAAGGTGATGAGATAAAGATTGTTAAAGCCGCCGGGGTGGAGGGGAAAGTTAAAGAGATAAACTTAAGAAGAACAATCCTAGTAGATAAAGAGGGGATAGAGCACATCATTCCAAATAGTCTAATTCAAGTAGTTAGTAACTTTAGCAAAGGGGAGAGTAAAAAATAAAAACCATGGAAGAATTTTTAATACAAAATCAGTGGATTTTATGGCTCGTTGTTGCTTGGATACTTCCTTGGAAAGGGTTGGCTTTATGGAAAGCGGCCAAGAATCATCACAAGTGGTGGTTTATCGCACTGCTTGTGATTAATACTCTTGCACTGCTTGAAATTCTCTACATCTTCATCTTCAGCAAGAAGAAGGCTGTTTAATTCCGAGGAAAGACATTTCTAAGGACAGACCTTTTTGCATAAGAAAAGGACTGTCTTTTTAATACCAAAATTTTGAAATTTTGAGAAGAAATGAAGCGATTGGTCAAAAAGATGGAGCAAAAATAATTATCACATCGAGGTGTTGAAGATAAGCTTCAACACCTCGACAATATATAGAGAAACAACATTCACCAGGGGCTTCACGGTCTCTGGCTTTTACTTTGGGGAGATTGATTTGACAGAATGATTAAAAAAACGATATAATAAATTGATGCGTTGATCTTTGAAAATTCTAAAAATATCGAAATTAGCGGAGGTTATACCATGAAAGATAAGTTTCTTGTTGCGATGAACGAGATGCTTGATCGTTGGGAGAAGGTTGGAGAGGAAAGAACTTTTTGTGGAAAAAAGGTAAAATTTTTGCCCCGATTGGTCTCCATCACTTTTAAACACGAGGATTATGTAATTATTACATCTGTAGATGGAGGTCTGACAAGTTCTCCCACTGCTTGTTTTCATCAAGACGCTAGTTTGAGAGTAAGAACAGCTATTGGTGATGATAATGGTGTAGGAATAGATACTCATCATGCTTTTGCTCCTTCTCAAAGCATAAATGGACTCAAACAGAAGATAGATAAAATGTTGGATGAGAGCTACAAGGAAGCCCTGGCTGATTATTTTGGTCATCACAGAACTATTTCTCGTCACCAAGGACGCTGGCTATTTAAGAAGCTTTCTTTGGAGGAGCCGGTAAGTTATAAAGAGAAAGAGGAGCAATTTAATTTGGACACAGAGGAACTTTCGTTATGGATTGAGCAGGCTGCAAAACTTCTACAGAACTTAGAAGAAGTTGAGACTTCGGAAGTGGAATCCGAGTTGCGACGGGAGAATAGACGACTCGTTAGATTTGAACGCCTTAATGGTAAGCAGTTAAGAAGTAACATTTTTACTTCTCAAGTTTGGGGAGAGGTTAAATTTGTAGTAAAGATGAGAGATGCTAATGGTCGGCTAATACCATATACGGGCAGACTGGCCAGTGTTAATTTTAAGGACTTCACTAAGGAAAATATCCTTGCGGCAGCCGAACGATTGGCAAAAACAGTAAAGGAAATGACTGGGGCCAAAGTTCAAGAATCCGATTCCTATAGGGCGGTTTTACTTCCCAAGGCCTTAGGTGTTCGACTTCATGAAGGATTTGCTGGCCACAAACTCTCCGGAAGGTATATATACGAACGAAAGGCAACCACTTTTACTCCCGAGAAGATTGGTAAAAAAATTCTTCCTTCTTTTATTACGATTTGGGATGATCCAACCCTCCAAAAGGGATTTGGCTCATATAAGTTTGATGAGGAAGGAGTGTCTGCACAGAAGACTCTGGTCGTTGAAAATGGAATTTTGAGAAGTTTTCTTCACGACAGAATCAGTGCGGGACGAGAAGGGGTAAAGTCAAATGGTAAATCGAGGTCGGAGAAGACCCGAGAGCCGGAACCCCGGGTTACGAACCTGGTGGTAGAGAGCTCTAAGTCGTATTCCATTAATGAATTGATTAGTATGATGATAGAAGACCTTAAGAAAAATGGTGAGGAGTATGGATTGCTTATTGAAGGAGGCGGGGGTGATGTTTATATAGAAACTCCAGAACATCGGGAGTATCCTATTACTATTCACCGTATTTATGCAGATGGTCGGCGAGAACCCGTCACTAGCGTAAATATCTATCAAGAAGCTTACGAGTCGCTTAAAAATATAGTGGCTGTGGGTAAGAAGAAAGAGGTTTTCTACGGTTTTTGTGGAGCGGAATCGGGTGATATTCCCATTCAGATGGTGTGTCCGGCCGCCTATGTGAAGAGTGTGGAAGTCGAGACCCTAGGCGGAAAAATTCCTCGTGAGAGATTACTTAAGAAATTGGAGCCAGAAGAGGATGATGATTACGAGGATGATGATTAATAAAACAAACCCTCGTTCGAAAGGATGGGGGTTTTAAATTATCCACAGCTTATCTTATCTGACGGGGCTTGTCTTTATCTTTCGAGGAGTGTATAATAGAAATTGCCATGTCAGAAGATAATAAAAAACCCAAAATGGATAAAAATCTTTGCATTGGTTGTGGCGCCTGCGTGGCTCTTTGTCCGGAAGTTTTTGAGTTGAAAGAAGACGGAAAAGCTTATGTTAAAAATCCAGCCGACTGCGATAAATGCGACTGCCAGGCAGCTCGAGACAGTTGTCCGGTTGGGGCAATAAAATTTCAATAATCAAGTACCAATTTACAAATATATGGGATTACTAGAAAAAATCAAAAAAGCATTTGGGGGAGAGAAAAAGGAAGAGCAAGCACCAACAGAGGGAGTTTCAGAACAACCCTCTACTCCTCCTGTCACTCCTACCCCTCCTGCTGAAGAAGAGGTTGGTTCTCAAGAAACTGGTGACACCATAGAAGAGTAACTCTTCTGTACACCCTTTCTTTTTAGTATATTAATAAACCTCTTTGTATTAGAGAGGTTTTTGGCTTATGTCCGCTATTATTATTACTGATGCTTTATGGGGGGATTCGGGCAAAGGCAAAATCTCTGCTTATTTAGCTAGAGCGGAAAATGCTAGCTATGTAGTCAGGTGTGGCACCGGAACTAATGCCGGGCACTCTTTATATTTCGGCAAAAATTTAGTGAAATTAAATCAATTACCTTTGGGTGGATTGGCCAATCCCAAAAGCCAAATAAGGATTGGCAGCGGTGTAGTGGTGGATCCGGAGATATTCTTGCACGAAATAAAGGAGTATCATCTCCAAAAGCGGACTAAGATTGATTTTAGATGCGCTATTATCGAGCCTCGCCATAAGCAAGCAGAGAGTAACGACTCAAATTTGTCTAAAAAAATCGGCTCAACTAAAACTGGAACCGGTTTTGCCCGAGCCGAATTTATTTTGCGGCGAGCCAGGCAAGCTAAGGATGTAAAAGAACTTAAAAGGTTTACTTCTGATGCGGCCAAAGAAATAAATGATGCCTGCCTTAAGAAAAAAACGGTGATTCTTGAAGGAAGTCAAGGGACTTTTCTTTCTTTAGCCCTTTCTCCTGATTATCCATTTACTACTTCTGACAATTGTACCACTCTTGCCTTAGCGGATGATGCCGGCCTTAACTGGAAATATATTAAAGATGTAGTTATGATTGTTAAAGCTGTCCCTTCTCGGGTAGGGGAGGGGCCGATGCCTTTTGAGCTATCCTCCGAAGAAATAGAAAAGAGAGATATCCGGGAATATGGAGTAACTACGGGCAGACCCCGTCGTAAAGCATCAAGGATTGATTGGGACCTTTTAAAATACGCAACCATGCTCAATGGTCCGACCCAAATTGCTCTTACTTTTTGCGACCACTTTGATCCAGAGATAAAGGGGGTAAGGGAGGTTAAGGGTTTAACTGCAAAGGTAAAAAATCTGATTAAAAAGGTAGAAAAAGTAACCCAAACTCCAGTGACTCTAGTAGAGACAGGGAAAGATTTTAAGGATATTATTACTTTAAAATAATGCGTGATCTAATTATTATCGGTGCCGGACCGGCTGGCATTACGGCTGGGATTTATGCGGCCCGGTACCGGCTAAATACTTTAATCTTAACTCAAACCATTGGTGGAACAGCCAATGAAGCTTTTAAAATAGAAAATTTTCCGGGATTTGAGTCGATTTCCGGAGTGGAACTGATGAAAAAATTCAAGGAAAATCTTGATTATCTTAAGGTGCCGATTGTAAGTGGGGTGGAGGTGGAGAAGATTGGTCCGTTGAAATCCGATATCAACAGGCCTGTTGATATCGGATTTCAGGTTTTCACCAACGATGGCAAAAGCTATGAGGCGAGGGCTCTTGTTTTAGCCATGGGAACCCAAGTGAGAAAATTGGGTCTTCCCAACGAAGAGAAATTCCTAGGCCGGGGTTTGACCTACTGCGCAGTATGTGATGCGCCCTTATTTAAAGACAAAGTTGTTGCTGTTATTGGCGGAGCCAATTCTGCAGTCACCGCCGCTGTTCAGCTGGCTGATATTGCCCAAAAAGTTTATTTAATCTATCGAGGCGAAATTAAGGCAATGCCTTATTGGATTGAGAAATTAAAAAGTTTGGAAAATCTGGTAGAGGTGCCCCAGCGTAATGTAGTGGGGCTTAAAGGTAAAGATTTTCTAGAAAGAATCGTTTTGGATAAGTCATTTAAGGGGCAGAGAGAGCTAGAAGTTCAGGGGCTTTTTATTGAAATCGGGGTAATTCCAACTTCTGTTTTGGCTAAATCTATTGAGGTTAAACTTAATGAAAGAGGATATATCGCTGCCGACCAAGAGCAGGTTACTTCAGCAGAGGGAGTGTTTTCAGCCGGAGATATTTCTACTGGCTCCGGGGGCTTAAGACAAGTAATTACTGCCTGTTCTGAAGGAGCTATTGCCGCTACCTCGGCCTTCAAATACCTAAAAAAACATGGCTAAACGCATCTATCTTGATTATGCTGCTACCACCCCCCTTGCTCCAGAGGTTTTTAAAGATATGGAGCCGTATCTAAAGGATAAACCCCGCACCAGAACAAGTTCGGGGCGGGGCAAGTTCGGTAATGCGTCTTCGCTTCATTCTTTTGGCCAGGAGGCGCTAGCAGCTATAGATGAGGCGCGGGAAAAAGTAGCTCAGTTTTTAGGTTGCAGTCCCGGAGAGATTATTTTTACTTCCGGAGCCACTGAGGCAGATAACTTTGCTATTAAAGGAATAGTAGAAAGATACAAGATACAAAATACAAAATACAAGATACACATTATTACTTCAGCCATTGAGCATCCGGCAGTGATGGAAACCTGTGAAAGTTTAAAGGGCGAGGAACTTGAGGTGACCTACATTAAACCAAATAGAGAAGGAGTCGTAAGTGTCCAAGACATTAAAAAAGCGATTAAAGAAAATACCGTTTTGGTCTCAATAATGTATGCTAATAATGAAGTGGGGACCATTCAGCCTATTCGTGAAATTGGAAAGATGGTTGAAGCAGTAAACAAGAATCGCGGACTAAAGTCCGCTACTCCACCAAAACCCAAAATCTATTTTCATACGGATGCGGTGCAGGCGATAAACTACCTGGATTGCAACATTGACCATCTTCATGTTGACCTTCTTTCTCTTTCCGGACACAAAATTTATGGACCAAAAGGGGTTGGCGCTTTATATGTCCGAAAAGGTACTCCGATTAAAAGAATTCAGGATGGAGGAGGCCACGAGTATGGCTTACGGGCTGGCACGGAGAATGTACCGGGGATTGTTGGGTTAGGAAGCGCTATAAATAAGATTAAAGATGAAAGATATAAAATAAAAGGCATTGAAAAGTTAAGGGATAAATTAATTGATGATGTTTTGAAGAATATTCCCGACAGTAAGCTTAATGGTTCGCGAAAAGAGCGACTTCCCAACAATGCTAATTTCAGTTTTAAGGGGATTGAGGGAGAGAGTTTACTTATCTCGCTTGATATGGAGGGTTTTGCTTGCTCCACCGGTTCGGCTTGCGCTTCTAAAAAGTTAGCTCCTTCTCATGTGCTTTTAGCTATGGGATTTGACCATTTAGAAGCGCACAGTAGTCTTAGAATTACTTTAGGAAAATATACGACCGAGAAGGAAATTGATAAGTTTCTGGAGATATTGCCTAAGATTATTAAAAAATTAAGAAAAATTTCAGGGGCTGCCGGACAAAAGAGTTCTTCGGTTCCTAAAGAATCTTGTTTTGAATAAATATGTATTCTAAAAAATTACTTCACCATTTTTTCCATCCCCAAAATATGGGCAAAATCAAAAACCCTGATGCTAAAGCTACAGTGGGTAATCCTGTGTGTGGGGATATTCTTACTCTTTATATAAAAGTTAGAGATAATATTATAAAGGAAATCAAGTACGAGACGCTCGGTTGCCCCGCCGCCATCGCCGTTTCTTCAGTAATTACCGAGATGGCCAAAGGAAAAACCTTAGAAGAGGCAAAAAAGATTAATCCTCAAAAAATAGCCAAAGAATTAGGAGGACTGCCGCCAATAAAAATGCATTGCACCCAGCTAGGAGCGGAGGCGTTGCGGAAGGCAATAGAGAATTACCAATCAAAAAATAAACTAAGAAACTAAATTTCAATCAATTTTAATGAGATTATTGATTCTTCCCATTCTTTATTTTTTAAGCATAGAACTGGTTCTGGTCAGGCCTTCTCTTTTTTTCTGGATTGCTTTAGTGTTAGTCACAGCCAGTATTTTGGGGGTATTGCAAATTTCTAAAAAGAAAAGGCTCTTTTCAGCAATTTGTCCTTTGATGTTTTTAATATCCAGTTTCTTCCTTTTGCCGCTTATTGGAGGAAAAATTCTTGTTCATATTTATGTGATTCTAGCCGCATTTATTTTTTGGCTTTCTTTTTTACAGCTTCATTTGTTTTTTTCCTCGGAGGAGCGACTTTTAAAAATTTCTTTGGATTTAGGCAAGAGTATTAATTTAATAACTTGTTTTTTGTGGTTTTCCGGGATTTATGGGCTTTATATAAATTTCTATCCTTCGATTTGGTTGGTGAGTTTGGCTATGTTGCTTGCCCTGCCCCTTTTCAGCTTTCATTTTTTGAGACTATCTTTATTTACACCTTTTTCAGCGTCTCCTCAGCGTGTTGACCCTTCGACAAGCTCAGGGTCACCTCGAGCGGAGTCGAGGGGTGATCAGCGTTACTTCAGCGTTCATAAAAGATTTATTCTTCCATCACTTGTTATAACTCTCATGATTTTTCAGATTTTCTGGGCGCTTCAATTCTGGCCATTTGCCTATTTGACTATTGGAGCAGTACTGGTTATAATTTATTATGTAATTTTGGATATTTGGCAAAATAAATTTAGAGGAATTTTAAGTAAGAGACTAATTTTGAATCGTCTAACTTTGGGAGGGGTGCTGGTGGTTTTAGTTTTAGCGACAAGTAAATGGCTGCCTTTTTAAGAGTATGTCTATTCAAGGCGTAAAAACAAAAAAGCTCAATGTTTTTACTGATGACCGAGGGTTTCTTATGGAGGTTGTGAAAGTTGGGGATGAGATTTTTAAAGATATTAAACAGACCACCTACACCGAGGTATATCCCGGGGTGATTAAGGCTTTTCATTGGCACAAAAAACAGACCGATATCTGGTTTTTTGCCTCGGGCATGGCTCAAGTGGTGCTTTACGACTTCCGAAAAGCTTCTCCAACTTACAAAGAAACCCAGATTTTTTATATGGGCGAGAAGAACCCTCTGGTTTTATTTATTCCACCGGGTGTGGCTCACGGTTATCGGGTTTTAGGCACTAAGCCAGCCGGTCTTTTTTATCATACTACCCAGGCCTATAACCCAAAAAATCCTGACGAAGAGAGAATTCCCTTTGACGACCCGGAGATTGGGTTTGATTGGGAAACTAAAAACAAATAATGAAACTCTTGATTACAGGCGGTGCCGGCTTTATCGGCTCCAACTTTATCCGCTATATCCTCAATAAATATCCTGACTATCAGGTGGTCAATTTAGATAAGCTTACTTATTGCGGAAATTTAGATAATCTAAAAGATATTGAGAATGACCCTCGTTATGAATTTATCAGGGGAGATATTTGTGATAAAAAACTGGTGGATGAAGTGTTTGCAAGGGGGATTGATGGTGTAACGAACTTTGCTGCGGAGACGCACGTTGACCGTTCCATCTTAGACCCAGAAGCTTTTATCAAAACTGATGTTTTAGGAACCCATGTGCTTTTGGAAGCAGCGCGAAAATTTAACATTAAAAAATATGTCCAAATAAGCACTGATGAGTGCTATGGAAGCATTAAAGAGGGCTCATCTAAAGAAACCGATATTGTTGTTCCTCGGAGTCCTTATTCTGCCTCTAAAACCGCTGGCGACCTTTTGGTTTTGTCTTATTTTACCACCTACGGCCTGCCGGTGCTTGTTACCCGCGGCTCTAACACTTACGGCGGTTGGCAGTACCCTGAAAAACTGATTCCTTTGTTTGTTACTAATTTATTGGAAGGAAAGAAAGTGCCGCTTTATGGAGATGGTTTGAATATCCGTGATTGGATTTATGTTTTAGACCATTGCTCGGGGATTGATACGGTACTTCACGGGGGAAAAGTAGGCGAGATTTATAATATTGGCGGCGGAAACGAGAAGACTAATTTAGAGATAACTAAGATTGTTTTGGGCCAATTGGGTAAAGACGAATCAAGCATTAAATATGTTAAAGATCGGCCGGGACACGATAGACGTTATTCTTTGGATACATCTAAAATAAAAGAACTCGGCTGGCAGTCCAAATACAGCTTTGAAGGGGCGATGAGGGAGACCATTGATTGGTATAAGAATAACCAGTGGTGGTGGAAAAAGATAAAAAGCGGGGAGTACTTGGAATATTATAAAAAACAATACGGAAAGTAATTAGAATTGGGCTTGACCCCAAACCACTAAAGAGTTCAGGGTTCAACCTCCACACCAAATTTTTGGCTGTGGGGGTTGACTTTTATTTTAGACTGTGATATAATAGAATGATGGAAGATTAAAAAAGGAGGATAAATTGAAGACGAGATATGTGGCTAGTATTATTGCGGTGATTGTCAGTTTCTATATTCTGATGGGAGGCTTTGCTTTTCTTAGTATTTATACTAAGCTAAAGCAAAGGCCGCAGGTTATTCAGGGATATCTTTTAGAGATTCAAAAATAATTCTTGAGCAGGAAGAGATTTGATAAGAATCGAATCTCTTCCGCACCTTATTGCCGGGTGGTCGAGTGGTAAGACGTCGGGCTTTGGACCCGGAGGTCGTAGGTTCGAAACCTACCCCGGCAGCCAAGCTTAGCTTGGCTAAGACCAGCTAAGCTGGTCAGCCATTACGAAATAAGCAGTTCGTTCGTTAAAAAACAAATTGACGGAGGATTACGTAGAGCGGATTGTAAAGAAAAGGAGTGAGACCGATGATAGTCGTGTATGTTGTTCTGGCGCTAGTCGGAGGATTGGTAGGAGGATGGGCATTTACCACTTTTTTACTCAACAGAGTAAAGGCAAAATCTTTACTGAACCAAGCCAAAGAAGGATTATCCCGAGCAGAAGAAAAAATCAAGAACAAAAAAAGAGAAGCTGAGCTTGAAAGAAAGGAAGAGCTTCACCGGCTAAGAACTGAGTTTGAAAAGGAAGCTGGGAAGAAAAACGAAGAGCTTCATAATCTATCTAAAAGATTGATAGACAGGGAAGAAGTTCTTGATCGACATATGGCGGAAATAGAAAAAGGAAAAGAGAAGCTTACCGCAGAAAAGCAGAAGTTAGAGAAGGAAAAAGAAGAAATAAAAGCTCTAGGGGTTAAGCAGAAAGAGGAACTAGAAAGAATAGCTGGAATGTCTGCGGGTGAGGCGAAAAAGAAGCTTCTGGAGACGGTAAGGAAAGAAGCCGAAGAGGAAGCAGCTCAGATTATCCATGAAGTGGAAAGAAAAGCCAAGGAAGTTATCCAGAAAGTGGAGCAAGAAGCAAAAGAAACGGCTGGTAAAAAAGCAAGAGAGATCATCGCCACCGCTATCCAGCGTTGCGCGGTGGACGAAGTGGCCGAAGATTTTACTTCTACTGTTTCCTTACCCAATGATGAGATGAAAGGAAGAGTTATTGGAAGAGAGGGTAGAAACATAAAGAGCTTCCAAGCTCTTACTGGGGTGGATTTGATTGTGAATAGTGATACTCCAGAAACTGTAGTTATTTCTTGTTTTGATCCCTTGAGGCGTAAAATAGCCCAAATTAGTCTAGAGCGACTTATTGCTGATACTCGCATACATCCGGGAAGAATCGAAGAAATAGTGGAGAGAACCAAAAAAGAGATGGAGCAGGTAATTCACGAAGAAGGTCAGGGAGCAGCTCTTGATATGGGAATTTCTGATTTACCTTCTGAATTAATCGACGCTCTGGGAAGGTTGAAATTTCGGACTAGCTATGGACAAAATGTACTCCAGCACTCAAAAGAAGTTGCCCACTTAGCCGGTATGATGGCAGCAGAAATGAATACTGATCCTAATCAGGCTAAAAGAGCAGGACTTCTTCATGATATCGGAAAAGCGGTCAGTCAGGAGAGTAATGGTTCTCATGCTCTGGATGGAGCAAAACTGGCTGAACAATGGGGCGAGTTGGAAGAGATTGTTCACGCTATTGCAGCTCATCATGAGGATGAGCCTATAAAGACTATCTTAGCTATTCTGGTGCAAGTTGCAGATGCTATTTCTGCAGCTAGGCCCGGAGCAAGAAGAGAGGTTTCAGAAAAGTTTTTCAAGCGAGTTAGAAAAATGGAGGAAGTAGCTTGTTCCTTTACTGGGGTAAAGAAAGCCTATGCTATTCAAGCAGGACGAGAACTCCGGGTTGTGGTTGTGCCAAAAGAAATCGATGATTGGGAAGCTGAAACGCTTTCTCGAGAGATTGCCAA
>CAYRSW010000013.1:15625-17529 GCA_964427335.1 uncultured Candidatus Saccharibacteria bacterium
AGATTAAGATAACGGTAATTCGGGAACTTCGTTATATTGATTACGCAAAACACAAGTAAGAATATTAAGGCTGTGGTAGACATCAAGTCACCACAGCCTTTAACTTTGACAAAATTTTCCTACGGCATTAAAATGAAACTAACATGAAAATTCTTATTCTCGGTGCCAAAGGAATGCTCGGTTATGAATTGGTGGAAGTTTTTAGGGATTTTGAGGTTTTTGGTTGGGATAAGGAGGAGATAGATATAACTTCAGAAATCCAAGTAAATGAGAAAATTGGCGAGCTAAAGCCAGACATTGTCATTAACGCTGCCGCCTATACTGATGTTGATGGATGTGAAAAGAATAAGGAATTGGCTATGAATGTTAATGGTTACGCTATAGGTTATTTAGCCTCGGTTTGTAAAAAAATCGGGGCTATTTTTATTCATTATTCCACCGATTATGTTTTTCACGGTGGCAACCCTGATGGATACAAAGAAGGGGATATGCCTCGAAATCCATTGAACGTTTATAGTCAATCAAAACTTTTAGGCGAGAAGCTTCTCAAAGAGAATACCGAAATGTATTATTTAATCAGAACCTCTTGGCTTTTTGGAAAGCACGGTAAAAATTTTGTTGACACTATGCTTAAACTGGCTCAAAATCAAGATGAGTTAAAAGTAGTCAATGACCAGCATGGAAAACCTACTTATGCTTTGGATTTAGCTAAAAAGACCCGAGAAATTGTTGAGAGCCAGAAGCCCTGCGGTATTTATCATCTAACCAATGAAGGAGTTACTACTTGGTATGGTTTTGCCAGAGAAATTTTTGAAATTAAAAATATAAAAGTAAAAACAGAGCCCTGCAGAAGCATTGAATTCCCTCGGCCAGCCAAAAGACCTCATTACTCAATTCTTCTTAATACTAAGCTACCACCATCTAGGTCTTGGCAAGAAGCGCTCCGAGAATACCTGTCAAGCTAAGCTTGATTTGACTTCTAAAACCAACAGAGATAAAATATAAATACCATGATGCCCAATTTTGACCTCTGGCAAAAAGGATATAAGCTTTTAATGGCTATTCACCGTTTAGTTGAAGTTTTTCCTAAAGAAAGAAAATTCAGTATTGGCAGCGACTTAAAACACTCAGCCAATGAAGTACTGACAAAAATCGTTACTTCCAGGTTTAGTTTGGCTAACGAGAAAATCCTGGAGACCTTGAGTAATTTAGAAGTAGCTAGTGGCCTGGGATTGGCTAAAAACATTAATTTTCAGATTTTAAGCCGCGAATATCAGAAATTAGCTAAAGAAGTGATTTCCCCGAGGCTAAGCCTCGAGGTTCTACGAGGCCTAGCCTCGGGGAAAAAGGAAGTAAAAATTTCTTCCAAGCTAAACCCTCGCCAGAAGAAGATTGTTCAACATCTAAAGGAAAATAGAAGAATTGCCTTTAACCAGCTTCACCAGATATTTTCAGAAGTTTCTCCGCGCACCCTTCGTTTGGATTTAAAAAATTTATTGGCCCAAAAACTTATTCATAAAAATGGAAAGAGTGTAAGGACTTATTACACTCTTTTTAAAGACTGAAAATTATTAAAAAAGACTGCAATAGACTGCAATTAAGAATCTACTGAAAATTGCACTCTTTAATTGCAGATAGAAACGGATCCTCCGCGTAAATCCGCGTTGATATCCGCGTCTATCCGCTTCTACAAAAAATGAAAGGAATAATTCTTGCTGGAGGAATGGGCACACGGCTTAGACCCCTGACAAAAGTAGTCAACAAAAACATTCTGCCTATTTACAACAAGCCCTTGATTTATTATCCCGTTATTACTTTAAGAGAAGCAGGCATCAAAGAAATTTTAATCATTTCAGGCCCTGGTCATGCCGGACAGTTTTTAGACCTTTTAGGTTCGGGTAAAG
>CAYRSW010000014.1:0-10981 GCA_964427335.1 uncultured Candidatus Saccharibacteria bacterium
GACGAAGACAGAGAAGGAGAAGCAATCGCCTTTCACCTGCAACACGCCTTAAATCTTAAAAATCCAAAAAGAATTGTTTTTCATGAGATAACAAAACAGGCGATTGAAAAAGCGCTGAAAAATCCGAGAAATATTGATATGAATTTAGTTGACGCCCAACAGGCAAGAAGAATCTTAGATCGGCTTGTCGGTTATGAACTTTCCCCGTTTTTGTGGCGAAAAGTAGCCAGAGGACTTTCAGCCGGTCGAGTCCAATCAGTAGCCGTCCGGCTAATTGTAGAAAGAGAGCGGGAAATCGAAAAATTCAAGCCGGAAGAATACTGGTCTGTTGAAGCAGAGCTTCAAAAGCAAAACGGAATAGCGAACTTTAGTTCGCGATCTAATCGCAGACTAAAGTCTGCTACTCCATTTATAGCGAAGCTGATTAAGCAAAATGGTAAAGCTATTCCCAAACTTGGGATAAAAACAAAAGACGAAGCTGATAAGATTCTTAAAGATTTAAAAGCAGCAATTTACAAGGTAATAAACATTGAGAAAAAAGAGACTAAAAGAAATCCCCTGCCGCCTTTTACTACCAGTACTCTTCAACAAGAGGCCTGGAAAAAACTGCGCTTTCCGGCAAAATTTACAATGCGTCTAGCCCAAAATCTTTACGAAGGAGGGCTCATTAGTTACCATCGGACAGATTCGTTAAACTTATCAAAGATGAGCCAAGGGGCAGCAAAGAAATTTATTGAAGATTCTTATGGTAAGAAATATTGGCCAGGCTTTGCTAGAACCTTCAAGACAAAGTCAAAAGGTGCTCAAGAAGCTCACGAAGCTATTAGACCAACCTATCCTAAAAAAACTCCCGAGGCTCTAAAAACTAAATTAGAAAAGAGGCAGTTTCGCCTTTATGATTTAATCTGGCGCCGATTTATGGCAAGCCAGATGGAGCAAGCCAGCTTTGATTCCACTAAAGTAGAAATCGAAGCTCAAAACTACACTTTTGGAGCAACGGGACAGATATTAAAGTTCGATGGGTTTTTAAAGGTTTATCCGATGAAGTTTGAAGAAACTGAACTTCCTCCGCTCGTCAAGGATGAAATCTTAAAACTTTTAAAACTCCTCTCTTCCCAACATTTTACCCAACCCCCGTCAAGATATACTGAAGCAACTTTAATTAAAACTTTAGAGAAAGAAGGAATTGGCAGACCCTCAACCTATGCCCCAACCTTAGACACAATTCAAAGAAGAAATTATACCCAAAAAGATGAGAATAAGAAATTTCAGCCTACTGAAATGGGCCTTGTAGTTACCGACCTTTTGGTCAAACATTTTCCTAAAATTGTTGATATAAAATTTACGGCGGAGATGGAAGAAGATTTAGATAAAATTGCTCAAGGAGAGACTGCCTGGGTACCGGTGCTCAAAGATTTTTATGGTCCTTTCAAGAAGAATCTTCAAGAGAAATACGAAGAAGTTTCTAAAAAAGAAATAACCGAAGAAAAAACAACCAAAATTTGTCCCAAATGCGGAAAACCTCTAGTTTTAAAACTTGGAAGGTTTGGTAAGTTTCTAGCTTGCTCCGGTTTTCCAGAATGTAAATACACTGAACCCCTGGGTGAAGAAAAGAAACTCACAGAAAAATACAAAGGAGTAACTTGTGATAAATGTGGAGCACCAATGGTTATAAAGCATGGGAAATTTGGGCCGTTTTTAGCCTGCAGCGCCTACCCGAAATGCAAGAATATCAAACCGATTGAGAAATCTATAGGAATTAAATGTCCGAAATGCTCCAAAGGTGAAATTGTTGAGAAGAAAACAAAAAAGGGCAGAATTTTCTATGGCTGCAACCGCTGGCCAAAATGCGATTTTGCCTCCTGGCAGAAACCGACAACCGCTAAACCACGCTAAACATTACGCAAAACTGACGCTAAATATTAAAAAGCCGAACGTTGATTTTTACGCGCTCGGCTCTTAATTTTTATTGCTCGTCTTCAAAATCTTTCAGATGTTCTTCCAAAAATTCTCTTACCACATCTACGGGAGTAGCAAAAGCATAGTCATCTTCTACCCTAAGCCAGGTGACTCCAACTAACTCCCCCTTAGTATTAAAGACCGGTCCGCCCGAGATGCCGTTTATGGCCTTTCCATATATTGCTAAAATTTTCAAGACTCCATATTTTTTCATCGCCCTGTCAACGATGGTATTTTTTTTGACTGTTCTTTTATCATCTATACTCTTAACAAGAGCTGGCGCGCTGATATAAGACTCTCTTTTTACCTCTGTTGGTTCGTAGATATAACCGGTGATAAATACAGTCTCATTTTTTACAACCCCTGAGGCAAGTTTTACCGGTGGCACTCGGAAAGCGCCTTCTGCTTTTAAAAGCATTAATTCTTTTCTCCAATCAACAGCCACTATTTTGGTCCGGTAAATTTTGCCCTCTACTTCCACTTCTATTCTAGTCCGTGGATCCATTACTACCTGATGAAATTCAGAAGCTATGTGAGGAACAGTAAGAATATAATCATCAACAACAAAAGAACCGCTCCCCCTTCCTTCTAATTCTAATCCTCCTCGCCAGGTAACTGTCACATGAACTATAACCACACTTTTAAAAGCCTCTCTTACTCCTTCAGGAGTCGTGCTTGGAACAACCGAAGCCGAAGAATTAGCTACGAAAAAACTGCCAATGAAAATGAATAACAAAACAAATATTCCCTTTACTGCTCTCCTTTCCATATCTTTCTCCTCTTCTAGATTTTCAAAGAGCCGCGATTCTTAAATCTTATTTGACATATTTGGGGAAACTCTCAAAAAACTCTTTGGCCTTAGCTTTAAAGACAGGGGGGGGAACTTCATAATATTTCCCGTCATCTTTTCTAATAATACCACGTATGAATATGGGTCTGGGTCCTTGGCGTGTCATTTCCGAGGCCATCCACAAAACCAACTCTGGTTCTTGGCCAAACTTTCCATACATGTGTAACATCTCGGTCACCGAAGCTTCACCCTGTGCTTCTTCTTTGGCTAGAGTCTTTTGATAAAAATTTGTTCTTCCGTCCAAGTTTGTATCAGTACCCACTGCTTCAATTACCTGCCAATCAGAATAGTCAGGCAGTTGAATCTCCACTTCTTGCTGTTGTTCTGGTTCTTGCTGTTGTTCTGGCAGAGGTACTCCAGGTAGAGGTGGCCCATCTATCCCTGGAAACTCCTGACATAACACTGGGGACACTACAGACATCCCCATCACAATCAATACTCCTACTAACACAGTGATTTTTTTCATCTGTGCCTCCTTTTTTAATGTTCTACTCTTTTGAGTATATAATAAGACCTTTTAAGTTGTCAAGGGTTTTGGTATAATGAAACCAGAACCACTATGGCTATAGAATCAATTTCCTTAAGGGAAATAAAAATAGAAGATATACTGGATAAAGTAAAGCAAAGGTTCCCGGAGGCAGATTTAGAGAAAATCTTGCGCGCTTATCGATTTGCCGAAAAGGCACACCGCGGACAGAAGCGCTATTCAGGTGAGGACTACATCACCCACTCTCTTTATACTGCTTATACTTTGGCTGAAATGAAATTAGACCCCCCAACCATTGCTGCTGGAATTCTGCACGACACATCAGATGATACACCGGTAACTATTAGTCAAATTAAAAAAGAGTTCGGAGAAGAGATTGCTTTTTTAGTTCAGGGTGTAACTAAGCTCGGAAATGTTAGATATCATGGAATCGAGCGTCATGTAGAAAACTTAAGAAAAATGTTTTTAGCCATGGCCCAAGATTTAAGAGTAGTCCTGATAAAACTTGCTGATAGATTTCATAACATAAAAACTCTTGAGTCTGTTCCTAAAAGAAAGCAAAAACGAATCGCTTTAGAGACCATAGAAATTTATGCACCAATTGCCTATCGCCTGGGTATGGGAGAAATGAAAGGACAGCTGGAAGACTTTGCTTTTCCCTTTGCTTACCCTAAAGAGTATCGGTGGCTTAAAAGAAACGCCCAAGAAAAATATCGCGAAAGAAAAGAATATCTTGAAAAAGTAAAACCAATTTTAGCTGGTATGCTTCAAAGAGAGAAGGTTCCTTTTTCAGAAATACACTCTCGGGCAAAACACTATTTTTCTCTCTACAAAAAACTTCTAGGGTACAATCGGGACTGGTACCAGATTTATGATTTAGTTGCTCTTAGGGTAATTGTTCCGACTATAAAAGATTGTTATCTTACTTTGGGAACAATTCATAAAAAATGGAAACCCCTGTTTGGAAGAATTAAAGATTATATTTCGGTCCCTAAACCTAATGGATACCGTTCTCTCCATACCAGTGTATTTTGCCAAGACGGAAAAGTTACTGAAATCCAGATTCGCACCTCTCGGATGCATGAGATGGCAGAAAATGGAATTGCCGCCCATTGGGCTTATAATGGAGCAAGTAAGCCCTCAAACGGTATTATTGTTAGCAAAAAAGAATTAGCCTGGGTAAATCAACTAAGAAATTGGCAAAAGGAATTTAAAGACCCTAATCAATTCCTTAAGTCTTTAAAAATTGATTTCTTTAAAGACAGAATTTTTGTTTTTACTACTAAGGGAGTAGAAATTGACCTGCCCCAATGGGCCACTGCCTTGGATTTTGCTTTTCATATTCGCCCAGACCTGGCCATAAAATCTAAGACAGCATTAGTAAATAGAACTCTGGTTCCCCTTGACTACCAACTGCAAAACGGAGAAGTAGTAGAAATTATTCCCAGCCAGAGGGGAACTATTTTAAATAGAAGCTGGTTAAATTTTGTAAGAACCAATCTGGCTAGGACTAAAATAAAAGAAGTCTTAAAAAGCGCCACCCCCGAACAAAATTTAAGAATGGGTAAATTCCAAATTCAAAAAGAGCTTTCCCAATTTAAAAATATAAAGCTAAAAGATATACCAACCAATAAAAAAACAAAGTTAGCTAAAACTTTGGGATTTAATAATTTAAACGACCTTTTTGTAGAAATCGGAAAAGGAAATCTTGAGGCAAGAGATATTATAGAAACACTTTTTAGTGCTGAAGAACTTCTAAACTACCCTTACGCTCTAAAAACCACTGCTTTTGACAGAGTCGGGCTTCTTAAGGATATCTCCCAAGCGATAAGTAAATTAGAATTAAATGTCCTTGCTCTAAAAGCGGAAAGGCCCCAAAATAAAAAGGCATCTCTTAAAATTTCCTTAAGCATACCTAATGTGGATAAACTTTATTTATTATTCAGCGAACTTAAAAAAGTAAAAGGAATGTTGAGAGTGAAGAGGATCTAGTTCAATAATTTAGCAATTAATGCCTCCATCTCTTCTTGAGAATAAAATTCAATCACAACCTTTCCGCCCTCGCCTCTTTTCTTAACCACTACCTTTGTCCCTAAAACTTCCTGTAATCTTTCCTCTAAATCTCTTATTTCAGGATCAATAGCTTGTCTTTTCCTTTTGTGGGACCTAACGCTAATTTGACCTAATTTTGATTCTGCAACCCTCACCGAGAGGTTATTTTTTATAATGGCTTTATAAAAAGCCATCTGCTTCTCTGAATTCTCCAGTCCAAGAATTACCCGGGCATGCCCCTCGCTAATCTTCCCCTCAATAATTCCTCTTTGAATCTCTACCGGCAGTTCTAACAATCTTAAAGTATTAGTCACTGCCGCTCTGCTTCCTCCAATTTTTGCGGCAATCTCTTTATGGGAGAGCTTAAAGTTTTTTGCTAATTTTTCAAAAGCTAAAGCTTTTTCTATTGGATTAAGGTCGTCCCGCTGGATATTTTCCATCAAAGCTAATTCCAAATAATCTCTGCCGCGAGCCCCTCGAATTATCACCGGAACTTTTTCAAATCCAGCTAATTTCGCTGCTTCCAAACGTCTGTGTCCAACTATTAATTGGTACTTGCCATCGGGAGTTTTACTTGCCACCAGGGGCTGAAGTATCCCCTGCTCTTTAATTGAAAGAATTAAGTCCTTAAGTGAATCCTTATTTAAACTTTGACGCGGCTGATGGGGATTAGGAAAAATTTCTTCTATTCCTACCGAAAACACCGCTTCTTTTGGCAATTCTTGCTTGTCAAAAATTTTATCCTTAAGCACCGCCAATTTAGAAGGTTTTGGAGGAATAAGAGATTGTAATCCTTTGCCCAATGCTGATTGTTTCATATATTTTGTGTTTCTAAACTTATAATTTCTTCTGCTAGCTGACGATATGCTTTCGCGCCCTTGGAATGGGGGTCGTATTTTAAAATCGGCTGGCCATGGCTCGGTGCTTCGGCTAAACTAACGTTCCGAGGAATGATTGCTTCGAAAACCCTGCCCGGAAAATATCTAATTACTTCTTTGAGCACTTGGCGAGAAAGCCGGTTTCGTTTGTCGTACATTGTCAACACTGCTCCCAGTATTTCCAGATTTGGCTGAAGAGAATCCTGAATAAGTTTAATAGTATTAAAAAGCTGACCTAATCCTTCAAGGGCATAATACTCGCATTGAACCGGTATAATAATACTCTCTGAAGCCACCAAACCATTAACGGTCAGAAGTCCTAAAGTAGGAGGACAGTCAATTAAAATATAATCATAGTTTGTTCTAATGCCACTTAAAAGTTTTTGTAACCTGAATTCTCTTTCTTCAACGTTTACCAATTCAATGGTGGCTCCGGCCAAATCAGCTGAAGCGGGCAGTACTTCAAGGCCTAAAATACTGCTTTTCTTAATTGCTTCGTCGGGAGAGACCTGCCCGGCCAAAGTATGGTATAAACTTTTCCGGAGCTCTTCTGGTTCAATGCCTAAACCAGAAGTGGCATTGGCTTGCGGATCAAGGTCAACCAAAAGAACAAATTTTCCTAAAGCAGCCAAAAAAGCTGCTAAATTAACAGTAGAGGTAGTTTTACCAGTCCCTCCTTTTTGATTAGTCAGCGCAATAATCTTTGCCATAATACATTATATATATAGTATAGATGAACATTTTAGAATTGACAAGAGGCTTCTATTTGGTTAAAATGAAAAAGAGACTTTAAACACGCCTATTTAAATTTGTGCCGCGGTGGCGGAACTAGGTTTACGCGCAGAACTCAAAATTCTGTGGACTTTATGTCCATGTGGGTTCGAGTCCCACCCGCGGCACCAAGGAAAAGTCACTTGAAGTAGCGACCTTTAGGTCGCGATCAACAATGGAATCGCAGCCTAAAGGCTGCTACTCCTATGGAAATCACTAAACACCGACCTAAACATATCTTTGAAGAGAATGCTTTTTATTTTATCACCGGTCGAACCTATGCAGGGCTTCCCCATCTTTACTCAAAAGAGAGAAAGCTCATTTTTAAAGATATTCTTTTTGAAAAGATTAAAAAGTTTGGCTGGAAATTACCAGGATGGATAATTCTCAATAGTCACTACCACCTTCAGATCGATCCGACGAATCGCAGCCTAAAGGCTGCTACTCCCGAGAACGACGTTGGAGTAGCGACCTTTAGGTCGCGATTAGCAACGACAATACCTAAATTTATAAACGAGCTACACGGAAAGACATCTTTTATAATCAAGAAACTCCCTCCGGCCGAAATAATCAATGAAGAACAGATTATCTATCGAAAAAAAACTCCGCTAGAAGGACGGATCAATAATCAGTTGGAGAGGATCCTTCACGAAGTAGCGACTGGGAGTAGCAATCTTCAAGTCGCGATAAATGATCGCAGCCTAAAGGCTGCTACTCTAGAGCAAGTTGAACAGGCTATAAAGAGAAAAAACTTTAGTCTAGCTAAAGTCTTACTCATCACTTACCTGCCTAAGAAGTTTGATATTCCTTTCTGGTACCAATACACAGACCATGTTATTCGCAGTGAGCGCGACTATTATATGCATCTAAACTATATCCATCAGAATTGCGTCAAACATGGGCTGGTTAAAAATATGTGGGACTATCCATTTTCAAGTATTCACGAATACGATAAAGCTCTGATTCAAGATTCTTTTGCAAAATATCCGATTATAGATTTCACACCAGGAGGAAGTAGCGACCTTTAGGTCGCGATCAACAACGGAATCGCAGCCTAAAGGCTGCTACTCCAAATAGAATAGCGACCTTTAGGTCGCGATAAACCTTGACATATTTTTTTACTATGCTATCTTTAAAAAAATAATCCTGACTAAAAAAGTTAGGAAGGGAGGTGCTCTTTGACAAAACAAAAAAATCAGCAAGGGGTGAAAAGATGAGAAAAGTTTTACTGGTAGTATTGGTGGTAACTCTTTTACTGGGAGTAAGTTTTGGAGTTGCCAGCGCTACTTCTACTCGGATGAAAAATGCCGTAGGGCCTGCAACATCTTTAACTATTTATAACGGTGGTTTAGCTCTAGTTAGAGAAGTTTACAAAGTTAAATTGGATAAAGGTAAAAATGAAATCTGGTTCGGAGATTTCCCTGACACCGTAGATCCAAGTTCAATCCGAATTAAATCTTTAAATACTCCAGATGATCTGGTTGTTTTGGAGCAAAGCTTTGATAAGAATAGAACAATACCTTCTTTTCTCTGGATGATTGGTTGGCCTATCAGTAAATCCTTTATTGCTTTGGTGCACAATAAATATACGTGGAATTATAAAATTAAAGACAAGATAACCTATGAGGTAACAGGCCGTGAATATCATTTCACAAAAGACCATATGATCGAATTAAGTTATTTTGTCAGAGGAATTACTTGGCAAACAATATACAGACTTGAAATACTAAAATCGGCTGTTTCTGAAAATAAGGACGCATTTAAATTTAGCAGCTGGGTTGTCATTACTAATAAGTCTGGAACTGGAAATAGAGTAGCGTATAGGAAAGCTAATATAAAATTAGTAGCCGGCGACGTCCATCAAGTAGGCGGAAGATTCTACGCATTGGGAGAAGGTAAAGCTCCTGCTAGTCATTTTGAAGAAAGAAAGTTTTTTGAGTATCACACTTATACGCTTGATAAACCTATAACACTCAAATATGACGAGACTAAACTTATACCACTTTTCCAAAAGAGAGAGACTGGTGCAGCGAAAGATTTAGTTTTTGAAAGTCAAAGGTCAAAAAAGATCCAAATCCGACTAAGGTTCTGGAACACCATAACAAACGGCCTCGGACTTCCCCTACCAGCCGGAGTAGTTCAAGTTTTCAAAGAGGACACTGATGGACAGTTAGAATTTATTGGCGAAGACCAAATTGGCCATACTCCTAAAGGCGAACTGATAAAACTTTATATCGGAAATGCTTTTGACATTCTTGGCGAGCGCGAAGTCTTAGAAAGAAAAAGTATTGACGCCCAAACTTGGAAAGAAACTATTAAGATTACACTCAAAAATTATAAAGACGAAGATGTTAATGTATTTGTGATTGAACATCTTTATGGAGATTGGGAAATTGAAGGATCTATGATAAAACCTCTGCGTGGTTCCTTCCCGGCGAAAAAAGACGCAACCACACTTATATGCAACATAATGGTCCCCAAGGAGGAAGAAGCAATAGTCATCTACACAGTCAGATACAAGAGATAAAAAAAACACCAAAACAGGAGAAAGAAATGGAAAAAGAAAGTTTTGAGGCATTGGTAAAAGAGTTAGAGGAAAACGAACTAAGCCCTAAGTATTGCTTGGCTCAAGGTATTGGAGAGTTGGCATACGAAGGAGACAAAAAAGCACTCAAATTACTAATTAAGCTTCTTAAAGACAAAGAGCCAAATATCCAATGCGCTGCTATTGAATGGCTAAAAGAAATCAGAGATGCCCAAGCAATTGGCCCCCTGAAAGAATTAGTTGGTACAACAAAGAACAAATGGCTCCAGCAAAAAGCTGACAAATTACTAAAAAAACTAGAACAATCTTTGTAAACAAAAAAGCCTCAAGCTTTATGCTTTGGGGCTTTTATAATCCGTTTATGCTTCTCACGTGCATCCGCTTCTACTTATTATTTACCTTTCTAAAAATCGTAACCACCAACCAACCGCTAAAAATACCAACTCCTGCTCCGGCTAAAATATCCAGCGGCCAGTGGATGCCGACAAAAACTCGGGCCAAACATATTAAAAAACTGCCAATAAAAAATAAAATGCCGGCTTTTTTATTATAAAGAAAAACTACCGCAGAAAGCCCAAAGAAAAAAGCAGCATGCCCCGAAGGAAAAGATGCTTTATTCGAGTAATCAACAAGTATATTTATGTGATTTTCAATAAAGGGGCGGGGACGAAAATAAAGCCACCTGATTAATTCAACTATACCCAGCCGGGCAAAAATCGCCGCTAAAATCGCTAAAAGAATAACTATCTTTCTCCTGAAGAAAAGCAAAATTAAAGCCGCCACCAAAACATACCCCAGCCAGCTTGCTAAAAAAATTCCAAGCCAATCAAGCCATAAAAATTCACCAGCTAAATTATTTATCTTAGAAAACAAATAATAATCCATCTTTACAATCCGCGTCTATCCGCTTCTACTTATAATACATTAATAAATAGTGAGGCAATGGCGGCTAGCAAAAAAGCTATCGCCATATTCACTCCTAAAAATCCAACCAAAACAAATAAAGCTACTAATATTAAAACTCTTCCCACATGAAACGAAATTTCTCTAATGGCTGAATATTCGTCAACAAACATTCCGTGGTCAGCTGCCTCCTCATACATCAGAGTATCAAAGGAAGTATACTTAATAATCCCGGCAAAATTATGATAAGTGCCAACTATAAAAACTTGAAAACCAGTTCTTAAAAACATCTTCATAATCCAGCCGAAGGCATAAAGAATCGAACCGAGTCTTATTATATTTCTTTTTTTGATTCTATCTAAATAAGTGCCGGTAATAAGCCGCAAAATAATCGTAGCTAATATTATCAAAGAACTAACTGCTCCTACCGCTAAATAGTTTTTCTCTAAAATTCCGTAAATAAAAATAGGCCAAATTATTAAGGCTACTCCTCCTTCTGCCCCGTCTGCTCCATAAGCTATAATTAGTCTTCTGTT
>CAYRSW010000014.1:10991-16402 GCA_964427335.1 uncultured Candidatus Saccharibacteria bacterium
TCATTCCCTTTATATCATTCAACTTTTCAAATGCTTTAAGTCCTTTTAGATATAAGGTGCGCAACCATTTTTTTTGATTTCTTCAAAAAGTACTTCAATATACTGTGTCTCAGTAGATATTCTGTTATCATTAGTTTTCTGTTTGCTTTTTTTAAGAATTCCCTAAAAGTCTGCCAATAGCCAAAGATAAACTTTTCTTTTCTTTCTTTAAGAAAACAAAGAGGAATCATCGAAACCCCAACTAAAATTGCGGCGATAATAAAAAGCTGATTAAACCCAACTGCTACAATAATCACTGCTCCTAATACAGGAATAATTACTTTAACCACCGAAGCAACAGAACGAAGAAAACTTATCTCTCTACCTCTAGCTTGAAAAGTGGTCAGTTTTGCAAAAACAGAATGATAAGGCACCCAGAATAGCATCTTATGTAAAACAACCAATCCTAAAGCTAATCCTAAAAATAAAAAGAGATTCTGCTCAATGAAAAGAAAACAAAGAAAATATCCGGAAAGAAACGGTAAGGAAATCATCATTGACTTTTTTAGACCCAAGCAAGACATCATCTTTGCTCCCAAGGGAACAACAAAAATATAAATCAAAGAAAGTAATATATAATAAACTAAAACCAGAGGAAGTGCTTTGAAACTTTCGTAAAGAAAAATAGGGAGAAATATTCCTAGCATATGCCAGGAGATACTCTTAATAGTCTGGGCAGTAAAAAGAGCTACCAGTCCCGGGGAAAGTTTCGGCTTAAGATACCATTTGTCCAAGAAGAATCTCATGATGCCTCTATTTTATCACATGAGGTCTAAAACAAAAAGACCCGGATTTCTCCAGGCCTTTATTTATTCTTTAAGCTACTTTTATTTCTGCTAGTTTTTTCAACCCTAAATCCTTAATGGCCTTTTCCATTATTTCTATCTTCTGAACCTTTCTGCTTGCCGTCATCGGATAACTCTCAACAAACCTTAAATATCGAGGAATTCTATTAGGAGCGATTTTCCCACGGCAGAAGTCGCGTATTTCTTCTGCGGTAGGAGCTTGTCCTTTTTCCAATTTAATCCAGCTGGGAGCGTCTTTATCCGTCTTCTCATCAGAAACACAAGCTATAAAGACACTATCGTCTCTCTCGATACTTCTAGGAAATCTGTAATAAACTGTTTTTCCTTGGCAAAGTTTTTGAACTTCTTCTGCTACTATAGGCTGCCCTTCTTTCAATTGAATCGTGGCTAAACCCTCCTTACCTAAACCCTTTTCAGGAATCCCCGCTATGCGAATATCCCCTATTTTAGGATGTTTACGGAGAAATTCTTCAGTCGGATTAGTATCAATGTTTTCTCCTCCCCGAGTATACCTATCCAGTTCTGCCCGACCAATTATATTACAATATCCGTTTTCATCCATTTTAGCTAAATCGCCGGTGTGGAGCCATCCTAGTTCATCAATTGCTTCCTTGGTAGCTTTGGGTTTATTGTAGTATCCCTTCATCACCTGATAGCCTCTTACACAAAGCTCACCGATCATGCCACAAGGAACAATCTTTCCGCTATCTGAATCAATTATTTTTACTTCAGTATGAGGGAGTGGCGATCCCACTGTTGAGGTTCTTAACTTTCGCGGTGCATCAGTTGGGGTTTGGGTAATGACCGGAGAGGCCTCTGTGAGCCCATAAGCTATGGTTAACTGTCTCATCATCAAGTCATTTACTCTCTCCATTAGGTCTACGGCGCAAGATTCACCGGCCGCAATACCGGTTCTCAAGCTTCCTAGATTAAATTTCTTAAAATCAGGATGTGTTGTTTCAGGATTAAACATTGTTGGCACGCCGTGGAGTGCAGTACACTTCTCCTCTTGGACAGTCTTAAGTGTAGCCAAGGTATCAAAATATTCAGCCGGAAGCACCATAGTCGCCCCATGAGTCATGCAGGTAAGATTCCCCATAACCATTCCAAAACAATGAAAGAAGGGTACTGGAATGCAAAGCCGGTCTTTGTCGGTAAACTTCATCGCTTCGCCAACAAAAAATCCGTTATTGAGAATGTTATGATGAGTGAGCATTGCCCCTTTTGGGTTTCCGGTGGTTCCGCTAGTATACTGAATATTAATAACCTCATCAAAGTCCAATGAATTTTGTCTCTTAAACAATTCTTCGTCAGAAATATCTTTACCTAGTTGCATAAACTCTTCCCAGTTAAACATTCCGCGGTAAAACTTATCCCCGATAAGAATGACATTACGGAGAAAAGGAAATTCCCCTGAGAGTATCTCGCCCGGTTGAGCAGTTTTTGTTTCTGGGCAAACCTCATAAAGCATTCGAAGATACTCCGAAGTCTTAAACTTCTCAACAAGAAAGAGCGTCTGAACCTGTGAATCTTTCAAGAAATCATGAAATTCTGAAGTCCGGTATGACGTATTAACTGTGACCAATATGGCTCCAATCATGGCTGTAGAGAACTGAATAATCACCCATTCCGGATAATTGGTTGCCCAAATGGCCACCCTATCTCCTTTTTCAACACCAAGCCCCATCAAGCTCTTAGCTGCTTGCCGACAAATATCTCTAAGCTCTCTGTAAGTGTAGCGAACACCACGGAAAGGTGCCACTAACGCTTCATTATCCGGATACTTCTGGACAATCTCATCCAAAAAATCTGGAATTGTTTTTCCTATAAGTTTAGTCTTAGACCCCGTATAAGCATAACTTAATTTTTCCTTCATTTAAAACCCCTCTCTTCTCTTAATCTTTTGATTTCATCCTCTGAAAGCTTTGCTTTTGCTATAAATCTTTCAAATTCTTTCTTCACAAGCTCATCCCATTTAACCTTCGCGCTGGGTGTTCTTGGAAGTTCTTTTAAATATTCTACTACACGGGGGCGTTTATATTTAGCAGTTTCTTTCCCAACATGCTCCCGCAATTCCTGAAAGAGTTCTTCTGAACCTTCGTATCCTGGGGCCAAAACAATAAAAGCTTTGATAAGATTATTGTGAGGATTAGCCGGATCAGGAGTAGGAACCACCGCTACCTCTGCCACAGCTGGATGTTTTAAGAGCGGGCCTTCTACTTCAAAATTTCCAACCCGATAATCAAATGTTTTGAAAGTCCTACCAACTCGTCCCCTAAAGAAGAAATAACCGTCTTTGTCTTTGTAAGCTCTGTCGGAAGTGTTATACCAATCTCCCACAAAGGCCTTTTTCATCTCTTTGGGGGCTTTCCAATACTCTCTCAAAATCCCTACCGGCCGAACTGGCTTTACTTTAACACCAATATATCCTTCCTTTCCTGGAGGAAGTTCCTTACCCTTTTTATTAATTATTGACACATGAAATCCAGGAGTCGGTCTTCCTACTGAACCAAGTTTATTAGACAGCCCCGGAAAATTAGCTAAGAGATTTACTGTTTCTGTTTGTCCGTAGCCGTCATAAATATCAAGCCCTGTCCTTTGCTTCCAGGTCTTTATCGTTCCCGGATCAAGAATGTCACCGGCACAATTACAAAGACGAATCCTACTTAAATCGTATTTTTCTAAATCTTTAAATACATTCATTATCTGAAAAACCTGTGGTGGAGCGCAAAAACTAGTTATGCCATAATCTTGAAGTATTTTAAGAATAAGCCCTACATTAAACCTACCAATACGCTTGTATATAAACACAGAGCATCCAATAATCCATTGCCCGAAAAGATTTCCCCAAGCATATTTAGCCCAGCCGGTGTCTGTCCAAGTCCAACGTAAATCCGTTGGTTTTGAATCCTGCCAAAACTTAGCCGTGACATAATGGCCCAAAGCATATTTATGCTCATGAATAACCATCTTTGGACGACCAGTGGTCCCCGACGTAAAGTAAAGCAACATTACATCGTCGCTGCGGGTTTTTTCTACATAATCCAAGTAAGAAGAAGCTTCTTTCATTTCATCTTCGTAACCTAACCAACCCTGTGACTGTTTAACGAGTGTTTCAAAAGTACCTATCTTTTTTGCTAAAGAGATTATTTTCTCTTGACTCATTCCGATATCGATTAATGTTTTAAGTGATGGACACCTCTTTCTTACCTCGTTAACCTTAGCCATGTTCTCAAAATCAGTAATAACTGCCTTGGGTTGAGCTTGCTTGACTCTATCTTCAATATCTTGAGGTGTACATAAAGTACTCGTCGGTATCGGAATAACGCCTAGCTTTATCATGGCCAGTGTAGTTATGTGCCACTCAGGAATGTTTGGCAATATCAGCAAAACACGATCGCCTTTCTTTAAAGAATTCTTCTTCAAAACATTGGCAAACTTATTGCTTAAAACTTTCATGTCCCAAAAAGTAAAGTTCTTGCAATTCTCTCCATTTTCATCTACCCAAACTAGGGCCAACTTAGTCCTATCTTTTTCGGCCCACTTATCCACCACATCACGACCGAAGTTATAATACTCCGGCGGCTCCAACTTAAAACCTTTACACATTTTTTCGTAATTATCCATATTCTCACCTCTTTTTATTATTTTATTATTTCAAGGTCCTGTCAACTTAGCCTATCAAACAAAAAACAAAATGTCAAGGGAGAGACGATCGCGACCTAAAGGTCGCTATTCCGTCGGAAGTAGCGGACTTTAGTCCGCGATCATTAAGTTCGAAATAAAAAACGGCCCATCTTATAATGGGCCGTAAACTCTATTTTTTCTTTATCGTCAAAATGAATCCTAAGGCTACGGCAAGAAAGGCAGCACTTAAGACTCTGAAATGTCCTGGCAGCGTAAAGGTGATTGTATGCATAGGCAGCCAGAACCAAACTATAGTCCAGGGAATGCAAGTAAAACGCCTGCTGGGAACCCACACTTCCTTATCAAACCTAAATTCTTCCGCAGTCAGTAATCCTTGCTTATCAATCATCTGATTTATATATTCGTGAACTAACATCATCGTATAAGCAAAGCAACCAAATCCATTAATCCAGAGACTCTTAGAAAAAGCTGGTAGAATTCCAAACCATAGGTTTTGCGTAATAATTCCGTCAACGCCAATACTATATAGTGCGAACGCCCAAGTAAACCAGATGCCAAACAGTCCCCAAACAATAAATCTCTGCGCAAAGTGGGATATCTTCCAGCTTCCGGTTTTAAGCCGCGTTTTTAAACACTCGCCAAAAGTAGCCAGAGCCGCGACTTTCAAAAATCCCATTGGAATAGGATAATTCTTAGTCGCCCAAACAAACTGTTCTCTAAAAACTATTAATAAAAGTACAGCCACACCAACGATATATCCAATGCCTAACAAATCACTTCTCTTCATTTATTACCTCTCTTATCAATCACATGTTTTGCTTTTCCTTCAACTCGAGGAATAGTGCCATGAGAAACAATAACTACTTTTATTCTAAGGCCAATGTTTTCTTGAAGGTGTTTGGCTAACTTATTCTCAAG
>CAYRSW010000015.1:0-1602 GCA_964427335.1 uncultured Candidatus Saccharibacteria bacterium
TTTTAGATACTGGATAGTAGATGTTGGGTATCTAACATCTAAATCCAAAATCCAGTATTGAGGAGGGTGGAATTATGGAAGAAAATGGAATGTATGGAATAATTAAGTTAAGAGTTAGAGCACGGGTAGAGGAAAGAGAAGAACTTTATGAAAGCATAAAGGGAGATTTAACGCCGCTAATACTAGAATTAATCAAAGACTCAGAAAAAATTAAAGGCCATATGGAATATTGGGACCTTTATCATAAACTTGTTGACGAATTTGGCTTAACAATGAGTGATTATGAAAGAATAATCGGCGATCTGAAAGAGCAGGGCCTTATAGAAAAACAATGGTCGGCTGGTATCGGTGGTTTTCTGACAACGAAAAAATAAAAGATTTCTAAAGGGATGCAAAACAATTGCATCCCTATTTTCTTTTTTGGAATCTTTAAATAAATTTCTTAAACAACGCACGGCCGTCGTCGTTATAAGCAGAATTCCAACCTTCTTATACGACATGCGGCCGTCTACGTTGTAAGAAAGGTAGCTTTACTTTTGAAAATTTATTATACGACCTGCGGCCGCTTGCTTTATAATAAAAGTAGCGTGAGGGATTAGTGAGGGATTAGTATTGTTAAAAATTTTTATTTAAGGTATATTAGTACAAAAGCTCTTTTAAAAAGGAGGGCAAGATGACAGAAAAAGAAGCAAAGAGGTTTATTGAGGAACAGGAGAAAAAGATTAAAAAAACTGTGGGTAATGAAAGGGCTTTAGTGGCTCTTTCTGGTGGAGTTGATAGTTCTACAGTAACAGTTTTAGCTCACCGAGTTATTGGTAAACAATTAAAAGTTGTATTTGTTAAGACTGGATTAATGAGAAAAGGAGAGTCGGAAAGAATAAAAGAGACATTTGAAAAATTAGGTATTGTTGTTTGGGTTCTCTCTGGTCAAGAAAGATTTTTTGAAACTCTAAGGGGGATTACTAAGCCGGAAGAAAAAAGAAAAAGAGTCGGAACAACCTTCATAGAAATCCTTGGAATGGCAGCTAAACTTCTCCATGCCACATATTTTCTTCAGGGAACAATTAAAGCTGATATAGATGAGGTTAAAAAGGGAATAAAAACCCACCATAATGTTTTAGAGCAGATTAGAGTTAAGCCCGAAGATTATGGAATACACAAAACGATTGAACCGTTAGAAGGACTATACAAATACGAAGTAAGGGTAGTGGCTAAAGTATTAGGGTTGCCTGAGGAAATTTACAACCGCATGCCTTTTCCAGGGCCGGGATTGGCTGTTAGGATTAAGGGAGAAGTAACACCAGAAAGAGTAGAAATTATCAGAAAGGCAACTTTGGCAGTCGAGAAAGAAATTTTTGGAGCCGGCTATCGACCATTTCAAGCTTTTGCCGTGCTTCAAAATGATAAAGCCACGGGAATAAAAGCGGGCAAACCTATTTACGGAAACATTATTTCTATTAGATGCGTAGAATCAAAAGATGCTTTGACAGCTCAATCTTCAAGAATTGATTGGGATGTTTTAGAGAAAATAAGAGATGAGATTTATGCCCAAATACCTTCGGTGGTGAAAGTAACTTATGATATTTCAACAAAACCACCCAG
>CAYRSW010000015.1:1702-15573 GCA_964427335.1 uncultured Candidatus Saccharibacteria bacterium
CCCAAATACCTTCGGTGGTGAAAGTAACTTATGATATTTCAACAAAACCACCCAGCACGATTGAGTGGGAGTAAATTCCAATATAAAAAAGCCCCGTTAATTTTTGGGGCTTTTAAAATATTCATATCTTTCTAAACCCTCAATGATTTTTGGGATAATCAGGGGGTCGTGGAAATTGGCTGAACCGATGGCAATTACCCTTGCTCCGGCTTTAAAGAAAGCCAAGGCGTCTTCCAAAGAGCAGATGCCGCCCATACCGATAATAGGAATACTTACTTTCTTTGCTACTTCGTGGACCATTCTTAAGGCCAGTGGTCTAATAGGTGAGCCGGAGAGTCCGCCCAAAAAGAAGTCGTTACTTAAAGCAGGGAAAGTATTAACTAAAGCTAGAATATTGGCTCCGGCGTTCTGGGAAATTTGAGCTACATTAATCATCTGGCTAAAATCAAGACTAGGTGGAAGTTTAGCAATGACCGGTAAGGAGGTTACTTTTTTTACTGATGAGACTATTTCAAAAACAGCTAAGGGGTGATAGCCAAGAATTTCCCCGCCAATATTAGGACAAGACAAATTCAATTCCAGAGCAGCTATTGGTTGAGAAGTAAGCTTTCGAGTAAGCTCAACAAACTTTTCTTTATTCTGACCAAAAATACTAACAATAATCGGAACTTTATATTTCTTGAGATTAGGAATCGTTTTTTCAATCAGGTAGTCAACTCCTTTATTTTCTAAACCAATCCGATTTATCAGTCCACCGTTTACTTCCTGAATTCGAGGTGGAGGATTACCTGTTTTTGGTTTAAGAGTAACTGTTTTGGTGACCATGGCTCCAAGAATTTTTGGGTCAACTAAGTCAAAGAAGTTTTCATCGAAGGTGCCCGAAGCATTCATCACCGGATTTTTCATCTTAATGCCAGCAATTTCTACTGTTAAATTTATTTTAGACAATTTCATTCCATTTTACCTCCCGAGCTTCAAAGATTGGGCCGTCTTTACAGACCCTTTTGTAACCGTGGATGGTTGGGATTACACACCCTCGGCAAGCTCCTAAACCGCAAGCCATTCTTGATTCTACTGAAACCCAACAGGGGATTCTTCCGGGGACAATTTTGGCTACTTTTTCAAGCATCTTATTTGGCCCACAGGCATAGACTTGGTTAAACTTAAAAGGATAATAAATCATCTTTTCCAAAAGTAAGTCTGTGGTCAACCCTTTTTCAATAATAAAACCATCTTCGGTTATTTTTTTAACAGCACTTCCATCTTCGGTTATTACTTCCAGGTGCTCGGGTAATAAGTAATCCTTTACGATAGCAAAATTGTTCCCCACGTAATCTATAAACTCTGAAGTCTTTTCTCCAAACAGAAGCCAGATACGCTTACGATTTTTTGGATTTAAGGATACTAACTCTTGGATAAGAAAAAGAAGCGGAGCAATACCTATCCCTCCAGCCGCCAAAAGAATATTACCCTGAACATCAAGATTAAAACCGTTTCCTAAAGGACCCATAATATTTAGAAATTCCTCTGGGCATCCAAAAGACGGTGAAGGTATCTGCGAAAGCATTTCGGTTCCAATCCCCACTACTTTGTATAATAGCTTTATTCTTTTAGAATCTTTTCCAGCAATACTGAAAGGGCGTCTTAAAAATGGGAAAAGTCCTTCAGAGCAGCGAACCATAACAAATTGGCCAGGCAGAGCCTCTTTAGCAATTTTCGGTGCAACAAGCGCCATTTCAAAATAGTCGTCACCTATTTCAAAGTTACTGATTACTCTTGCTTTTTCTTGAAAGATCACGTTTTTCCTCCCGCGATTATATTATTTCAAAGAACTGTCCTTTTAAGATAAGATAACAGATTTAATGAATTTGTAAAGCCTTGACAGCATTGACATGTAGATAAATTTTTGGTAAGTTAAGTTAATCCGTTCTTTAACAAGGAGAGGTAAATGAAGCAGATCTATAATCCTTCGGATGAGTGGTATATTGAGTATTTAAAGCCGTATTATGTTAAGACAAAAGATGGACAGTATCTTTTTGGGTCTATGCAGATGGGACGGCTTCCAAGCAGAGCTTTTTATGTGGTGCCAGAAGGTTATCGTCTTGGTAAAGGACAGCAACTTTTTAAGCCAGGGACAGCGGTTTGTAAAAAACTTTACGGAGTAATTAAGCAGTATCTGAAAGGTGTAAATACTCTTATTGTAGATGGTATTCAAGGTGAAGCCGGTTATAAAACAGGACTTCGGATGGTTTTCAGTTTTCATAATCCCCACTCTGCTTGTATGGCTTGGATGGCAAAACAGATGGTTTTTCCTTATAAAAGAGGAACCGAGATTCATTGTTGGAATTATATAGTGCCGGAGCCATTACCAGATGGAGTACTGAAAGAGATTAAGAATTTTTTTCCAAATTTTTCTCCACCTATAACCCTTTATGATTTAACAGATATAGACAAGGACGTCCGTCGGGTTTTGAGTGTTGGCATAGATTATTTTGGTGGAGCAGTAAAGAAGCCAAACTTAACCCTGGTCTGGAATCGAGGCGAAGAAGAGGGAATGATTTCTTATCATGCCGGAGCAACTTCTGATAGAATCTTAAAAGGCCTTTCCGGAACCGGTAAAACTACCCTTACGGTTGGGAAAGACCTTGAACAGGACGATGCTTGTTTGGGTAAACCACATTATGTTGGAGGCAAAATTTCTAAAGTCCAGATTATTGGGTTAGAGGCAGCCAGTTTTGCTAAATCAGAAGGTTTAATTCCCTCTAGTCCCGAATGGCCCGGGGTAATGAAATCAAAAGAAATTAATTCTCAAGGCAAGCATCCAATAGTTTTAGCAATGAATGTAGATTGCGAAGGCGTAGGGTATCGAGAAGAGGTGATTAGTGGTTATAAGGTTAAAGTACCTCGAGTCATTAAAGGTGAAAGGGTCGGTTCCTTGGATTGTACTTGCTATGAGAAAAGCGGAACCACTAATGGCCGGATAATTTTTCTTTTTAATGTCTTAAATAAAAATTGGGGCTCTAAAAAGAAAAAGTGGCTTGGCAGCGAATCCCTTTCTTTTAAGAGATTTGATGTACTGGAACCTATGTTTCGAGTTACTGACTCCTTTATGGCTGTGGCACTGGACGCTGCCTGTGAAAGTATTATTACCTCCGCGGTGGGCGACAAACCAGCCGGTACAAGAGTGCGTTCTTATGCGGCTACGGACTTTATGGCGCGTGAACAATCCGAGCAGGCGCTGCTTAAATTAAAAGTATATTCTGGCCTTGGCTTAGGGAAAGATGGAAAGCTGGTGTTTTTTATCAATAACGCTGGTTATGTGGGGAAACTTGCTCTTGATGGTAAAGAAAAGTCCGCAGGAGAAAAAATAAAGGTGGAGGACTCAAAAAGATTAATTCATTTGGTTGAAACCAAAAAGATTAAAAAGTGGATTAAGCATCCGATTTATGGCTATCTTATTCCTGACCCCAAAGAACTAGAAGAAAAGCACGGGATGAAAGATTTTCGCAAACGCTTTAATCCATTAAGATTTTATACTCCAGAGGAGCTCGTTGAATTTGCTAAGAGAGACATTAAAGAAAGAACTGAATTCTTGCAGAATCTCTTTAATGGGCAAAGAGGTGAAGGGAAGCTGCGACAAGTAATCAAGGTATGGGAGAAGTGTCGTATTCCTAGCCCAAAGAAAATCCGTAAGTTTTATGAAAAGTACTACGGTTCTATCGCAGACTCCCGCCTACGCTAAAGCTTCGGCGGGCAAGAAAGTCTGCTATTCCAGTTGGAGTAGCGAACTTCAGTTCGCGATCAAAAGAGGACGGTAAATTATACCGTCCTCTATTTTTATTAAATAAAAAGTTTACTAACTGAAGCATTCTCATGGATTGCCTTAATTGCTTCAGCCAAAAGGGGAGCTACAGAGATGGTTTTAATTTTGGGAATTCTTTTTTCAGGAGGCAGATAGATAGTATCAGTGACAAATACTTTCGAAATTGGGGAATTAGTTATTTTTTTTAGGGATTCTCCTGAAAGCACCGGGTGGGTACAAGCCGCAAAAATTATCCCGGCACCTTCTTCTTTTAATACTTTGGCTGCCCCAATTAGAGTTCCACCCGTGTCAATCATATCATCAACCATTAAAATATTTTTACCTCTGACTTCACCCACTACTTTAAGCACTTCACTTTTATTTGGTTCAGGACGTCTTTTATCAATAATAGCTATCGGACAATTAAAACGTTTTCCATAGGACCTAGCCAGTCTTACAGCTCCAACATCAGGAGCAACAATAACTAAGTTTTTTGGAAGTCTGGACTTAAGATGCTTCATAAAGACTGGTTTGGAATACAGATGGTCCACTTTCGTTTTGTTGAAAAATCCCGGAATTTGGCCGGAATGAAGGTCCATAAGTAAAACTCTTTCTGTCTCTGTTCCAGCTACAGTGATTAGTTCGGCCATTAGCTTTGCAGTGATTGGATCTCTACCCTCGCTTTTTCTATCTTGTCTAGCATAGCCATAATAAGGGATGACAGCAGTGATACGTTTGGCTGAAGCACGACTGGCTGCATCAATCATAATAAGAAGTTCTATTATATTTTCTGCTGGCGGGTTAGTCGGCTGAACAATAAAGACATCTCGTCCTCGAAGGTTATCTTTATATTTTACCTCGATTTCACCATCGCTAAAATTACTTATATTCACCAGACCAGATCGAATGTTAAGATGTCGACAGATCTTTTTTGTCAATTCTGGGTTAGCTCTTCCTGAAAAAACCTTAAGCTCTCCGGGAAAAGGGGGTTGATGGTTCATTTTTTCACCTCGCTTTTTAAAGGACTTTGATCATTTTATCTTAGCATTATTTAAAATTATTGCAATAGCCTTGACAAATTTTCGTAGAAGGTATATAATGTAATGATAAGATAAACAGTTCTTTTTGTTTCAAAATATCCTAAAAAGGAGGTGAATTAGCTTGACTGACTTTAATCTTGGTGTAGTGATGACGGATGCAATACAAAAATCTTCTCTTTCTGGAAAAGAGAAAAGGAAAATTCTGAATGAACACAAGGAGAGAATGCGACAAACGGTGGAAAAGGAAAAGGAAGAAGAAAAGAAGATGACAGAGGCAGGTGTTAGCAGAAGAGAGATAACTGAAAAAAGGAAAAACGGATTTGTCTTCAGGGGAACCTCTGGTGGTGGTGGAAGAGAGAAGATTTTAAGGACCCGATTTCGGGAAGATGGAGAGCAGGGAAAGAAAGGGAAAGTAAGATATCAAAAACCTCAAAAAGGTCAGACCTTTTTTGAGGAAAAAATAGAAGGAAAGGAGGGAAATAAGATGTATGAAGACAGAAGAAGAGCGTTAAGACCGGAAGATACTCGTTCTATTGCCCTTGAGAAAGCGGCGGAGCAGATAGTTGAGGCCAAGGCCAAGCCAGAAGGGAAGGAATCCCTAGAGGAATACAAAAAGGCCAAGTCAGGGTTTGATGAGATACTAGAGGCTCAAAGGAAAAATTCTCCCAAAACGTTTTCCATCAGGGAGACGAGAAATGCAGCATTCTCTGTGCAGAGTGAAGTGATCAGGGGTGAGGTTAACGAGGACGTTTTAAGGGTGATTGCCAAGGCGATAAAAATGGACTACTTATTGGTTCCTATCGCAGTGGCAGTTCGCAATGTCAGGCTGACGTTGATAAACAAAGGCGTCAGTCTTGCAAAGGTGGGGGTAACTGATAAAGCAGACCCCCAAAGTCTGGAAAGATTACTCATCGTTTTAAGGGAAAATGGACTGGAAAAGGAACGTGAATACCTGGCCGGAAAGATGTCGTACAGGTGGCTCCAGAAGATGGAAGCCAGGGCAGCCAGAAAGTTGATTCTGGACCGAAAACCAGAATTAGCGAATTGGCTACCAGAACTGGCATTAACCAGGGAGAGTGAACTGACCAGGGAGTATGTTGGGAAGCTTCTGGGAGCACTGAAGGTAGTTGGGGATTCACACTACTACAGGATTCTGACGCGATCAGTGGAAGAAGGCTGGAGACGACCCATAAAGCCAAAGGTTGAAACACCTTCGGAGACCGTAAAGAAGAAAGACGTTGTCGAAGAGAAGTCAGAGTCGACTGCTGTGGCGAAAAAGACCGAAGAACCAAAGAACGTTAAAAAGGATGCTCCGGTAGAGGTTCCTAAGGAGAAGAAAGACGAGCCCGTCAAGAAAACCATCGAGGTCAAGGAAGCGGCTCCTAAAAAGAGTCCCGTTACCGACGAGACCGAGATTGAAAAGATAGAAGGGTTGCCCGCATTGGCTGCTAGTGCCTTAAAGAAAAAGAGATTCAACACTGTTGGCGATCTCAAAGAGGCACCTTGGGAGCTAATCGAGGGAACGCCGAAAGTAGGCAAGAAGAGTCTAAAAATTCTTGAATCTTTGGTCAAAGTCAAGAAATAGGCTCATTTGGGTCCGGCTAGTGGCAAAACCACAGCCGGGCCTTTTCATTTTTAGTAAATTATGGTAAAATAATAAAGAATTATGAAGGAAAACGAACCAAAATTTAATCCATCCACAGAAGAAGAGTCGGAGGATGATTTTTCTTTGGAATCACATAATATGACTAAAGAAGAAATTGAAAAAAGAACTGAAGTCTTAAGGGAGAAAATTGAAGAAACTCCTGATTTAAAATTTACCGAGGAATTTTATAAAGAGTTCAAGAAAGAGAAGCCCAAGGCAAAGCTTTATTTGGTGGGCGGTGCTGTTCGCGATGGGCTTTTAAAAAGAGATACTGAAAATTTTGATTTTCTAGCCACCGGGCTTAATAAAAAAGAATTAGGCGATTTTTTGAGCAAGCACGGGAAAGTGATAGAGACCGAAAAAGAAGATTTTCCAATTTTTAAATTTATTCCCAAGGGTTCTGAACTTAAGGTACCCATTGATGTTGCCCTTCCTCGGATTGAAAAATGGATACCACATAAAGGTTATCAATACGTAGAAATGAAAACCTCTCCTAGGCTTAGTTTAGAGGATGACCTTAAACGGCGTGATTTCACTATTAATGCCATTGTTTTTGATTATAAAGAAAACAAATTAATTGATCTTCATAATGGGATAGAGGATTTAAAAAAAGGCATAATAAGAGCCGTAGGGGGTCCAGAGAAAAGATTTGACGAAGATCCTTCAAGGGTTCTAAGAGCCATTAGATTTTCTCGTGAGCTTGATTTTAAGATTGAAAAGAATACTTCAGAAGCAATGTTAAAGAAGAAAGAAGAGATAAACAAGCTTTATGATGATAAAGGGACCGAAAAACCAAGGGTTTCCCGTGAGATAATAGCTAAAGAATTCTTGAAAAGTTTTGATGCTGACCCTGTGAAAACCTTAGAGGATTATGATGAATATGGGATTTTAAATCTTGGAGTAGAAAAGGAAAGAGAGCAAGATAATATTTTGCCCGAGGTAGATGCAATGAAGAATACTCGTCAACCAAAAAATTTTCATAGCGAAGGAGATGTTTGGGAGCATACAAAATTGGCTCTAGAGAAATTACCTCCTGATACCTCAATCGATTTAAAATTAGCCGCACTTTTTCATGATATTGGCAAACCTCCAACTTATTCCAAGAAGCCGGGAGATAGAATCAGATTTAATGAGCATGATAAAGTAGGAGGAGAAATTACTCGAAGAATTTGTAATCGTCTTAGGTTTTCTGCCACCGGGGAGATTCATGTTGATACCGATAAGATAGTTTGGTTGGTGGAAAACCATATGATTTGTCTTTCGGATAGAGTTGAGAATATGAGAGAGAGAACCATTGAAAAATACTTTTTTCGTGAGGATAAATGGGGCGATGAACTTTTGAAGTTGAGCTACGCTGATATTTCGGCGACGGTTCCTCCTAGTGAAAAGCCAGACTTTACTAATTATGATAAGCTTAAAGAGAGAATTAAGGTTATAAGAATTAAGGCAGCTTCACCTGAAGTTAAGAAAAAACTGGTGCCAGAGCTTCTTGATGGAAGTGATATTAAAGAGATTGCTAATATTACTCCCGGTCCCTTGGTTGGTGATATTAAAAACGCCTTAAGGGAGATGCAGCTGGAAGGGAAGATTAAAGAAAGAGAGGAAGCAGAAGAATTAGTTCCAAAATTAAAAGAGATTTTTGAAAGATTGTTTGATTATTCCTATGAAAATATTGAAAAGCTCGAGGATAAGGAGAAGAGGGTGGATAAAGCCCTGAAACACATAACACATAACATGTAACACGTAACAATAATTTGTTTCATGTTTCATGTTTCATGTTTCATGAAAAGGACTATTGTTATTTCCCTCGGTGGCTCCATTGTTGCCCCTGATAAAATCAATGTAGAATTCTTGAAAGATTTTAGGCGTTTTGTTTTGGGATACCTAAAGAGAGGTTGGCGATTTATTATTGTTGTTGGTGGAGGGGAAGTTTGTCGGCATTATCAAAAAGCTGCCTCTGAAGTAAATAGAGTAAGCCAAGAAGACTTAGATTGGTTAGGAATACAGGCGACTAAGCTTAATGCCCGGCTTCTTATGGCAATCCTTGGGAAATTCAAGCCGGTATTTCTTAAAAGCCCATACCAGAAGATAGAGCCATCGGAGAAGCTATTTATTACTGCTGGCTGGAAACCGGGGTGTTCTACCGATTATGATACAGTGCTTCTGGCTAAAAGATTTAAAGCTGGCTTTTTCGTTGAGGCAACAAATATTGATTATGTTTACGAAAAGGATCCTCGACGCAATCCTCGGGCAAAGCCCTTACCTAAGCTTTCCTGGCAGGAATTCAAGAAAGTAATTCCCCGAAAATGGCAGGCGGGGATGAAAACACCAATTGACCCAATGGCGGCTAAATTAGCAGAGAAGTCGGGACTCAAAGCCGTAATTTTAAAAGGAACCGATCTTAAAAATTTTAAGAATTTCCTTGAAGGGAGGAAGTTCAAAGGGAGCACCATAGGATAATTTCAAGTTTCAAATAAGCCAAACCACTCCAAGCCTACCAAATATCAAAATTAAAACTTGCATTTTTGATAATTTGTGGTACAATAGAAATCTATGAAAAAACAATCACGCAAACAAAATTTTAATCTGGTAAAAAACCTATTATTTGTCTTTATTATTTTCCTGATAATTTCAGGGCTTTTTACTTTACTTAATCCTCCAACTGAGAAAGCCGAGACAATTAGTTTAACTCAATTAGCTCAAGAAATTGAAGCAGAAAACGTAGAGAGAATTATTATTGAAGGAAATGAGTTAAAAATAGAGTTAAAAGATGGTACTCAAAAGGGAGCTCTCAAGGAAAATGAGATTTCTTTGAGAGACTCTTTGGTAAATGTAAGCGAAGAGAAATTAGCAAAGGTTGATGTAAAAGTAGAAGAACCAGGCGGGGCTAAGTTTTGGCTGGCAGCAATTCTTCCTTTTCTTTTGCCGTTTCTTTTGATTGGCGCGCTCTTGTTTTTTATGCTTCGCTCTGCCCAGAGGGCGAATATTAAGGCAATGTCTTTTGGAAAATCTCGTCCCCTTCTAACTTTACCCAGCAAAGACGGAAAGAAAAAAATAACCTTTGAAGATGTGGCTGGGGTAAAAGAAGCAAAAGAGGAGCTGAAAGAAATAATAGATTTCTTAAAAAATCCCAAAAAATTTATTGATATTGGAGCAAGGATTCCTCGGGGAGTATTGCTTTTGGGCCCACCCGGCTGCGGCAAAACACTTGTTGCGCGAGCAGTATCCGGCGAAGCAAACGTGCCCTTTTTCTCTATTTCTGGTTCTGAATTCGTAGAGATGTTTGTTGGTGTTGGTGCTTCAAGGGTGCGGGATTTATTTAAAAACGCCAAGAAAAATACTCCATGTATTATCTTTATTGATGAATTAGATGCGGTTGGCCGTCATCGAGGAGCCGGACTTGGCGGGGGACACGACGAGCGAGAGCAGACCCTAAATCAAATTTTGGTGGAGATGGACGGATTTGATCCCAATATGGGTATTATAGTAATGGCGGCAACAAACAGACCTGATATTTTGGACCCGGCCTTATTGAGGCCTGGTCGGTTTGACAGGCGGATAGTTTTAGACCTGCCGGACATCAAGGATAGAGTGGCTATTCTTAAAATTCATATTCGTGGAAAACCCTTGACTTCTAATGTTAACATTCGTGAAATTGCAGAGCGCACCCCTGGTTTTTCTGGAGCAGATTTAGCTAATTTAGTTAATGAAGCGGCAATTCTTGCGGCAAGACGCGACAAAAAAGAAGTGGGCAGGAAGGAATTTTTAGAGTCCATTGAAAAAGTAATGCTTGGACCAGAAAGAAAGAGCCATATCTTGAACCGAGAAGAGAAAAAAATTGCTGCTTATCATGAAGCAGCTCATGCACTGGTTGCTTCAAGCTTGCCCCACTGCGATCCGGTTCAAAAAGTATCTATTGTTTCCAGAGGAATGGCTGCCGGATATACCTTGAAAATGCCAAAAGAAGACAGGCACTTACATTCAAAAAAAGAATTTCTAGATGAGTTAGCTGTGCTTTTGGCTGGGTATGCTTCTGAAGAAATGATTTTTAAAGATTTAACCACCGGGGCGACTAATGATCTTCAGAAAGCTTCGGAGCTAGCCAGGAAATTAGTTACCCAATATGGGATGAGTAAAAAACTCGGACCAGTGACTTTTGGAGACAAGGGTGAGTTGGTATTCTTAGGCAAAGAGATTGGTGAGCAGAGGAATTACTCGGAAAAGATAGCTGCTGAAATTGATGAAGAAGTGGCTGGGTTTATTAAAGATGCTTACGAGACAGCGAAGAAGGTCCTTAGAGCAAAAAGGAAAAAATTAGATAAAATCGCTAAAAGATTAATAGAGAAAGAGACGATTGAAAGGAAGGAGTTTGAGGAGCTGATTAAGACATAAATACCGCGACGCGATGGGCGCATAGCTCAATGGTGGAGCAAGGTCCTTATAAGGCCGAGGTTCTTGGTTCGAATCCAAGTGCGCCCACCAGGGCAATTAGCTCAGTTGGTTAGAGCGCTTGCTCGACACGCAAGAGGTCGCAGGTTCAAATCCTGCATTGCCCACCACCAATAAAAATACTATTTAATGCCTAAGGTTTTTATAATTACTAAAAAAGAGCAAGGGGAACGGCTGGATAAATTTTTGGCGGAGAAGTTTCCTCAATTTTCTCGAAGTTGGCTGCAGAAACTTATAAGAGATGGGAAAATTTTAGTCAATAATAAATCAGTAAAACCCAAATATCTTTTAAAAGAAAAAGATAGGATAAAAGCTCAAATATCTGCGCCAGAAAAAATAGAACTCAAGCCAGATGCGTCAATAAGATTTAAAATTATCTACGAAGATAAGGATGTAATAGTGATTGATAAACCAGCAGGATTAATAGTTCATCCAAGTGAAACTTGTAAATCAGGAACTTTAGTCAATGGACTTTTGAGTTATTATCCCAAGATTAAAGACGTGGGTGAGGACGCTTCAAGACCCGGTATTGTCCATCGTCTAGATAAGGGTACATCCGGGTTAATGGTGGTGGCGAAAAATAACGATGCTTTTCAACATTTAAAAAATCAGTTTAAGAGTCGGAAGGTAGAAAAGCATTATGCTGCATTGGTGGTTGGTCAGTTAAGGAGCAATAAAGGAATAATTGATAAACCGATAGCCAGGTCAAAGCATGAGCCTGAAAAAATGACCGTATCTATAACTGGCAGAATTGCTGAAACTTTTTATAAAGTTATTAAGCGATTTAAAAATTACACTCTAGTTGAAGTAGCACCAAAAACGGGTCGGATGCATCAGATTAGGGTTCACTTTAAGTCAATAAGACATCCTCTGGCAGGGGATAAAGTTTATGGGTTTAAGCGTCAAGCTTGTCCCAGAGGACTTTCAAGGCATTTTTTACACGCTCATTACTTGAAATTTAGATTGCCGAATGGTAGAGTAGTAGAATTCAAGAGTCAATTACCCAAAGAGCTGGAAAAAGTGCTAAATAATTTATGACTACATTATTGGATCAATTTAATAAGTCACAAACCAAAAAAGACATTCCCGATTTCCGAGCCGGTGATACTCTTCGAGTACATCAGCAGATTAAGGAGGCCGGCAAAGAGAGGATTCAGGTTTTTGAAGGAATAGTTATTTCTCGGAGGGGAAAATTAGGGCCCAATACTACTTTTACGGTAAGAAAAATAAGCGGTGATATTGGGGTAGAGAAAATATTTCCTCTTTATCTTCCCACAATCAAAAAAATTGAAGTGATAAGGAGAGGAAAGGTGCGTCGAGCAAAGCTCTATTATTTACGAAAACGTTTGGGGAGAAAGAGGAAAGTTAAGGAGAGGATAGAGGAGCAGGTAAAGAAAGTAAAAAAGGAGGCAAAGGTAGAGCAGAAGAAGGAAGAAGAGGAGAAAAAATCAGAAGATAAAATGAAAAATGAGAGGAAGTCAGAAAAATAAAAACTATAAAATTATATGGAGTCCCGACTTCGCTTATGCTATTGGATTATTGACGACTGATGGATGTTTATCTTCCGACGGGAGGCATTTTGATTTAACCTCTAAGGATATTCAGTTACTAAAGACATTTAAAAAGTGTATGGGACTAGATGTTAAGATTGGGTATAAGACAAGTAGTTTCAGTAGGGACAAATGTCCTCATATCCAATTTGGCAACGTTAAACTTTATAAATGGTTGCTTAAAATTGGATTGATGCCCAATAAAACTAAGATCGTTGGCGTTCTTGATATTCCGGATAAGTTTTTCTTTGACTTCTTGAGGGGTCACTTTGATGGTGATGGCTGCTTTTATTCTTTCTGGGACAAAAGATGGCCCAATAGCTTTATGTATTATGTGGATTTCCTCTCAGCAAGTCTTAAACATATTAAATGGATAAGAGAGTCATTGAAAAGATTATTGGGTATAAAAGGTGCATTACGATTCGAAAGGACAGTTTGGAAACTTAAAAATGCTAAAAGAGAATCTCTGTTTTTATTGAGAAGAATGTATCGTAGTAAAGATGTACCTTGTCTTCTTCGTAAACGCAAGAAAATAGAAAAAGCAGTTTCTTTACTAGGATAAAGAAAAATGAATTCGGGCGAGTGATGGAACCGGTAGACATCTATGGTTGAGGGCCATAGGGGCATTAGCCCGTGAGGGTTCAAGTCCCTCCTCGCCCACCAAACGGGCACTTGGCGCAGTGGTTTAGCGCGACTGCTTTACACGCAGTAGGTCGGGGGTTCAAATCCCTCAGTGCCCACCACAAAAAAGTCAAAATCCTTGACTTTTTTTGTTAAATATGTTAGACTGTAATAAAGGTGGAGAGAGATTGTTCCTTTAGAATTTTTGGATTGAGAGGGGGTGAGACGAAATTGGAACGAGGAAGACCAACAGCGAGAGCTCGCAGAGCGAAGCAAAGGATAGTTAAGTCTCTAAAGAGGACCAATTCTGCGATTGAAGAGCTAATGGATAAAAGAGGTTGGGGGTCAGAGAATAAAGTTTTTGCTCTTCTTCGTCAACAAATAAAGAATGAGGAAATTATTGAATTCTACAAGAGTAGAAGATATGATAAGTTTGATAAAAGACGGTATGGAAAGCTAGACGTAAGGAATATCGATTATGTTGTTTTGGTTGCCTCGATGGATCTTAAAAATCTTGAAAATAAATTCAAAAATATTCCTAAAAAGGCAAAAGAAATTATACATAGAATGTGGATAAAGGATTTATCCGAATTGGCTGGTTATTGCAAGCTTGTAAAATTAAGCAGAAGCGGAGTTTTTCGAGTTGTTACTTTCAATGTTACTAGCTCTAACGCAACAAAGTTTCATAAGCAGCAAAGAGACCTTAAGAAAGGAGGAAAAAATCAACAGCCGGTCTTGGTGAAAGAAAGCGGAGAAATAGGAAG
>CAYRSW010000015.1:15583-16006 GCA_964427335.1 uncultured Candidatus Saccharibacteria bacterium
AGTTTGACTTTAGCAATGATAAGAAAAATCGAAGGCATTACTTTATATAAATTAAAAGATGAAATTTATTTAGGCTAGGGATTCAAACTCTAGCCTATTAAATTTGCCCCGTTTATAAATTTCTATTATACTTTTAAGATATGAAAAAAATAGCTTTATTGAAAAATTTTATCTTAGACATTCTTTTCCCGATTCAGTGTGTTGGGTGCTCTAGAGAGGGGAAGTGGCTTTGTCAGGATTGTTTTGGTTTAATCAAATTAAATAAAGAAAGTCACTGTCCGATTTGTGGGAAAACTTTTTATTTAGGAAAAACTTGTCTTGAGTGCCGAAGAAAGAGAAGGACAAAGCTGACTGGTCTTATTGCGGCTAGTTCTTATGACGATAAAATTCTCAAAGAGGTGATTCATTCTTTTAAGTTTGGGT
>CAYRSW010000016.1:0-14875 GCA_964427335.1 uncultured Candidatus Saccharibacteria bacterium
AGCTATTCCTAGAATGGAAGCGCTCTATAAAAAAGTTTTTTCTAAAAAAGAAAAAGAAGAAACAAAAAATTGGATAGAGAAAGCAGAAAACTTAAAGTTAGAGTTATTAAAAGCACGGACCCTTTCTGACAAGGTGATTGCTATTGATTCTATAACTCAATTTTTAAGAGCTACCCAAGAAAGACCGCTTGATCTTGAAGAACTTCAGATTTCTCTAGAGAAGAAGATAAGAGGGATAAAGCAAATCAAAGGAATAGTTGCCAGCAAAGGAGTAGCCAGAGGTAAGGTGAAGATGGTTATAAAAATTGAAGATTTAAAAAAAGTTAAAAAGGGAGATATTTTAGTAGCTGACGAAACCGATCCTGATTTTTTACCGGCTATGAGAAAGGCAAAAGCTATTGTTACCGATATGGGCGGCGTTCTTTGTCATGCAGCTATCATCTCCCGTGAACTTGGTATTCCCTGTATCACTGGGACAAAAATAGCTACTAAAGTTTTAAGAGACGGAGATTTAGTAGAGGTTGATGCTCGTAAAGGAATTGTAAGAAAAGACGTTTAAAGCTTTGCTTTAAACGTCTTTGTTTTTAGAGAATTTGGTCTCTTATTTCTTTTTATACTTTTCTTTATAAAGCTGGGCTAATTCTTCTGCTCTTTTTATATCAAGCCTGCATTTCACATCAGGCAGTCTTTCCGGGTTATCAAATTTGAAAGATAATTCTTCTTCACCCTCTTTATCTCGATTCAATTTCAGTTCAAAAAATTCGGCTTCATCGAATGGACCGCCAATTTCTTCGATATCTTTAAAACCCTTGATTTCACTTTCTTCTTTCTCTCGAATCAAACACTCCTTTAAAAAACAGGCTAAATCCAAATCATGAGTGACATTAACTAGACTATATTTTGAGCCGCCTTTTAATCTTTTAGCCAGCCTGCGGCAGTGTTCAATTCTAGCAGCAATTCCACTAGCCACGTCGGCTCGGACTTCGGGCCGATTTTCTAAAACTTCATTAAAGAACGCTTCGTAACCTTTTTCTTTAGCCATTGCCATTAATTCAGGATAAGCTCTTAATCGAGGGGAGAGTTCTAGGCGGACTCTTGTTTTTAAACTTCTGGGGGAGCTTTCAGTAATCTTTTCCCCGGTTTCAATAGCTCGTTTTTTAAAAGAAGTATAAGCTTTTGCCGGGAATTCAAGCTTACCTCCTATTTCTTTTAATCTTTCAAATTCCTCCGGAATAATTTTGTCTTCTTTATGTCTGGCATGTCGGCCAAACTTAAGAACAAGGGTAACATCTTTACCTCTTTCTGTTTCTATAGAGGATTCTTCAGGTATAGATTCTCGTTCTTGTTCGGGCATTTCTTATTACCTCCTTTCTGCTTTTTACTTTATTGTAACCAAAACAAAAAGTCAATTTTGATTTTTCTAATTCGTCTAGTAAGGCGAATAGACTTCGACGGCTCTTTTGGGCCTTTTTATTTTCTTTTTCCTGGCCTGCCCGAATCCAAAAAGAAAGCTCTCTCTCAACGGTTGAAAATTTCACCGCGTCATAAAGATATTTAAGTTCGAGTTTATTAAGGGGTCTTTTCTTTTGGTAACCGCGAAGAAAGCTTTTAAAATTTTCATCACTCCAATAAGCCCAATTGACAAAGCACCAGCTTCTTAAAGCAGGCCCCAAATCTAAAAGTAATGGGCCATAATAGCTTCTATCAAAATCCAAAAGAGAGATAATTTTATTTCCCTGCCAAATAAAATGTCTCTTAGCTAAGTCCTCATGGAGCATTCCTTTAGGTAAATTTTGAGGAAAGCGAAGATCAGCTAATTCTTTCTCCACTCTTTTTATAAACAAATGAGGCCCCTTAAGCCCACTTTTTAAAATGACATTTTTGTTTTTATTGAAGTACTTTTTAGTTTCTTCCAAATCCCAAGTTTTTCGTTTTGATTTCACTCTATATCCTTCTACTATTTTATGATACGCCCCTACTATTTGACCAGCTTGCTTAACTTGAGAGAGGGTTGGATTTTTCAAATCCTTACTTTTGGCATAATTTCTCAAATAACCGCTGCGGTTTTTCCATTTCAGAACTTTTTGGCCATTTTTCATCGGTATTGCCGGAAAAACAGGAAAATTATCTTTAGAAAGTTTTTCTAAGAGCTCCAATTCCCCTTCAATTTCTTCTTTGGAACGCCTTCTCAAACATTCACCACATAAACGCAAAAGAAACTCCCCACGTTCTGTCCGAAGTAGATAAACTAAATTCCCGCTGCTTGGAATTTTATGGAAGTTTTTTAATGAACCGAGATTGTATAAACTTAATATCTTTTTAAGGGTTGTTTTATTTAACATTATTTTATGATAGAATACCTAATAGATCTATGATAGATAAAACTATGACGAAGGTCAACCCCAACATTTTTAAAGCTTATGACATTCGGGGGATTTACCCTGACGAGATTAATGAAGAAGTTGCCTACAAAATAGGGCAAGCATTAGTCGCTCTTCTCAAACCCAAACAGATGGCGGTTGGTCGGGACATGCGGCTTTCTTCACCTCAGCTTTTTGAAGCACTTGTCAGAGGGATTACCAATCAGGGAACTAACGTTGATGATATCGGTTTGGTGACTAGCGAGATGCTTTATTTTGCCGTAGGAAAGTATGGTTATGACGGAGGAGTGATGATCACAGCTAGTCATAATCCAGGAAATTACAATGGATTTAAGCTGATAGATGGGACAATGGAGATGATTGGCGAAGGGACTGGCATGTCTAAGTTAAGAGATTTAGCTAATAAAGATTTTTCTCCTGTCTCAACGAAAGGTGAAATTAAAAAACATGATGTTACCTCCGATTATCTAAATCTTGTTTTTTCTGTAGTAAAACCTGGAGATTTAAAGCCCTTGAAGGTAGTAGTAGATACGGCTAATGCCATGGCCGGTAAATTTGTTCCTCTGATTTTTGAAAAAATACCAGGCAAACTTTATCCTTTGTATTTTGAGTTAGATGGTTCTTTTCCTCACCATCTGGCTAATCCTCTGTTGGAAGAAAATATCAAAGATTTAAGAAAAAAAGTTTTAGAAGTAAAAGCCGATTTAGGTGTTGCCTTTGATGGAGATGCTGATAGGGTAAGGTTTTTAGATGAAAAGGCCAAGCCGATTTCTGGAGATATTTCTACTGCTCTTTTAGCCAGAAAATTTCTCAAAAAAGAAAAGGGAGCACGCATTATTTATAATCTAACTTGCTCCCACGTTGTGCCAAAAGAGATTCAAGAAATGGGGGGAGTTCCTATTCGCTCAAGAACTGGGCATACTTTTATAAAAAGGTTGATGAGAAAACATAATGCTATTTTTGGTGGAGAGATTTCTGGGCATTATTACTTTAGGGAAAATTTCTATTCGGAGTCTGGCTTAATTGCTTTGTTGGTTATGCTAAAGATTCTGTCTCAGTCAGACCAACCACTTTCTCAGTTAGTTTCGAGCCTGACTCGTTATTTTAGAACCCCAGAAATTAATATTGAGATAGAAGACAGAAGTGCTGCTATTAAAAAACTAGAAGATAAATATCAGGATGGTAAGATTGACCATCTAGATGGATTAACCGTTGAGCATGAAGATTGGTGGTTTAATGCTCGACCTTCCAATACCGAGCCGCTACTTAGGGTAGTGGTAGAAGCAAAGACAAGGGAGTTGATGGAAGAAAAAAGGGAGGAAATTCTCAAGGCTATTAAAATGTAGGAAGTTCGACCTCCTACATTCTGCGTGAATCCGCGTTGCTATCCGCGTTTATCCGCTTCTATTTTTATAATAATCCTATTTTTTTCTTTACCTCTTTCAGGGTTCGCTCGGCGATTGGGCGGGCTTTTTTTGCGCCTTGAGATAAGATTTTTTTAACTAACGCTGGTTTTTTCTCGAGCATTTTTCTTTTTCTTCGAACTGGAGCTAATTCTTTAGAAATATTTCGAGCTAGGATTTTTTTACACTCAAGACAACCGGTGGTGCCTGCTCGACATTTCTTCTCAAGGTTCTTTATTTGAGCAGGTGTAGAGAAAAATTGATGAAGTTTAAAGAGGTTGCATTCTTGGGGGTGGCCCTTGTCAGTGCGGCGAATTCTGGCTGGATCAGTAACAGCTGTGGAAAGTTTTTTCCAGATGAGTTTGGGAGAATCAGAGAGAATAATGCAGCTTTCCGGCCCTAAAGTTTTACTCATTTTTTTAGTCGGGTCTGTAAGCGACATAATTCGCGCTCCCTTTGAAAGGATAGGTTTAGGCAGAGGAAAAGTTTTACCAAACATTCTGTTGAAGCTCTTAGCGATTTCTTGGGTCAGTTCCAGATGAGGCAGTTGATCCTCACCTATTGGTACAAAACTGGATTTATAGATTAAAATATCAGCTGCCATTAAAACTGGATAGGCAAGTAGTCCCAAATTGAGATATTGGGGATGAAGCTCCGTCTTTTCCTTATAAGTAGGAATGCGCTGGAGGTGCGAGACCGGAGTAATAGTACCAAAAATCCAAGCCAGTTCTGTGTGTCCTGGCACTTGAGATTGGATAATCAAACTTGCTTTTTTAGGGTCAATACCAGCGGCTAGATAATCCAGAATTACATCAAGAATATTCTTCTTTATCTTTTTTGGGTCAAAAGGTGTAGTGATACCGTGATAATCAACCACGGCAAAAATACATTGGTATTTGTTTTGCAGTTTTATCCAATTTTTGACCGCACCCAGATAGTTGCCTAAATGTAGGCGGCCAGTGGGGCGGATACCGCTGAATATACGTTGTTGGTTCATAGATTAGTTTCTAAATCTCGATTACCACGGGGATAACCATTGGTCTTCGCTGGGTTTTGCTGAAGAGGAACTGGCCGATTTTGTCCCTAAGATTATTTTTAACATAAGCCCAATTAATTGGTTTTCCAGCAGTTTTGGCTACAATTTGTTTTACTTTCCCCCGGGTTGCTTCAAGCAATTCTTTCGATGTTCTCATGTAGATAAAGCCGCGTGAAATTATGTCTGGCCTGCCTCGTACTTTACCGGTTTTGCTATCAATAATAACAATAACCACAAACATTCCGTCTCTAGACATCATTTGCCTGTCGCGAAGCACAACCTCACCGACATCACCGACTCCCAGACCGTCAACCATAATGTAGTTAGTAGGTACCAATTTTTCGGTAGCTTTAACCTGATTAGGAGTGGCCTCAATGACCTGGCCATTATCAGCAATAATAATATTTTGAGGAGGAACACCAAGGCCTTTGGCAATTTCAGCATGTTCTTTGAGCATATAGTGACTGCCCTCAATAGGTAGGAAGAATTTAGGTTTTGCCAGTCCAAGCATCATTTTTGCATCTTCTGCTCTGGCGTGTCCACCAGCGTGCACGTCCATCATTTCATAGTGGATTACTTTTGCGCCAAGGCGCGAGAGAGTATCTCTTAGTCCTTGAACAGTTCGTTCGTTACCAGGGACCACCGACGAAGAGAACAAAACGGTGTCTGCTTGCTGGATTTTTAGAAAGCGATGTTCCTTGTTAGCTAAACGCATAAGTACTGCCCTACCTTCTCCTTGGGCGCCCGTGCAAAGTATTACTATTTTATTATCAGGCCAGTTTTTAGCTTCTTGAGGTTTGATTAAAGTATCCTTTCCCACCTTTAAGTAACCCAAATTTCTGGCAATTTCAACGTTCGCCTTCATGCTATATCCATCAACAACTACTTTGCGGTCAAATTTTTCTGCCAAAGCAATTATCTGTTGAACTCGGCTAATGAGCGATGCGAAAGTAGCGGCAATGATTCTGCCGGAGGACTTCAAAAAAATTTCTTCTAACGAATCTTTAATACTTTCTTCTGAAATAGAATGTCCTTTTTCTTCAACCGAAGTGCTGTCTGAAAGGAGCACTAACACCCCTCTTTCTCCCAAACGAGCAATTTTGGCAGAATCAGTAGGGGCTTCTCCAATTGGATTGTGGTCAAACTTAAAATCACCGGTATGAATAACCAATCCTACTGGAGTATGGATGGCTAAACCCATGGAGTCAGGAATATTATGATTAACATGGAAAAATTCTATTCTGAATACTCCGAGCTGAATAGTATCTTCACACTTTATAGTCTTAATATTAAGTTTTGGAGTATCTTTAAAATCTTCTTGTCTTTTAAGAATCATTCCTCGAGTAAGTGCTCTGGTGTAAATAGGCGGATTTCCCAATCTGGGCATCAAGTGTGGAATAGCACCGATATGGTCGTAATGGCCGTGGGTGATAATTACCCCTCGAATTTTTGAGATTTTATCCTTGAGATAAGCAATGTTGGGAATGATGTAGTCAATCCCGGGCATATCTTCTTCCGGGAATTGCAAACCCATATCAACAATGATAATATCAGCTCCATATTCAAAAAGCATCATGTTTCGGCCGACTTCTTCAAGGCCGCCGAGAGGAATGATGCGGAGAGATTTATTTTTTGTGTATTTTTTGTTCATTATAAGAGTGGGCGAGAGAGGACTCGAACCTCCAAGGCATTGCTGCCACATGGCCCTGGACCATGCGTGTCTTCCAGTTCCACCACTCGCCCTTGACATTTTTTTCAAAAGGAGTATGCTATAATATTAGTGCTTTGGGCGACTAGCTCATTAGGTTAGAGCGCTGTCCTGATAAGGCAGAGGTGTCAGGCCTGCCCGCCCAAATTTTGCGGAGCAAAACTTAGGCGGGTGAAAATCCTGAGTTGCCCACCATTTGTTCTTTTAAGAAAAAATTTGAAGGAGGTCTCAATCTGAGCCAACAAACTTGTTGGCTCTTTTTTATTCCTTCAGTTGTTTCTTCAAATCTTCCACCATCACGACCGGTGTTGGGTCAACGTTGTATTCTAGGGCCAAGTAATATGAGACCCAGTCGCCTAAAATGAGAGTAGAGAATATTTTGAAGAGTAAGCTACCTTCTGGAATATCCATGGTGGTAACTTCAGCTCCTTTGGATTTTATAAGATTAGAAGTTATTTCTATTCTCTTTAAGATTCTTGGGTGGTCGTCTTTGTCGCCGAGAATTATAACGTGGAATTTTCCTTGAAGATTTGTATAACCAACTAGCTCATTATGGTTTAACTCTGGAAAATAATTCCAAAAAGCTAAAACTTTAGAATTCTCATTAAATTTAATTTTCCAGATGCGAGCCAGGGCTTTAAATTTATCTGAAGCATAGATAAGAGGAATTTTACCCATCAGCTTTTTTGCTAAATCTTTACCCTGAGTTTCCAGTTCAAGGGGCTTAAGATTTTGAGCCACTTCTAGAAATTCTTTGGACTTATCAGGAATTACCTCTGAATTAGAAAGAAGTTTAACCAAAGAAGTAAAAAGATAACCGGTAGCGCATCGCGGCTGAATGTCGGTCGCGGGAACCAAAACGAGCGGGAGATTATTAGTTTCAGCCAATTCTTTAAGTTTCCCGCCAGTGGTAATAGCCGCTACTTTCAAATTTCTTTTTATTGCTTCTTCTAAACTTGAAACTGCTTCTTCAGTATTACCGGAGTAGGAAATCGAGATAACTAGACTATTTTTATCGGCCTGCGCTGGTAGTCCGTAGGAACGATGGACATAAATAGGTATAGTTAGTTCCTGATTGAGATAAGTAATCAAAAGATTGGCCGGTAGAGCCGAGCCACCTACTCCGCAGATGACAATGTTTTTGAATTCGCCACCGACCTCTATGCCTTGAGCAAACCCTAAAGCTTCCCGGAATTGTTTGGGAAAGTTAATAATTACTTGACGCATATTTAACTTATCTATTTCCATATCTTCAAACCGGAATAGCAGACTTTTTTACCCCGTAGGAAGCTTGCTTTCCTTCGGGGAGTCTGCGATCGTATATCGCGAACTAAAGCTCGCTATTCCTTCCATACTCTTTTAGTCTTAATATACCACTCTTCTATCCCGGCAAATCTTTGGCAGGGATTTGCCGCAAATTGTGGTTCTATCCCCTTTATCGCTTTTGAAACTAAGTAAAGATAAGAGGGGCTATAAAGAAAAATCGCTGGGATATCTTCAGCCACTCTCTTTTGAAAATCTTGGTAATTTTTAATTCTTACATTTTCGTCTAAGGTCTGGCGTGCTTCTTCAAGAAGCTTATCAACTTCTTTATTGGCGTACATTGCTAAATTGAGTCCCGGATCTTTTCTTTGCAGGGAGTGCCAAAAAGCAAAAGGGTCGGGATCAAAACCTAAAGCTTGACCAAAAAGCAAAGCTTCGTATTCTCGAGGGCGAATATAATTTTGCTGGATTTCAGCTATTCCCAAAACTTTTAAATTGACCGAGACTCCGATTTCTCCCCATTGTTTTTGAAGATGCTCTGCGACGAGCTTCAGTTCTGGCCAATCAGAGACAATTAGTTCTATCTCTAAGTTTGCCTCCTCTTTTTCTCTTACCCCATCTCCATTAGTATCTTTCCAACCCCTCTCTTCTAAGATATTTCTTGCTTGTTCCAAGGAGAAATCATAAGTTTCGATTTCACGAGTAGCCCCAAGCATGCCGGGTAGAATTGGCGAATTGACAACCTTTGCTTTGCCGTCAAATAATTCTTGGATAATTTCTTTCTTGTCAGTGGCATAAGCAAGGGCCGTTCTCACGGTTTTATCGGCCAAGGGTTTGCTTTTTGTTTGGTTGAAAAATACAGCAAAATATTGAGTGGTTGAGAGCTCAAAGAGATTAAAGTTATTTCCGTGCTTTGCCTTTTTTAAGTTTTTTGACGAAACTCCTGCAAAACCCAAGAACTCTTTTTTATTGTAACTACTCAAAAGTTGGCCTTCGTCAGGATAAAATTTGAAAACCACTCTTTCAATGTAAGGAAGAGCGCCATAATAATCTTCAAAAACTTTTAAGTGAAAAGATTTTATTTCTCCCTTTTTATCTTTTTTAAATTTAAAAAACTTATAAGGACCACTACCAATTGGCTTAAGATTATATTCAGCCAAATCAATGAATTCCGAAGGGATATATTCCCAGATATGTTTAGGCAAAATTCCAAAAGTTAAATTGTGAAGGAATGGTGCATAAACATCTTTGAGTCTAAATTGTACCGTGTAATCATCTATTTTTTCCACCGTTACCCCCTGAAATCTCATTCTTAAAGGACTTTTGTATCTTGGGTCTTGGATAGCTTGAACAGTAAAGATAACATCGGAGGCACTCAACAATTCTTGGTCATGCCAATACACGTTTTTTTTCAAGAAAAACGTGTATGTTTTTTGGTCTTTGTCGATTTCATATTTTTCCGCCAGGTCTGGCAATAGATTTCCCTGGGAGTCGTATTTCAGCAGGGAAGAGTAGATAAGACTCACAAGATCCATATCCACATCGTTAGTCTGGGCAAGAATCGGATTAATAAAACGAGGAATACCTACCATTCCTTCAACATACTCTCCTCCTGGAACCGGTACTACTTTAGTGTTTTCAAGCCAGTATTTCACTGATAAAAAAACGCTGCTGGTGATTATCAGGCAGAGCATTATATAAATAGTCCATAATTCTTTCCGAGAGAGAACTTTAGGAAGAGTTTTGAATTGGGAAAGGGATGGAAATTTCATAGCGTCTAAATAAACAGTCTAGCTAGAGAAAGAGCAAGGAATAACACAGCCAAAACTATGGCTGAGGTAAATAAAAATTTTTCAAATCCTCTTTTGGTTCGATAAACATTTCCCTCTCCGCCAAAAACTTGAGAAAGTCCAGCCCCCTGGGATTGGAGGAGAATAACAGTGATAAGTAATCCGGCAATTACTATTTGGATAATATTCAATATTTTCATGGTTATTTTTTAGTCACAGCCGAGGCAAATAGATTCACAATACTGATGATAATCGTTCCCCAAAAAAACGGCCAGAAGCTCTCAATTGTTAACTTATCTATGAAGTAGTCAGCAATCCAGAGAATCCCCATATTGATAATTATTGTAAAAAGCCCAAGGGTAAGCGCAATTAAGGGAGCAGCAAGTAACCTAAGGATTGGCTTAAGAATCAGATTTATCAAAGCTAGTATCAAACCGGCCAGACAGAAGTCAAGAATATCTCCCTTAAAGATTATTCCTTCAACAAAATGGGCCGCCAGAAAGATAGCAATGGCATTAAATATTATTCGAATAATAAAGCTCATAGTTTAAAGATAGCATAAGTTGAATATTGGGTCAACTTCTATTGATATTTTTTTAGAATTGATATATAATCAATAGCTGCAGGTCGTCATACGAATTTCAATGCTAATTTAATGCTAATTATGCTAATTTACATATTCGTATGATTCGCATTGAATTCGCATCTTAATTCGCATGCAATCCAAAATTATAATCAGAGGGGCTAAAGTTAATAACCTCAAGAATATTAACGTTGATATTCCTCGAGGCAAACTTGTGGTTCTCACAGGACTATCTGGTTCAGGTAAATCTTCTTTGGCAAGAGACACAATTTATGCTGAGAGTGAGCGGCGATACGTTGAAAGCCTTTCCAGTTATATAAAACAATTTATTGGGGTGATGTCCAAGCCGGACGTGGAAGAGATAAGAAATCTTCCACCGGCTATTTTTATTGACCAAAAAAGACCATTTAGGAATCCCCGTTCAACAGTAGGAACCATCACTGAAATTTATGACTATCTCCGACTTTTATTTGCAAAAGCAGGAAGAATTTTCTGCCCTCAATGCGGAAAGGAGATTGCCCTCCATAGTATAAAAGAAATATTAAATAGAATCCGAGAGTTTCCTCAAGGAGCAAGGGTTCTAATTTTAGCTCCCAAAGCATTAAAAGCACTTGATGTTAAACAAATTCTTGAAGATATTCATAAACATGGTTTTGCTCGAGTAAGAGTGGACGGAAAGATAATGGATTCAAAAGAAGCTTTGGGGTTTAAGTTGGAAAGGACCAAACCGCATAATATTGAAATAGTTATTGATGAATTAAGGTTGGATAAGAGTATCCTGACTAGAGAAAGGTTATTCGATTCAATCCAAATGGGTTTGAAGTTTGGGGAAGGCGAGCTGATTGTTGATCGTGAACACTTCAGCACAGGGCTGAAGTGTAAGAAGTGTGGGGTAAATTTTCCTAAGATTGAACCGAGGCTCTTTTCTTTTAATAATCCTTACGGTGCTTGTCCAAAATGTAGGGGGCTGGGTGTAATAATGGAAGTGGACCCAAAGCTCCTTATTCCAAACACTCGTTTAAGCATCAGTGAAGGAGCAATTCGTCCCTGGCGAATTACTGCTCGTAAAAACACTAAGTATCTTAGTTTGGAGAAAGTCGCCAAAATTTATAAATTTTCCCTAAATTCCCCAGTAAAGAAATTATCTCGCCGAGCATTTAACTTAATTCTCTATGGAGAAAAGAAAAAACAAGGATTTGAGGGAGTAATCCCTATTTTAGAAAAAGAATGGAGAGATACTTTCTCTCATTATAAAAAATCAGAGATTGAAAATTATATGCAAGAAGTAGCTTGTCCTGCCTGTAAAGGAAAAAGGTTAAATAAGTTTGCCCTAGCAGTAAAAGTAAAAGGCTTGAGTATCGCCCAGATTACTCAAATGAGCATCTCCGAGCTTAGGTATTTTTTTGAGGATTTGTTTAAAAGCAAGAATCTCACCTCTGGGCAAAAAAAGATAATCTTTTCGATCACCCGGGAAATATTGGATCGCCTGAAACTCCTCGACGATATAGGGCTTACATATCTCGCTCTTGCTCGCAATGTTGATTCACTGGGAGGAGGGGAACTTCAGAGAATAAGATTGGCTCGCCAGTTTAATTCTGAACTTACCGGTATCCTTTACGTTTTAGATGAACCATCTATTGGGCTTCATCAGCGTGATATCAAGCGTTTAATAGATACTCTTAAGGGTTTAAGGGACCAGGGGAGTACCGTTTTAGTTGTAGAGCATGACGAAGAGATAATTCGAGCCGCTGATTGGTTAATCGACATAGGACCAGGCGCAGGGGACAGTGGTGGAAGGATTGTTTTTGAGGGTCCACCAGAAGAAATTGAGCAAACCCAAGCTCTTACTGGTCAATATTTAGTCGGAGCAAGAAAAGTACCTCCTCCCGATAGGACCCGACGAGGCAACTCCAGATTCCTGGTTATTAAGAAGGCAAGCCATAATAATTTGAAAAATATTGATGTTTCTATTCCCTTAGAAAAACTCGTTTGTGTTACCGGAGTTTCTGGTTCTGGTAAAAGCAGCCTCATAGATGATATTTTAGCCAAAGCTTTAGCCCGCAAATTCAATCGGAAAAAAGTTTTTCCTGGTTTACACAAGGAAATTCAAGGCACAGAGTTTTTGCGTAAGGTGATTACTATTGACCAATCTCCAATAGGTCGGACACCTCGTTCAAATCCAGCTACCTACTCCGGGGCATTTACTTACATTCGGGATATATTTACTCAAGTTCCCCAGGCAAGACTTAAGGGATTTACTCCGGGGCATTTTAGTTTTAATACAAAATTAGGCAAGTGTGAGGCGTGTTTAGGAGAGGGTTTTAGGAAAATTGAGATGAATTTTTTGGCCGATGTTTATGTAAGTTGTGAGGAATGTCAGGGTAGGCGCTTTAACGATCACACCCTTGAGATTGAATACAAAGGAAGAGACATTTCTCAAGTACTAGATTTGAGCGTGGATGCTGCTTTGAAATTTTTTGGAAATATTCCTCCTTTAAGAGAGAAATTAAGAGTACTTTGCGAAGTAGGGCTTGGATATATAAAATTAGGCCAACCGGCTAATACTCTTTCTGGAGGAGAGGCAGAGCGGCTGAAACTGGCTACAGAGTTAGCTCGACCTCAAAGAGAGGGAAAGACTTTGTATATTTTAGACGAACCAACTACCGGGCTTCATTTTGATGATGTTTCAAAACTTTTAAGGGTCTTAAATAGATTAGTGGATAAAGGAAACACCGTTATTGTTATTGAACATAATCCTGAAATTGTAAAATGCGCCGATTGGATTATTGACCTTGGGCCAGAAGGAGGGGATGAAGGAGGATATATTGTAGCCGAAGGGACACCAAGGCAAGTGGCAAAAGTGGCGAAGTCGTACACAGGGCAGTTTTTAAAGAAGATATTTTAAAATTTTCAATTTTCAATTTTCAATTTTCAATCAATTTTCGATGATTAAATTATCAATTCTTGAAAAATCAATTATCTCTACCATTACCTACTATGACGTCTTGGGTCTTCCTTTGACCTCCCTTGAAGTTTACAAATATCTGATCAATATTGAGAATCCTATATCATTTTCTGGTATTTTAGGTGTTTTAGAAAATAGTGGACTTTTAAAGGATTATTTTGACCAGAAAAATGGGTTTTATTTTTTGAAGGGCAGAGTTAACATTGTTTGGCAAAGGATAAAGAAGGAAAAAATCATTCAGGAAAAGTGGAAGAAGTGCAAATCAACGATTAAACTACTCGGGACAGTACCTTTTTTGAGAACAGTTGTCTTAAGCGGTTCAATGGCTGTTGGTAATGCTGGCAAAGATAGCGATATTGATTTACTTATTATCGTAAAGACCGGAAGGATTTGGACTACCCGTCTGCTAGTGACTATTCTTTTAAGTATCCTTGGCGCCAGACGTCATGGAAAATTTATCAAAGATAGAATTTGTTTAAACCATTATATTACTGATACCTCCCTTAAAATAAATTTTCCCAGCTTATACAATGCTCAAACTTATGTTCATCTTATTCCTATTTTAGGGGATGCCAAAATGTTTACTCGTTTTCAAAAAGAGAATTCTTGGGTTAGAGAAAAACTACCCTTTTATTTAAGCGCATCTAATGGCGGAAATCTAAAACACTTAAAATCAAGTTTATTTCTTAGAGTAATTGCTAGACTAGGAGAGTTAGTTTTGCAAGGTAGGGGGGGGGATTTTATAGAAAAAGAATTAGCTGGATGGCAGAGAAAGATGATAAAACTCTCTGCTGAAAGCAACGTCGGTGATAAGGGCAGAATCACTGTTGATGATACTCAATTAGAATTTCATCCGAGCTCTCCGGAGGCATGGATTATTGATAAATATAATAGAAAAATAGAAGAATTAGGTTTTTCAGAATTAGCCAGGGAAAAAGACTCCGGATTAAGCTAGAAGGTCTTGACAAATTTTAAGGGATTTCTATAATAAGATAAAGAGTAGCAGTCTTAAGCTTAGAGCGCTAAATAGCGAATAATGAATAACGAATAATGAATCATGAATTAAGAATAAATAGATTTTTTAGTTTTTCATAATTCGTGATTCATGATTCACAATTCAAATTTATGAAAATCAAACCTTTACGCGACCAAGTCGTTTTAGAACCAATTTCAGAAGAAGAAAAAAGCAAAGGGGGGATAATTTTACCTGATACTGCAGAGAGAGAAAAGCCGGAGCAGGGAAAAGTGATTGCTGTTGGTCCGGGACGACTAACCCCTCAAGGAAAAACAATTCCTTTATCCGTGAAAAAGGGAGATAGAGTCTTATTTACCAAATACGGCCCAACCGAAGTTAAGGTTGAGGGGAAGGAGTACCTTGTAGTAAAAGAGGAAGACATATTGGCGATATTAGAATAATTTTAATATAATGCCAATCTACGAATGACATGCAAATGCCGCGAATATATTTGCATCATTGGCATACCATTCGCATTTATTGGCATCATGCTTTATGGCTAAACAAATAAAATTTGACGAGAAGGCTCGTCAACGTCTTCAAGCGGGCGTTAACAAGTTAGCGGATACGGTTAAAATTACTTTAGGCCCAAAAGGCCTCAATGTTGTCTTAGACAAAGGCTTTGGAAGCCCTAATATTACTAATGATGGGGTGACTATTGCTAAGGAGATAGAACTGAAAGATAAGTTTGAAAATATGGGAGCTGAACTGGCAAAAGAAGTAGCTGATAA
>CAYRSW010000017.1:0-13901 GCA_964427335.1 uncultured Candidatus Saccharibacteria bacterium
TGTTATTGTTGGTTTGTTAGTGTCTAAGGGGAAAGAAAGCACAAAACTAGTGTCGTGTTTTTGTAGTTATCTTGCTGTGAATTAGTCAAACAAACAACTAAATCGTATAGTGTTTTGTATGTATATGTATGTAAATCATCTTAATTCTATCTTATACCCACAGAAAAAACTTGTCAAGGGCTCTTGATTTATTCATTTATTAATTTATTATTTTATTTGTTTTTTGTGTTTTTCTCTCCACTCCTGAATCTTTTTATGATTCCCAGAGAGTAATACTTCCGGCACCTTCCAGCAAATTCCCTTTTTAGGACTAAAAACTTCCGGCCGGGTATATTGCGGGTACTCGCCAATCTTCTCTAAATCCCCCTTGCCAAAGCTTTCTTCTTTAAGTGATTCTTCCTTAATCACGCCGGGAATAAGTCGGGTGACTGCATCTACTACAACCATAGCCGGCAGTTCTCCGCCGGTTAAAACATAATCACCAATAGAAAGCTCGATATCAGCAACATATTTTGCTACTCTCTCGTCTATGCCCTCATAATGGCCGCAGATTAATATGAGTTGATTAAGTTTACTTAAGCTTCTAGCGAATTTTTGATCAAACTTCTTCCCCTTAGCAGACAAAAGGATAATCTTACTCTTCTTAATTCGCTTAATTCGCTCTATCGCTTTATAGATTGGTTCAATTTTAAAAATCATCCCGGCTCCTCCACCAAATGGCTTGTCGTCAACAGTTTTGTGCTTATCCGTAGTATAGAGACGAAGATTATGAATATTAATCTTAACTAAACCCTCTTGCTGGGCCCGCTTGATAATCGATTCTCGGAAGTAAGAATCAAATATTGAAGGAAAAATGGTAATAATATCAAAAGTCATAAAGCCCTTTAATAGTAAAAGCCGCACCCCTATATAGTAGCACAGCTCTTACTTAACGCAAACAAATGCGTTTACAGCTTTAGATCGTCAACTGCCTCGTCAACACTCTTTTTACCCCTAGCTTCTGCTGCGGGTCTTCGAGTACTGCCTTCTGGCTCAAGGATCTTAAGATTGATCCGGGCATTATTTCTGGCTCCAATTACTCTGAGCAAACTTCTGATTGCTCTGGCGGTAGAACCCTCTTTTCCGATGATTTGACCCATATCTTCAGGGTTAACTTTGAGAGTAATTAACACTCCCATTTCGTCAACCTTTCGCTCGGTCTTTACTTCATCGGGATGATCAACAATGCTCTTGATGACGTACTCAACGAATTCTTGATCGTAACTCTTAGGCATACATTTCTTCTCGTTTAGTTAAACTGATAATTGGTAGCAGTCCGACCTTTCTTGCCCCGTTAGATGTTTACTATCTAATGGGGAAAAAACCAGTCATATTAGAGACCAGTATACTTTTTAATTCAACTGCTACTTCTCTATATCTTATCATCTTTTAAAAAATATGTCAAGACTTCTCCTCTTTCTTCTCCTCTTTCTTCTCCTCTTTCTTTTCTTTCTTCTCCTCTTTCTTTTCTTTCTTCTCCTCTTTCTTTTCTTTCTTCTTCTTTGAAGCTTTAATCTTCGGTTCTTTAATAATTCCTAAATCAACTAATTTATTATGAACCGTGGGCGTTGGTTTTGCTCCACGTGAGAGCCATAATTTTGTCTTTTCCTCATCTATTTTAAAAACTTTCTCTTGGGGATTATAAAATCCTAGGGATTCAACAAATTTACCCTTAGCTGGTGCCGTATGTTCGGCAACTATCACTCGAAAGCGGGGTTCATTTTTTTTGCCTATTCTTGATAAACGGATTTTTAACATGCCAATTTTATCGAAATTTTGGAGTCCCGCAGCACTGCGGGACGAACAAAACTTCGTGATTAAAATTGAGCACCCCGCCCCCTAAGCAGTAGATTAAACCAACCGGAGCCCCAATATGATTCTAATGCTAGAAATAACTTCAACTTCTATAAATCCACAGCATAGGGGGCGGGGTAAAGGTTTTATAACCAATCAGACTTCGCCCCACAGTACTGCGAGGCTCGCCTTCTTGGGTAAAACTCTTTAAATCTAGTATAGATTAAGGGGTTAAAAAGTCAAATATTTTTAAATATTTTTAAATATTTTTCTCTTCTTCCAGTTTCACTGAAAGTAACCTTGATGCTCCGTCTTTCTCCATGGTCACTCCATAAAGAGTGTTCGCTTGGCGCATAGTTTCGCGATTATGAGTAATAACGATAAATTGGGTATCCCCTGCCTGCTCCTTTAAAATCTTTGAGAAACGCTGTGAGTTAAATTCGTCTAAAGCTGCATCTACCTCATCAAGAACTAAAAAAGGAGTCGGATTAGTGCTAATAATAGCAAAGAGAAGGGCGATTGAAACCAGAGCTCTTTCTCCCCCAGAAAGCACCTCCAAAGAGCTTACTCTTTTCCCTGGCGGCACCGCCCTAATCTCGATGCCCCTTCGTTCATCCATCTCTTCCTCTCCCTCAAGATTATCTCCTCTCTCTTCGTCAGCTTCAGACAAATTTGACCCCGAACCAGAAATTTCGTTTCGGTACGGGGCAGGTATTTGTAATTTGGAATTTGATATTTTCAGAGATGCCTTACCTCCCCCAAACATAATTCTAAAATATTTAGCAAACTCTCTGTTAATATTTTGAAATGCTTCTCTAAATTGTGTATTTATTTTTATCTCAAGTTCCTTTATTACACTTTCCAATTTCTTTATTGCCTTTTCTAAGTCCTGTGATTGGTTAGTGAGAAATTCAGAGCGCTTATTAACTTCCTCATATTCCCTGATTACCAAGGGGTCAATTTCTCCAATCTGGACAAGTTTTTCTTTCAATTTTTCGATTTCTTCTTCAATGTCGGAGGTAGAGTTTTCTACGTCTCTGTCTTTCTCTAAATCTCGAATATTAAAATCTGGACCCAACTCTCGTTTTATATCTCCCGTCAAAATTTCTAAACGACTCTCCAGCCCCGCTAATTCTACATCTACTGCCCGCCTCTTGTCTCTTAATTCTTCAAGTACTCTTTGTTTTGTTTGCGCCTCTTGCTGTTTGGAATAAAAAGACTGCCTTTCCCTTTCCTCTAAAATTTCTCTTTGTTCTCGTTTTTCCTTGAAAACCTTGAGCGCTCTTTCAGCTTCTTCCAATTTTGCCTCAAGCTCTCTCTTTTTATTTTCTAATTGGGAAATGTTAACTTTTTCTTGAGGAAAAAGCTTTTCTTGTTTCAAAATTCGGCCCTCTTTAATTTCGGTAAGGAGGTTCTCAATTTTTGCCAAAATCTTTCTTAATTCTTTCTTAATCTTTTCTAAACTACTAAACCGAAGACTGCTTTTAAGCCCAGTAAGGACCTCTTTAAGTTTTCCCGTGGTATAAACCGGATCCACAGAAACCCTTTGCTCAAGCTCCTTTGCCTCCTGCTCAATAGCTGCTTGAAGACGTCCCTCGGTTAAAGCTAGTTCTTTCTGAAGCCTATTACGCTGGTTCTGAATTTTTTCTTGCTCTTCTTCTAAAGATTGACGCTGGCGGCGAGCCTCTAAAATTGGCTCCTGGCGAAACTTGCTTCTTATTGATTCTTGTTCAACCTCGAGTTTCTTAATCTTTAATCCCAACTCTTTTGCCTTTACCATCAGTATCTCTTTTTGAGAAGTTAATTCCTTAAAGAGACGCCCAAACCAATTTTTTTGAAGTCCTCTCAATTTTGCCTCAAACGCCTTCTTTTTCTTTACTCTACCCGCTCTTATTTTAAGCGAGCGAAGCCGGGGGCTGATTTCTCTAATTAGAACTGAAACCTTTTCCAAATTTGTTTCAGCAGTTTTAAGCCGCCTAAGAGAGGTAAGTTTTTTAAGCTGGTAAATTTTTACTCCAGCTGCTTCTTCAAAAAAATCCCTACGTTCGGCAGGTGTGAGCCTTAAAATCGTATCTACCATACCTTGGTTAATCACTGAATAATTCTTGAATACTCCGCCAGATTTCGCTAAAAGTTCAACGATATCTCTAAGGCGCACCCCGGAACCATTAAGAAGATATTCACTTTGACCATCTCTAAAGAAAATTCTTTTGAGAATGACCTCCTGCCAGTCAACCGGAAGCTGGCCGCGGCTGTTATCTAAAACTAAACTTACCGAGGCAAGCCCGGCTCGAGATTTTTTATCGCTGCCGGCAAAAATTACATCCTCGCTCCTCTTGGTTCTTAACGTCTTTAAGCTCTGTTCCCCTAAAACCCAACGGACCGAATCCACAATATTGGATTTTCCGCAGCCGTTCGGACCAACAATAGCCGTAACACCCTTATTAAAAGTAAGGGTAGTTTTTTTAGCAAAAGATTTAAAGCCGGAGAGTTCTAACTTCTTTAAATACATGCCAATTTTATCGAAATTTTGGAGTCCGTAAGACAAACAAAATTTCGTGATTAAAATTGAGCACCCCGCCCCCTAAGCAGTAGATTAAACCAATCGGAGCCCCAATGTGCTTCTAGTGCTAGAAATAACTTCAATCTCTACAAATCCACAGCATAGGGGGCGGGGTAAAGGTTTTGTTACTAATCAGGCTTCGTCCTGCGGACTCGCCTTCTTAGACAAAGCCCTTTATATTCTACCATTTTTAATATTTAAAATCAAAGAGCCGACCCTTACTTAGAATCGGCTTCTTACCAATTTAATCTTTAGTACTTTTCTAGGCCTCTTCTATCTCAAGGATAATTCTTACTACCGCCTCTACTGGATCAGAAGATTGAGTAATAGCCCGACCTATGACTAAGTAATCTGCTCCGGCTTTAATAGCTTGGGCAGGAGTAGCTACTCTTTTCTGGTCATAACTCTTTATAGTAAAAGCAGGTTTTATACCCGGGGTAACAATTACGATATCTTCTTCACAGACCTCTCTTACCAAGGATGCTTCAAGAGCTGAACAAACTATCCCTTGACAACCGGCTTCGGTGGCAAAATAAGCTAAATCCATAACAATATCTTCTATTGGCCTATCAAATCCCCATTCGTTGAGTAAAATTTTCTTTTCAAGACTAGTCAGAATTGTGACACCTAACATTATCGGAGGATTTTTTACTTTTAAAAGTTCGTCGGCGGCTGCCTTAATCATTTCGCTCCCGCCAAGAGCATGAACGGTAAACATATCTACATTATGGACTAGTAGTGCGTCAACACGATTAGCTATAGTCCAAGGAGTATCATTAAACTTCAAATCAGCAAAAACTCTACCATATGGCCTTAAAATCCTTATTAACCGCGGACCAAACCGATCATAAGCATCGTTGATTTTAAATCCCCAGACTTTACTTTCTAGTTGTGACGCTAAGGTCTCTAATTCTGATAATCTCTTAAACTTATCTAACGCCACAATAATCCTTTCCTTTGCTTTCATTTGTTTCATGGTCTAACCTCCATTCATTTTATCAGAATTTTGGAAAAAGTCCCAATCTAACATAGTAAGCAGTGCCATTCTGATGGGCAGTCCGTAACCAGCATGTTTTAGAAATATTACTCGCGGGTTATTCTCTACTTCCGGACGAATCTCTAATTCTGCGTTGTCAATCGGCATAGGATGAGTAAAATAAGTGCCTTTTTTCTCGGTTAACTTAATAACTTCTGGAGTTACAGAATACTTTTCTCTGTTTGCTTGATATAGCTTTATGAGTCCTTGAGGCAGTTGTTTCCGATTTTTCTGGACTCGCACTATGTAACCAAAATCGACTTCAGAAGCAACTTCTCTTATATCATCCACTTCCACAAAGCTTCTCCCGTGTTCTCTTAGATGATCTTTTATATCTGGTTCTATTTCAAATCCTTTTGGAGCAACAAAATATATCTTGATGTTAAATTTCGAAAGAAGATATGCGAATGACCTAGCTGCCCTATTTAAAGCAAGTCCTCCGACTATAGCTACAGCAAGATTATAATTATCAATCTTGTCTATTACCCGAGAAGTGCTTAAATTATGCAGCTGGCCCACTATCTTAGCAAACATAAAGGTGTCTAGTAATGCCTGGGTAGGATGCTGACCGGGACCATCTCCAGCGTTAATTATAGGGACAGCCGAAACCTTAGCTGCTCTTTTAGCGGCCCCTGCCTCATCATGTCTTAAAACTATCACGTCACCTAAACGACAATGAAAATTACCACAACCACTGATCACTTGAATAGTATGCTCCAGAGTTTCCCCTTTGGCCATGGCAGAAAATCTCTTGGCATCTGTTGAGGGAATCCGGTCTCCATGTAATCTAGCCATGGCTGCCTCAAAAGAAATTCTTGTTCGCGTGCTCTCTTCGCAAAAAAGAGAAAGCATTATTTTCTCTTCGAGAGTTACATAAGGGGGAATATATCCTTGCTTTAAAAATTCTTCCATCATTTCCGCCTGCTTAAAAATTTCTCCAATACTTTCCCTACTAAACTGCTGTGCCTCAATAACATGCCTTAATTTTGTCATCCAAACCTCCTTTGTTTTTTAAGGTACATTTTTTATTTAATTGAAAATTTACGCCCATCCTTTTTTCTCCAGCGCTTTTTTGGCTGCTTCTTCTTGGGCTATCTGTTTAGAGAGTCCTTCTCCTTGGGCAACTAACTCTTTTTCCAAAAACACCCCAACCACAAAATGTTTTGCGTGATCGGGTCCCCATTCTTTCAAAACCTCATAAGTGGGAGTAATGCCCGCTTTCTCCTGCGCTTTTTCCTGAAATACACTTTTTGGGTCTTGGTATAATTTTTCCTCCAAGATTTGAGGCAATTCCTTTAAAATATAATTTTTGATAAAATCTGCTGTTTGTTTTAACCCCTGGTCAAGATAAATTGCTCCAATAATTGCTTCCAGGGCATTAGCTAAAAGATACTGGCGGGCCCGGCCAATATCTTTTGCTTCACCACGGCTTAAAAGCAAAAAATCATTAATGCCCAAACCCCTGGCTATTTTTGCCAGCATCTTAGCATTAACTAAAGCGGCTCGCCAGTTGGTCAGTTCCCCTTCTGGATTTGGATATTTATGAAAAAGCTGCTCTGTCACCACTAATTCCAAAACAGCATCGCCCAAAAATTCTAACCTTTCATTATGATCTAGGCGAAATTTAGGGTGTTCATTCAAATAAGAACGATGAATAAGAGCTTGTTGAAGTAGGTCTTTTTTCTTAAATTTAACACCCAGTTTTTGTTCCAGCTTAGAGAGATTTTTCATGCTTTAAATAATTAATTGCTTTGTTAAATATTTTTTCTATATCTTCGTATATTTTAAGTTTCGAAATCTCGTCCGGTTTAAACCATTTTGCATCCTGGATGCCGGGACTTTTCTCTACCTCTATTTCAGAATCAGTAGTTTCTACCAAAAAATAGGTCACTTTCTTTTTTACAAGTCCTGCTTCCGGCTCTCGAGCAATATATTCTATCTCGCCTAGTCGCTCAACTATTTTTGTATTTCTTAGCCCTATTTCTTCTTTTGCTTCCCTTAGGGCAGCTTTCTTCTTACTTTCTCCTTTTTCTATGTGGCCCTTAAGAAATGTCCAGTAGCCATATATGTCATGGATTAAGGCAAACTGATAATCACCGTTGGCCTTTCTGTAAACAACGGCTCCGGCTCCAGTTAGCTCCTTAATCTTTCCTTTAACTTTCCCCTCATCCTTCCCCGGCTCTCCCATCTGGCGATAAATTGTCCCTAAAACGCCGTTAATAAATTTGCCCGATGATTCTCCACCAAAAGTTTTAGCCAGCTCAATGGCTTCATTAATGGCTACTTTAGGAGGAACCGAAATTCTCGAGCCAAATAATAACTCGTAGATGCCAATTCTTAAAACATTTCTATCAACAATATTAATTTGCTCAATTGGCCATTCCGGCGCTCCTTTTTCAATAATCGCATCAATTTCTTTAAAGTGCTCCATTACTCCATTGGCAAGCTCATAAACAAATTCGGTATCCTCTGCCCCAGAGGCGATTTCCTTAATATTGCGCTTAACAATCTCTTTTAGGACAATTTTGTCTCTTCCTCTAAAGTCCCACTCATAAAGAGACTGCATAGCGATAGAACGTAACAAGTGCCTATTTGCCATGATTTTATTTACGAGAGAGTTCTTCCATACTTAACGGTTTTTTCTCCTTCTTCTCTTCTTTAGCTTCCCCCTTCTCTCTCTTCCTCTCTTCCTTCTCTTTTCTCTTTCTTTCTCTTTTAGAAAGTTTTGCTAAAACATCTATCACCTCTCGGCCGGCGTAATTGCCGCAAAAGGGACAAACCCGATGTGGTAAAATGAACCGGCCGCATTTAGCACATTTTACTAAGCCGGTTTCCTTAAGCGCCCGGTGAGAACGCCTTTTATTTCTTCTTGATTTAGTATGTCTTTGCTTTGGTACGCCCATGATTTCTTTGTTTTGAATTATACGGGTAAATGAAAAATTAATCAAGTCTCAAGATAAAAATTCCGGCAAAAATTCAATAAAAACCGCCAAATGTCTGTGCACATTACCAAAAACTCTTGACAAAATTTAAAGAGTATGATATGTTATAAGTAGTTGAAAATAGTAGACTGACGAATGATATAAGTCGTGGGGGCGAGGATAACCCGTAAGGGTTAGCGAGGAGACGATACTCCTTCATAGCCCTCACGCCTCAAAGAGGAAGCGTGTAAAAAATCCCTGTATGTCCCAAATGGGACCGAGTCGCAGCGATTTCTTCGCAGACGGCAAGGTCGTACAGAGTGCAAGGTTACGCTTCCTTCCAAGGAAAATGTAGAAGACTCTGGGAAATTAAATCAGAGTCTTTCTTTTTACTCCAAAATAGAGTAGAGGGAAGGCGTGGTCTATTTCAATGGTCTGAATGAATAGCGGTGGATTTTACATGGGCCGTGTTTTTTAAGCATTTTGAAATGCAATTTTGTGCCGTAGCCTTTGTGTTGGTTAAATTTGTATTGGGGATATTTTTTATGGAAGCGAATCATTAGCCGGTCACGCGTTACCTTGGCGATAATTGAGCTAGCGGCAATTAAAAAAACTTTTTTATCGCCACCGGGAATTGCCTTTTGCCCGCAGTCTAAATTTTTAAGAGTAAAGTTTCCGTCAATAAGCAAAAAATCAATTTTGGATTTCGATTTCTTTACCGCTCTTTCCATAGCCAATTTTGTCGCCTCAAGAATATTGATTTTATCAATTACCTTCTCCGAAACAATACCTGTCGCCCAGTTAAAAAACCCAGAATGAGTGATTAATTCGTAAAGGTTCTCTCGCTTCTTGGGAGTGAGTAGTTTAGAATCTCTAATCTCCCTTAAAAAGTTTTTGATTTTTGATTTTTGATTTTTGATTTTAGTTGCCTCTGTTGTTAAAACAACAGCGGCAACGACGGGGCCTGCGATTGGGCCGCGTCCTGCCTCATCAATCCCGGCTATCACTCGGTAGCCTTTTTTTATTAATTTTCGTTCTTCTTTAAGGGTTGGAATTACCATAGTATTTTTATTATACCACTCTTTCCCCTTGTAATTAAGAAGTAAATCAATTAAAGTAAAAGTGTGTTCTTTAATAAACTAAATTATTAGGAGGCGGAAATGATAAAACAGAGGATTAGATTGATAATGTTGGTACTGGCGGTAATTTTTATTTTTAGTTGGGGTACACCCCTTTTCTCAAAGCCAGTATTGGAAACTCCTCAATCAGAAGAACAAGAAGTTATCACCTCAAATACCTTTGTCGAAATTGCCGAAAAAACACAAAAATTTGTTGTCAGCATCGAGACAACTAAAACGGGACCTCTCGGAAAAAAAGAACAAGGGATTGGTTCTGGGACAATTATTGACAAAGAAGGTTATATTCTAACTAACTATCATGTAATCGAAAGGGCAGAAAAAATCATCGTTAAATTTGACAAAACTACATGTGAAGCTCAAATAATAGGTAAAGATCCAGCTACGGATTTAGCTCTAATAAAAATTAAGCCAAAAAGTGAATTAACTCCTGCACCCTTAGGGGATTCCGATAAAATAAAAGTTGGTCAATGGGTGGCAGCTATTGGCAGTCCGTTTGGCTTAACTCACACCATAACTTGCGGCATCATAAGTGGTAAAGAGCGCCGGCTCAACTATTTCGTTAAATTCATTCAAACTAGTGCCCAAATTAGTCCTGGTAATAGCGGGGGGCCACTGGTAAATCTTAAGGGTGAGGTAATTGGAATTAACACTATGATTTTATCAAAACAAGGAACATGGATGGGAATTGGATTTGCTATCCCTATTAATACAGCTAAAAAGATCTTGCCGGCCCTTAAAAAATACGGCAGAGTGGGATGGCTTGGAATTCTCCTGCTTGATCCAAAGAAAATGACGGAACTAGATAGAAAGCGGATAAGGGAAGAAAAGAAAATATCTCAAATACCTACAAGAGGAATTTTGGTCATAGAAGTCATTCTTGGCTCTCCGGCTGATAAAGCAGGACTAAAGAAAGAAGACATCATTTCCCAATTTAACGGCCAGGATGTCAAAAGCGCCGAAAGTTTTCTCGAAATGATTAGAAAAACAGAACCAGGTTCATTGATGGAAATAAAAATCAAAAGAGGTAAGGAAGAAATTATTCTTAAGGTAAAAATTGAAGAAAGAAAAAATATTCAAATTAGTAACCTATTAACGGCCCGGGTCAACTTCGGGTCGTTTTGCATTAAATTTTAAATTTGCTATACTAATAACGACTACTATGAACTTCACCCACCTCCACGTCCATAGTCATTACAGCCTCCTTGATGGATTGGCTAAAATTGATGAATTGATTGCAAAAACTAAAGAGTTGGGCATGCAAGCACTTGCTTTAACAGACCACGGCAACCTTCACGGGGCAGTGGAGTTTTTTAAAAAAGCTCGAGCTCAAGGCATTAAACCAATCATTGGAACAGAGGTGTACCTGGCAACTGAATCAATGCATTTGAGACGGCCCAATATTGATGATAAACAATATCACTTGGTACTTTTAGTTAAGAATAAAACCGGCTATGAAAATCTTGTCAAGCTCGTAACCTGTGCCCATCTGGATGGATTTTATTACAAACCAAGAATTGACCACAAGCTTCTTGAAAAACATGCAGAGGGTCTTATTGGACTTTCGGGCTGTATTAAGGGAGATGTCCCCCAAGCTATTATCAATGGGGACCTAAAAAAAGCTGAAAGATTAGCTCTTTTTTATTTACAAGTTTTTGGTAAAGGAAATTTTTATCTAGAAATCCAAGACCATCCTAAAGTTGAACATCAGGATTTTGTTAATAAAAAATTAATTGAACTTGGAAAGAAACTTAATATCCCTATGGTTGCTACTAATGATACTCATTATTTAAATCCAGAAGATAAAACCCCCCAAAATGTTCTTCTTTGTATCGGTACCAATAAAAAGGTGGCTGAAATTGATCGGCTTTCAATGCTTGGCGATGATTTTTCTTTGCGCTCACAGGAGCAAATGATAAAGTCTTTCAGGGACATCCCCGAAGCTATTGAAAACACCCAAAAAATTGTCCAAAGTTGTGATTTTGAATTTGAATTGGGAAAAAATAAACTTCCTTATTTTGAAGTACCGGCCGGCTATAATCCCAATAGTTTCTTGAAAAAATTATGCTTGGAAGGTTTAAAAAAGCGCTATGGTAAAAATCCTTCGGATGAAATTCTTAAGCGAATGAAATACGAACTAACAATTATTAAAAAAACTGGATTTGCTTCGTACTTCTTGATTGTTCAAGATTTTGTCAATTGGGCAAAGTCTAAAAAAATTACCGTTGGCCCAGGTCGGGGATCAGCGGCCGGCAGTATTGTCTCTTATCTTTTAAACATTACCAACGTTGATCCGTTGAAATATAATTTACTCTTTGAGAGATTCTTAAACCCGGAAAGAATTAGCATGCCTGATATTGATTTAGATTTTGCTGACATAAGACGTGACGAAGTAATTGATTATGTATCTTCAAAATATGGCAAAGACCATGTTGCTCAAATAATCACCTTTGGAACCATGGCCGCCCGCCAAGCAATAAGAGATGCCGGAAGAGCTCTAGGATATCCCTACAACCTCTGCGACCAAATCGCCAAAATGATTCCAATGGGCTTTACTCTTGAGAAAGCCCTCAGCAACATCAGAGAACTCGACCAAGCCTACGCCCAAGACGAAGAAGCAAAAAAACTTATCGAGCAAGCAAAGAGGTTAGAGGGAGTGGCAAGACATGCTTCCACCCATGCCGCCGGCATCGTCATCAGTAGAGAAAGCTTAAACTCGCTTGTGCCAAGACAGCATCCCACCCAAGACGATGAAGCTATTGTTACCCAATATGAAATGTATTCCATTGAAGACTTGGGACTTCTTAAAATTGATCTCTTGGGGCTCAAAACCTTGACTGTCTTAGAAAATACAATAAAAATAATAAAGCACACCGAAGAAAAAGAAATTGATATTCAAAATATCCCTTTGGATGATAGTGAAACCTTTGAGCTTTTTCAAAAGGGACAGACTACCGGTGTGTTTCAGTTTGGAGAAGAGGGGGTAAGGGGAAATCTTAAGAAATTAAAACCCACCCGCCTAGATGATCTTATTGCTATGACCGCTCTTTATAGACCAGGCCCAATAGCTTGGATTCCAGACTTTATTGCCAGAAAACACGGCCTAAAGACTATTGAATATATCCACCCACGTTTGAAACCAATCCTAGAGAAAACCTATGGGGTGGCTGTTTATCAAGAACAGGTGTTAGAGATTGCCAAAGAAATTGCTGGATTTTCCTTAGGAGAAGCAGATGTCTTAAGAAAAGCGGTAGGTAAAAAAATAAGAGGACTTCTTCAAAAACAAAAAGAAAAATTTATTAAGGGAGCTCAAGATAGAGGAATTTCTCGAAGCATTGCCCAAAATATATTTTCTTTTATTGAACCTTTTGCCGGCTATGGCTTCAACCGGGCACACGCCACTTGCTATGCGCTTCTTGGCTATCAGAGCGCCTATCTTAAAACTCACTTCCCAGCCTGCTTTATGGCCGCCCTTATGACTTCTGACCAGGGAAATGCTGATAAAATTGCCACCGAGGTAGGCGAAGCCAAACGAGTGGGAATTGAAGTTCTTCCTCCGGACATCAATGAAAGTTTTGAAAATTTCACGGTAGTGGGACCCACCTCTCTTAGGTTTGGCCTGGCAGCAATTAAAAATGTAGGGCACAATGTAGTAAAAGCTATAATTAGGGAAAGAGGAAAGAAAGGAGATTTCCGGTCAATTGATGACCTTATAGAAAGAGTTGAATCTCGCGATCTTAATAAAAAATCGTTAGAAAGCTTGATTAAATGCGGGGCCCTGGATAGATTTGAAGAAAGAGGCAAACTCTTGGCAAGTATGGACCCAATCCTAGAATATAACCGAGAAATCCAAAAAGAAAAAAATGATGGCCAAGCAAGTCTTTTTGTTGGTGCCCCTAAAGAAAATGCTCCTCGATTAAGATTAAAAGAGGCAGCCCCTGCAACTAAGAAGGAACGGCTTTCTTGGGAAAAGGAGCTGCTGGGGCTTTACGTCTCTGAACATCCTCTTTCGGAATTCTCTGATTTTTTAAGCAAACATACTGTTTCTTGTGACAAATTAAACCCACGGTTGGTCGGAGGACGTATCAAAATTGGCGGAATTATTAATAAAATCAAAAAAATAATTACCCGTAATCAAAAACCGATGCTTTTTGTTGAATTAAATGATTTAAGTAGTAAAATAGAAGTATTGGTCTTCCCTTCTGTTTTAGAAAAAAATCCAACCGTCTGGCAGGAAGATAAGATTGTTTTGGTAAGTGGGAAGCTTTCAGATAGAGATGGGTCATTTAAGATGCTTTGCGATGAAGCAAGAGAGATCACTTCGGAATTAACCTAATTGACCTTGTTTAGAATTCACCTAATTTCTAATTAACCTAATTTCTAATAAAATTTCTAATTCTAAAATGTCTAAA
>CAYRSW010000018.1:0-2504 GCA_964427335.1 uncultured Candidatus Saccharibacteria bacterium
ACTTAGGGCTTTCTTCCTGGCATCTAGAAGAAAGTGGTAGGGGATTTACATTTCAAAAAGATGAACCGTTATTGATGAATTATGAATCAGGAATTAGGAATAATGAATTAACGGCGAAACAGATAGTGAACGAGTGGCCTGAAGAAGAGTTGGTGAGGATTTTTAGGGATTATGGTCAAGAGAGGTTCGCAAGATCAATTGCTTACAGAATTGTTCGAGAAAGGGCCATAAAACCGATTAAAACCACTTTTGAACTAGTCGCTCTTATAAAAAGGTCAGTTCCTCCGAAATACCGTTATGGTCGCATTCATTTTGCCACTAGAATATTTCAGGCCTTAAGAATTGCCGTAAATAGTGAGTTAGAGAATTTGGAAAAAGTTTTACCCCAAGCGATGGAAATATTAGAAAAAGAGGGTCGTCTGGTGGTAATCTCATTCCACTCTCTAGAAGACAGAATCGTTAAAAATTTCCTGCGCGCTCAAGCAAAAGAAGAACGCCTTAAAATTTTGACTAAAAAACCAGTAACACCTAGTGAAACAGAAGTTTTTAAAAACCCCCGAAGTCGGAGCGCTAAATTAAGAGCAGCACTAATCACATAACACATAACACATACACACAACACATTGTTATATGTTATATGTTCCATGTTACATGAAGTTATGACCGCTTCAATAAAAATTAGGCAAAGTATTTTCCTTTTGAGTTTCTTGTTTTTAGGATTGGTCTTTCTACTTGGCCTTCTTTATCTTAGCCAAGTAAACGGTTTGGCTACCAAAGGTTACGAAATAAAAGAGAGGCAAGAGTGGCTAGAAAGTTTAAAGGCAGAAAATCAGAAACTAAAAATTGAATTGGCTGGAGTTCGCCGCCTGGATTACCTTAATGAGTTTGCTGAAAGTCAAAATTTAGTAAAGATTGAGAAGGCCAGTTTCTTAAGTGCGCCGGGAGAGTTAGTCGCAAGAAAATAATTTCCATGCAGTTTAAAATAGCCCATCACCGCTGGCGAATCCATGCTTTAGTGGTTTTAGTAATAGTAATATCTGCTTTTATTATTGGCCGCTCATTTGTTCTTCAGGTTTTAAAATATCCTATATATAAAGCCCTTGCTTCAGACCAAAGAGATTTTAGTGAAACCCTCATCCCCCAAAGAGGGGAGATTTTTATTAAAGACCGAGACGGAGAACTTTATCCATTAGCCATAAATCGTAGATTCTGGAAAGTTTATGCGGTGCCGACCGAAGTCATAAACCCCGAGGAAGTGGCTTTAAAACTAGAAAGCTTACTTGACATCCCTTGCGAAAAAATCCAAGCCAGATTAGAAAAAGAAGATGACCCCTACGAACCGATTAAAAATAAGGTCTCTGATGAGCAAGCAGCTAAAATCGAAGATTTAGAATTGGAAGGGATTTACACAGCTCCGGAAGACTGGCGCTACTATCCGGAAGGAGATTTTGCCTCTCATGTTTTAGGGTTTGTCGGTTTTAAAGACGAAGAAAAAGTGGGACAATACGGCATTGAGGAATATTACGAAGAACGCCTAGCAGGAGAAAATGGTTTTTTAGAAGCAGAAAGAACAGGTTCTGGTGCTTGGATTTCAGTGGGGCTAAAAAACCTAAAGCCGGCCAGAGATGGAGATGATTTAGTTTTAACCATAGACAGAACCATTCAATTTTTAGCAAGGGAAGAACTTGAAGAATTAGTAGAGAGATTCGGCGCTCAAGGTGGAACAATTATTGTTATGGACCCTACCTCCGGAGCAATAAAAGCAATGACATCTCTTCCAAGTTTTGAACCGAACGAATATTTTGGAGTGGAAGATATTGATGTATTTTTAAACCCAGCCACGCAAAAACTTTTTGAGCCGGGAAGTGTATTTAAACCAATTGTTATGGCGGCAGGCCTCGATTCAGGCAAAATTACTCCCCAGAGTACTTACGAGGATAAAGGAGAGGTTCGTATGGGGGGCTACACAATTCAGAATGCCGACGGCAAGGCTCATGGACTGCAAACTATGACTCAAGTTTTGGAAGAATCTCTTAATACTGGTGCAGTTCATGTAGTTGGACTTTTAAAAAAGGAAGAATTTTATAAATACCTTAAAGATTTCGGCCTAGACATTCCCACAGGTGTTGAGCTGACTGGCGAAATCGGAGGCGATATTTCAAACCTAGCCCAAAACAGAGATATAAATTATGCAACCGCCTCTTTTGGTCAAGGGGTTGCGGTAACGCCATTAGAACTTATCACGGCTATTTCAGCAATAGCTAATGGTGGAAAGATGATGAAGCCGTATATTATTGAAAAATTTATCCATCCTGATGGAGAAGAAGAAAGATTAGAGTCAGAAGAGGTAAGGCAGGTTATATCTTCGCAGGCGGCAATGAGACTTACGGCAATGCTGGTTAGTGTGGTAAAAAATGGTTACGGGGAAAAAGCCGGAGTAGATGGTTATTTTGTAGCCGGAAAAACCGGTACCGCCCAAGTGCCTAAAGAGGGTAAGTATTCTA
>CAYRSW010000018.1:2514-7237 GCA_964427335.1 uncultured Candidatus Saccharibacteria bacterium
CAAGGACTTCTCTTTGCTGCCGATAGCGTTGCGCCAACTTTTAGCAAAATGGCAAAATTTTTACTAAATTATTATCAAATTCCTCCAACAGAATAATGAAAAAAATTGTTCAATTTATTTTAAAAATCCTTACTAAAGCAGTCTTACTTCGCTTTAAACCGACTATTGTTGGTATCACCGGCAGCGTTGGTAAAACAAGTACCAAGGAAGCAATTTATACGGTGCTTTCTTCAAAGTTTAGGGTGCGTCGAAATGTTAAGAGTTATAATACCGAAATCGGTGTTCCTTTAACTATCTTAGGACTGGAAACAGCAAGAAAGAGTTTTTTTGGTTGGTTCAAAAACTTCTTTAAAGCTTTAGGAGTGATTCTTTTTGGTGTGAATTTTCCTAAGATTCTTGTTATTGAGATGGGTGCTTCAAAACCCAATGATATAAAATATCTCTTAGGATTAATCCAACCTAAAATAGGAATAGTGACTGCTGTAGCGCCGACCCATCTAGAATTTTTTGGCCAAGTTGAGAAAGTAGCTCAAGAAAAAGAAAGATTAATAAAAGCCCTGCCTAAAGAGGGAACGGCAATTTTAAACTTTGATGATGAAAGAGTTTATGCGATGAAGGAAAGCTCTGGGGGGGAGGTTTTAACTTTTGGTTTCGGGCAAGGTGCGGCGGTAAGAGCAAGTAACTTAGAATTAAGAATTATGAATCATGAATCAGGAATTTCGGCTGTGAGGGGGATTAGTTTTAAGGTAAACTACAAAGGCAGCAGCATCCCGGTGCGTCTGGCTGGAGTGTTGGGCAAACAACAAGTTTACGCTGCTTTACCAGCTATAGCTGTGGGGTTAAAGTTCGGCATGAATCTTATAGAGATTTCAGAAAGTTTAGGTAAATATAAAGCTCCAGCAGGAAGAATGAATATAATTGGTGGGGTTAAACATACTTTAATTATTGATGATACTTACAATTCTTCTCCCACCTCAAGTTTAGCTGCTTTAGAGACGATAGAGAAATTAGACGGTCGGAAGGTAGTGGTTTTGGGAGATATGTTAGAGTTAGGGACTTATACTGAAGAGGGACATCGTCAGGTTGCGAGAATTGCAAGTCAAGTAGCTGATTTAATTTTTACTGTGGGTGAGAGGGCAAAATTTATTACTGATGAAGCGCGGGTTTGCGGTTTTGATAAGGATAAAATTTTTGAGTTTTCTTGTGCCGAGGATGCCCAAAAACCGCTCCAAGCCCAAATTAAAAAAGATGACATCATTTTAGTCAAAGGCTCTCGGGCTGTGCATATGGAAAAAATCGTCAAAGAAATAATGGCAGAGCCAGAAAGAGCAGGAGAGTTGTTGGTGGAAGAGTGAATCACATAACACATAACATGTAACAAATTATTTCGTCTTGTTATGTGTTTCATGTTTCATGTTCCATGAATATGGGCTTGCCATAAAGCCCATATTTTGTTAAGATAAGAATATGGCCCCATCGTCTAGTGGCCCAGGACATATGCTTCTCAGGCATAAAACCGGGGTTCAAATCCCCGTGGGGCTATTTTTTTATTGACAGAATTTTTAATCTATGCTACCTTTTCGTGATATAGTCGATCTTTAAAATTTTAGAAAAAAAAGGAGGCGAGAATGAAAAATATCAGAGTAGATTTATCTCAAGGGGAGATGCCAACACAGTGGTATAATATAGTACCCGATTTAGAGAAATATTTTGGTGAGCCATTCCCTCCGCCCAGAGGAGATAAACAGCTTCAATTTATGGCGGAAAGAGCACTGTCTAAAGAGTGTTTGGCCCAAGAAATGAATAGGAAGGATAGCTGGATAGATATTCCAGAAGAGGTTTTAGAGAAGTTCATATTGATGGGCAGGCCCCGTCCACTTTATCGGGTAAGACCGATAGAAAAATATTATGATCTTCCAGAAGGTATAAAGCTTTTTTGTAAAGCTGAATTTTATGGCGGGACAACCGGTTCTCATAAAGCAAACACTGCAATAGCCCAGGCCTACTATGCTAAGAAAGAGGGTAAAAGGAGAATAGTTACTGAAACCGGTGCTGGACAATGGGGAACAGCTGTAGCTTATGCTGCTGCTCAAGTCAGCGATCCTAAAGATCCAATGGAAGTGACTATTTACTGGGTAAGAAGTGTATATGATTGGAAAGAAGGACGGCTTACTTTTATGGAAATTTATATTGGGAATAGCCATAAAGATAAGAAAGTAGGCATCTTTGCTTCTCCAAGTAACAATACTTCTTTCGGAAGAAAAATATTAAAGACTAACCCCAAGCACCCCGGATCATTAAGTATCGCTATTTCGGAAGGGATGGAAGATGTAAAAAATGATGAAAATGCGGTCTATGCTTTGGGCTCAGTGTTAAATCTTGTTCTTTTACACCAAACAATAATTGGACTGGAAACAAGATTGCAGCTTAAAAAAATTGGAGAGTTTCCTACCAAGATTATATCCTGTGTTGGTGGCGGAAGTAATTATGGAGGAATAGCTATTCCTTTTGCTGGACTTGATGTTTTAAGAGAGGGAAGAGATATCGATTTCGTGGTTGCCCAAACCGAAGTGACTCCCAGTCTTCGAGATGGAAAGTATAAATATGATTACTGCGATCATGCTCATTATACGCCTCAAGTTATGGCTTATACTCTAGGCAGCGATATTCAACCAGAGCCAATTAAAGCCGACGGACTTCGTTATCATTTAGCTGCTCCGATTTTAAGTTACCTGCGCCATAAAGGGATGATTAAGAAAGAAAATATCTGGGTTTATCCCAAGGACGAAAGAATTGTTATTGAAGCTGGAGCGTTATTTATTCGGCTGATGGGCTTTCCTTTGGCGCCAGAAAGTACTTATTCATTCAGAGCAGCTATTGATGAGGCACTTAAGGCAAAAAGAGAAGGAAGAAAAGAAACTATTCTTTTTGAAGCTAGCGGTCATGGATATATGGATATGGACGCTTATCGAGCGGTATTAGCACGAAGTGAAAAAACTAGTTTATGGATATAAAAATTTTAGGGGCTCATTATGAGCCTCTTTTCTATTGACAAACTCAAAAAGTTTTGGTAGGTTTGTATGATAAGTGTTATTTAACAATTAAACAAAAATTTAAAGGGGGTATGTTATGCAAATTTCTGAGAGAGCCAAGAATTTAGGAGTAGAAAATGCTTTTGAAGTTACTGCTTATGTGCAGAAGCTGAAAAGAGAAGGCAGAACTGATATTATTGATTTTCTTTTAGGCCAGCCCGATTTTGATACACCCGAGAATATAAAAGAGGCCGCTATTAAGGCAATAAAGGACGGAAAAACCGGCTACACTGCTTCAGCAGGTACTCCTGAATTAAGAGAAGCTGCGGCAAAATGGATTGGGGATTTTAGGGGAATGGAAATTAATCCCGAAGATGTAGTTGTAGCAAATGGGGCTAAGCCCTTTATCGGATTTTCTATTTATGCAGCTGGAGATTCTGGTCAAGGCGAAGTAGTAATTCCTTTAGCAGGGTATCCTATTTATTACGGCCGAACTAAAGACCTCGGATTAAAGCCGGTCTATATATCTCTTAGGGAAAGTAAAGATTTTAAAAAGTTTGTTTTAGATATAGATGAGCTGAAGGCAAAATTAAATAAAAATACTCGGCTTTTAATTCTAAATTTTCCCCAGAATCCAGTCGGAGCTATGCTTACAAAAGAGGAGCTAGAAGAGATTGCCAATCTAGTGCTAAAATATGACAATCTCTGGGTTCTTTCAGATGAAGTTTATTCCCATATGGTTCATCATGGAAAGTTTATTAGTATTGCCTCAGTAAAATCTGGAATATTTCTACATGGGAAGTTTATTAGTATTGCTTCCATGCCGGGAATGAAAGAGCGGACTATTATTATGGAAGGGGTATCTAAAGCCTATGCGATGACCGGTTGGCGGATCGGTTTTGCTGCTAATAAAATGCTGGCTAAAAAATTTATTAAGGCCTTAAAGAAGCAAATCTGCAGCGTTACCTCTTGTCCAAATCACCCAGCCCAATGGGCAGCTCTGGAGGCGATTACTGGCCCCCAAGAAGAATCTGAAAAGATGATGAAAATCTTTGCTAAAAGGGCAGATTTGATATATAAATTAGCCAAAGAAATTCCGGGCTTTAATTGTGTTAAGCCACAAGGTGCGTTTTATCTATGGGCTAATGTTACAGAAGCCTGCAGAATAGTTGGTGCTAGAGATTCAGAGGAATTCAGAAAGATGCTTTTAGATGAAATTGACGTAGCAGTACTGGCTGATAAACATTTTGACCCAAGACCTCAAAGTAAGCGTCAGGGTGAACACATCAGATTTTCCTATGCTACTTCAGAGGAAAATATTATTGAAGGACTAGAAAGAATAAAGAAGTATGTAGAAGGAAGGATTATCAGGCCTTACGTAGATAGAGATTGTTGAGGTTTTAAAAATTTATGGCTGAAAGATTAATCTTTCAGCCATTTTTTAGAAAGCCCTTGACTTTTTTAGAAAAATAGTGTAGATTTAATGGAAAATCTGAAGGTCTTTAAAAATAAAATTGGTGAAGGAGAAAAATTAATGTTTGATAGATTTGTTAGGTTTTTCTGGAAAAAACCAGAGTTTGCTCTATGCTTTTCCTTTTTGATAACTATTTTTGCTGGAACAATACTGTTAGTGTTACCTTTAGCATCAGCCGCTGGTAATTGGACCTCATTTATCAATGCTCTGATTACTG
>CAYRSW010000018.1:7247-11136 GCA_964427335.1 uncultured Candidatus Saccharibacteria bacterium
GGACTTGGAATTATGACAGCTGGAGCTCTTCTCTATTTTCTTAGCAGTAAGAGATGGGGGACTTCCCAAGAAGATGCAAAAGAAGCAATAAAAGATGTCTTAGATGCTGAATCTTTAACCGAAGCGAAAAGGCTTGTTTGGTTTATTATTTTAGCTACGTTCACTTTTGAGACAGTTGGTTTTTGTACGCTACTGACCCATCAAAGTCCGTTTCAGGCACTGTTTCATTCAGTTAGCGCTTTCTGTAATGCCGGGTTTTCTTTAATAAGTACAAGTTTCGTAAGTTTCCAAGATAATTTTGCCTTTAACCTAAAAATTACCACCTTGATTATTTTTGGCGGATTAGGTTTTTTGGTTTTAATAAACCTAAAAGACGTTTTTCTTTCTTGGTTTAACCGAAAAGAAAAGATTAAGAAGAAGCTTAGTCTTCATAGTAAGTTAGTAATTATAGGTAGTTTGATTCTTATTGCGGTTGGGACTTTAGGTTTCTTGCTTTTAGAATCAGGAAATATGGCCGATTTGCCCCTCGGAACAAGAGTGCTTACTTCCTATTTCCAATCAGTGACTGCTCGAACAGCTGGATTTAATACGACAAGTATAGCTAATCTAACACCTGCCACTAAACTACTTCTTATGTTTTTGATGTTTGTTGGTGGAGGACCTGGTGGGACAGCTGGTGGGATAAAAGTAACTACGTTTGTTCTGGTTGTTTTAACAATTTTTTCCTTACTGAAGGGGAAAAAGGATATAGAGATTTTTGGACGGACCGTTCCCTGGCAGATAGTAAGAAAATCTATCTCGATCATTCTGGTTTCAATAGCAACACTATTTGTTCTTTCTTTGGTGCTTTTGAGTTTTGAAAGTGCCAAATTTGAGAATGTACTCTTTGAGGCGTTTTCTGCTTTTGGTACGGTGGGTTTAAGTACTGGTATAACTCCCAAATTAACAAACTTAGGAAAACTGATTATCATTATTTTAATGTATGTTGGACGACTTGGACCCCTTACTTTTGCCTTTCTTTTGAGTAAAGGTAAAGTTGCGCCTAAAAAGGGATACTTCGAAGAAAGGATAGTGGTGGGATAAAATTTTACGGAGGTTAAAATGAAAGTAGTGGTTTTTGGTCTAGGGAAGTTCGGTTCCCAGGTAGCTAAAATCCTAGCCGAACGGCACATTACTGTGCTTGGTGTTGATAAAGAGGAAAAAATTACTGATGAGGTTCACAAGAATCTTGGTATAACAACCCAGAATCTTGATTGTAGTACCGAGGAAGGTTTAGAAGCAGTTGATCTTGAGGATACTGATGTAGCTGTAGTGGCTATCGGAGAAAATAAAGAAGCTTGTACTAATATCACTGCGTTTCTCGACGATAAAAACAAGGAGAAAAAAGAAAAAGAAAATAAAGATATGAAGATTATTGCTCGGGCCGGAGACCCCGCACAAGCTCGTGCTCTTGAGAAATTAGGGGCAACTAGAGTTGTCCGACTTGAAGAAGATGCTGGTATTCATGTGGCAAACCTGATTAAAGAAAAAGAGTGGGAAGATAGGATTTACATTGGACCCAATGGAAGCAGTTGTAAAATTAAAGCCGAGAATAAAAAATTCATTGGGAAAATTCTTGATGAGTTAAGTTTTGGGAAAAAATTTAAGATTTATATCTATCGAGTAGTCGGGAAGGATGGAAAAGAGAAAGCTTTAGTTCCCCCGGCTGATTACAAAGTAGAAGAAGGTGATATTCTGGAAATATTAGGGGAAAGTGAAAATATCAAGAAGTTTAAAGAGAAATACGCTGGTGAAATCACCACCTAAAATTTTAGCCGCACCCCAATTAAAAAGGATGCGGCTATTTTTTTTTGCTGGACTTTGAAATTTATGCTATTCTTAAAGAAAGTACTTTTAAAATTTTCAACAATAGGGGTGATGGATGAGCCGCAAGGATAGAAAAAAAGAAAAGGTTGGAAAGTGGAAAAGACCAAGGAAGAAACATACTAATCGTCACCATTTACTTCCTACAAGTAGATTCGTAAAGATTGTAGAGAAAGTACTACATAACAAATGGCATCTTCTCTTTGAGAATGATATGCCCTACGAGGCAGTAAAAGATATTAACGAAAAATGGACTACCAAAGAAGGTAAATTGTCAAAAAAGCTTAGCCAAAAGAAACAAGAAGCCTGGAGGGCCGTCTTCGGCGATGCCGACCTCCAACAAGCAATAAAAATTATTGCCAAAGAATGGGACATTCCCCTGAAAGATTTAATATCCTGGTTTTCCTACCGCTTATCTCTTCTAAAACCAGAAGAGCAAAAAAGAATTATAGAAAATTTAAAAAAATAATAACAAAACGGGAGCCGTATCTTAGAAAGGTACGGCTTTTTATTTTGACTAAAGATAGAAATTGTGGTAGTATAGCTTATTATGGAATTTCAACTTCAATCAAAATTTAAACCAAAAGGGGATCAGCCGGGGGCAATTAAGGAGCTTGTTCGGGGTCTTAAAGATGGAATGAGACACCAGACGCTTTTGGGAGTGACTGGAAGCGGGAAAACCTTTTCAATAGGTAATGTTATTGAGGCAGTCCAGAAGCCGACTTTAGTTATTGCTCATAATAAAACTCTCGCCGCCCAGCTGGCTCAAGAGTTTAGGGAATTTTTCCCAACGAGCGCGGTTGAGTATTTTGTTTCTTACTATGATTATTATCAGCCCGAAGCGTATCTGCCAACCAGTGACACTTACATTGAGAAAGAAGTAGAAATCAATGAAGAAATAGACCGACTTCGCCACGCCGCCACTTCGGCGCTTCTGGCTCGAAAAGACGTTATTATTGTTGCTTCAGTTTCTTGTATCTATGGTCTTGGCTCTCCAGAGTTTTATCGTGAGATTACTTTATCGCTTGATGTCGATCAAAAAGTTGGTCGCGATAAAATCATTCAACGCTTAGTTAAAATGCATTATGTCCGTTCTGAAGTTTTAGCCAAGGGAAGATTTAGAGCTCATGGCGGGACTTTAGAAGTAATGCCGCCGGCTAAAGAAGTAATTTATCGAATTGAACTTAACGAGGATAAAATTAAAAAGATTTCCGAATTTGATGGGGTGACTCGCGAAAAGGTTCAAGAATTCGAAAAAGTTATTCTCTATCCAGCCCGGCACTTCGTTGTTCCTGAACCATTAATGGAAGAGGCACTGGTAGAAATTAAAAAAGAGCTTAAAGAGCGGCTTAAATTTTTTGAGGCCAACGGAAAACTTTTAGAGGCAGAAAGATTAGAGCGGAGAACAAAATATGATTTGGAGATGATGCGGGAAATTGGCTATTGCAATGGTATTGAAAATTATTCGCGTTATTTAACAGGTCGGGCGCCGGGTGACCCCCCCTATACTTTAATTGATTATTTCCCAGAAGATTATTTAGTGGTCATTGATGAATCGCATGTTACCGTGCCGCAAATTCATGGAATGTATGAAGGGGATAAGTCTCGCAAAAAAACTTTAATTGAGCATGGGTTTAGACTGCCTTCCGCTTTAGACAATCGTCCCCTAAAATTTCAGGAGTTTGAAGATAGAACCCACCAAGTAATTTATACTTCAGCCACACCCGGACCATACGAAAAGAAGCACTCCTTACAAATAGTTGAGCAGATTATTAGACCAACAGGATTGGTTGATCCGGGGCTCGTCACAAGGCCTGTTCAGGGTCAGGTTAAGGACTTGATTGAAGAAGTTAAGGAGTGTGTAAAAAAGAAAGAACGAATTTTAGTGACTACCTTAACTAAAAAGATGGCTGAAGATTTATCAGAGTATCTAAAGCAAGAAAAGATAAAAGCAGAATATCTTCATTCTGAAATCAAAACTCTTGATAGAATTATTATTTTAGAGGATTTAAGGAAAGGAAAATTT
>CAYRSW010000018.1:11146-13037 GCA_964427335.1 uncultured Candidatus Saccharibacteria bacterium
GGATAACCGGCCTTTACGATTTGAAGAATTTGAACAAAAAGCGCCGCAAATGATTTTTGTTTCTGCAACGCCTGGTCCATATGAGGATGAACATGCTTGTAAAATTGTGGAACAAGTTGTTCGTCCTACAGGCTTATTAGATACTGAAGTTGAAATTCGTCCTGTCTTAAGTCAGGTCGATGATTTGTTGTCTGAAATTAACCAGCGTGTTGAAAAAAATGAACGCGTTTTGATTACTACATTGACGAAACGTATGGCTGAAGATTTGACTGAATATTTTGATGAATATGGCATTAAAGTACGTTATTTACATTCTGATGTTCATACTGTAGAACGAGTCGAAATCATTCGGGATTTACGTTTTGGTAAATTTGATGTTTTAGTTGGCATTAATTTATTACGAGAAGGTTTAGATTTGCCAGAAGTAGCTTTGGTAGCCATTCTTGATGCGGATAAAGAGGGATTTCTAAGAAGCGAGACCTCTTTAATTCAAACCATGGGCCGGGCAGCTCGAAATGTTCGGGGCAGAGTTATTCTTTACGCTGACCAGCTTACCGGTTCAATGAAAAGGGCAATTAGAGAAACTAATCGCCGCAGAATTAAGCAGATTGAATATAATAAAATTCATCACATTACTCCTCAAAGCATTAAAAAAGCAATTAAAAGTATTATTGACCACGAGATTCGCCCAGAGCCAGTCAAAGAATATTTTGAACTGCAAGATATTGAAGATATTCCCGCTTACATAAAACTAAAAACAGAAGAAATGAAGCAAGCAGCCAAAAATCTTGAATTCGAAAAAGCAGCGTTGATTCGAGATGAGATAAAGGTCTTGGTCAAAATTTCCAAGCCGAAAGTGTAGGAAGTTTTGTAACCAAACCTTTACCCCGCCCCCATTTTACTTATGTATTAAATATATATTCTTCAAGACAAAGTGTCATGTAAAATTTATATTGGCTTTTCTAGTAGTTTGGAGAAAAGGATACAGAAGCACTTGACTAAGAATAGAAATTGGACAATTATATATTATGAGGCATACCGTTCAGAAAGAGATGCGCGAGAACGAGAAAAGAAACTAAAACATTATGGCACTTCGCTTGCTAATTTGAAACGCAGAATTCAGCATAGTTTTCTATAAAGCAAAATGGGGGCGGGGTGCTCAATTCTGTAGCTAAATTTTCTACGTCTCTCCGAGACTTGAAAATTTAGACATAATTGGCATGGAGAAGTTAATCGCCCTTGGAATCTTCATTTTAATAGTTCTATTCTTACTAATGGGTCTTTCAGATTTCATCGCCTATTGACATTTATTTAAGGATATGCTAAGTTAGTAAAAATAAGTTCTTTTTAAGCCCGCCTACATTCACTTCGTTCATTTCGGTCACTTACGCTCCATAGCTTCAGCGACGGAGCGCGGGCACTCATTTTTCTTACGAAATCAAAGATTTCGAGAAAAAAGGTGGAGGTAAAGCATGGCTAGCCCATCAGGAACCTCAAGAAAAGATGGAGTAAAGTGTGACGGCATCATTAAAAAAGGTGCCCGAAAAGGTCAAGTCTGCGGGAAGCTGCTTTTAGCAAAGGATTCTCCTAAAGGAGAACCTAGTATTGAATGTCCTAGCCCTAATAGCTATTGCGGTAAGCATAAGTCGTTTCTAGCCCTCTTTAGCGAGGCAGTAGATATTTGGGGAGAACCATTCAGGAAGAAAATGCTGGCAGTTTTGACCAAAGAAAACCAAGAAAAAGGGAGAAAAGAGATGGAAAAGAGTAACCCTAGAATAGAGAAAAGAACTATAGTTATGGTAGGATTAACTACTCTTATGAATATAGAAGGGGAACTTCTACCCTTTACGGTGGGAGAAACAATTGATCAATTAATTGCACGTCCTAGTAG
>CAYRSW010000019.1:0-12964 GCA_964427335.1 uncultured Candidatus Saccharibacteria bacterium
GGTTTGTTAAAGATTTAGCGAGCCCTTTGAGTAGATTACTTATTAGACGTTTAGAAGATTTGGGTTTTAACCTAGGGGAGTCTGGTTTTGTGCTGACTTTTGTTCCTCTTCATAAACATCGTTTGCGCTGGCGAGGTTTTAATCAAGCCGAAATTTTGGCTCAAAGTTTAACTTCTTATTACGGTAGAAATTTGGTTAGTGTCCTTTCGAGAAAGCGCTCGACTATTCCTCAAAGCTTAGTTAAAAATAAAGAAAAAAGGAAGAAGAATATTAAGAATGTTTTTTGTTGTCAGAATAGAGAGCAAGTCAAAGACAAAAAAGTAATTATAGTTGACGATGTTTGCACCACAGCCTCAACGCTGAAAGAATGCGCTCGCGTTTTATCACGTGCCGGAGCAAAAGAGGTCTGGGGATTGGTATTAGCAGCGCCGAGGAGGAAGAAGAAGGAGTAAATTGACTTTAAAGCAAAAAAATGGTAGGATGAAAGAGAAAAAGGAAGGGTGGCTGAGCATGGTTGAAAGCGGCGGGTTGCTAACCCGTTATGCGGAGTAATATCCGTATCGAGGGTTCGAATCCCTCCCCTTCCGCCATATAGGAGGAGTGGCAGAGTGGACGAATGCGCTGGTCTTGAAAACCAGTAGGCTCGTAAGAGTCTCAGAGGTTCGAATCCTCTCTCCTCCGCCAGATTCTATTTTATGTCTTCACAAGATGAAAATTTTGATTCTTCGGTGATTGATTTAAGGATGCTGGATAATCGCGTCCTAAAGGACGCTACTCCGGTTGCTACTCTAGAAAAGGGGAAGACCTTGCTTTCTTGGCAAACAGCTGAATTTGAGAAACAGGAGAAAGGCAAAGATTGGTTTATAGTTTTTGGGATTGGTATTGTTGTTTTAGTTATTATTTCGCTTATTGCCAAAGCAATTCTTCCGGCGGTTACTTTTATTTTGCTCGGCGCAGTAATTTTTATTTTTTCTAAAAGACCTCCACGAGAGATAAAATTTTCTATAAGAAAAGATGGGGTTCTTATTGATAATAAATTTTACGAATGGTCAAATTTGGCTTCATTTTGGATATTTTATAAACCGGGAGAGCCCAAAGTTTTAAGTTTAAGGAGTAGAAAACCTATAATGCCTTATATCCATCTTCCTTTAGGCAGCGAGAGTCCGATTGGGCTTCGCCGCGTGATGATGAAATATCTTCCCGAAGAAGAACAAGAAGAATCAGTGATTGATGAGATGGCAAGGAGGTTAAAGTTCTAGCGCCCATAGCTCAGCGGATAGAGCGCAAGATTGCGGATCTTGAGGTCGTAGGTTCAAATCCTACTGGGCGCGCCAGTTTTTCATGTAACACATAACATGTAACAATTAATTTGTAGAAACAGTTTGTTTCATGTTACATGTTTCATGTTTCATGACATTAGACACACCAGTTTCCAAACTTTATAAAATAGGTCCCGCATATGTCAAAAAGCTCAACAAGTTGGGCATCAAGACGGCCAGGGACCTTCTTTTTCATTTTCCTCACCGGTATATTGATTTTAGCAATGTCATTCCTATTATTAAAGTAAAAGTTGGTGAAGCTGCTACCGTTCAAGGTAAGATTCTTGATATAGGCACGAGAAGAACGCCTCGCAAAAAAATGTTCTTAACTGAAGCAGTTATTGAAGATCAAAGTGGAGCCATCAAGGCGGTTTGGTTTAACCAGCCCTTCTTAACTAAAACTCTTTTAAAGGGAAAAGAAATGAGTTTGGCGGGAAAGGTTAATTTTGACGGAAAGAGTGTTTATTTTTCAAATCCTTCTTATGAGGCCTTGGGCAGGAATATCCATACTGCTAGATTAGTACCTATTTATCCAGAAACTTTTGGGATTTCCTCGCGAATGCTGCGGTTTCAAATCAAGCGCCTATTGTGGCTGGCGGAAAAGATTCCCGATTTCTTACCAAAAGAAATAAGAACCAGACAGAATTTTTTAGAGCTTAGTCGAGCCTTGAAATTAATTCATTTTCCCTCAAGTCGTCTTCAAGCAAAAGTTGCCCGCCAGCGTCTTGGTTTTGATGAGATTTTTTTAATTCAGCTTTATGTTTTAAAACTCAAACTTGCTCTTAAAAGAAAAAAAGCAAAAGCGATTCTCTTTAATGAAAGATTAGTGCGGACTTTTGTAGAGGGGCTTCCTTTTGTTCTTACAAATTCACAAAAGATAGCCGCTTGGGAAATTCTAAAAGACATTGAAAAACCAACGCCCATGAACCGACTTCTTAATGGCGATGTTGGTTCTGGAAAAACCGTGGTGGCAACTATTGCTGCTCTAGAGACAGCCAAGGCAAGCGGTCAAGTAGCTTTTATGGCCCCAACCGAAGTATTGGCTAAACAGCATTTCAAAACATTAAAGGAGCTTTTGAAAGGAGCAGGACTTAATATTGCTATTCTTACCGGTTCAGGACAGAAACTTTTAGGAAAAAAGACCAATCAAATTTTACAAATCGGTCGTCAGAATCTAAAGAGCAAAATAAAAAGTGGCGATATTGATATTTTAGTCGGCACTCATGCTCTTATTCAGAAGGATGTTGCTTTTAAAGATTTAGCTTTGGTAATTATAGATGAACAGCATCGCTTCGGTATAGAGCAGCGAGCAGAGCTCGTTGCTGCACGCGAAACTGACGCGAAACCAAAACGCGAAACTGACGCGAAACCTGTGCCGCATTTCTTGACGATGACGGCTACGCCCATTCCACGGACTCTGGCTTTGACTATTTATGGTGACTTAGATATTTCTACTCTCAAAGAGTTACCAAAAGGAAGAATTCCTATTATTACCAAGGTAGTAGCTCCAGCTCGGCGTAAAGACGCTTACCAGTTTATAAAAGCCCAAATTGAAGCAGGCAGACAAGCTTTTGTTATCTGCCCGCTCGTTGAGGAATCCGAAAAATTAGAAGTAAAATCTGTTGGAGAAGAATATCAGAAATTAAAAGAAAAAATTTTCCCGGATTTAAAAATTGCTAAGCTTCATGGCAAATTGAGTTCAAGAGAAAAAGAAAGGATTATGAAAGATTTTAAAGCCGGCAAGACGCATATTTTAGTTTCCACTTCGGTCGTAGAAGTAGGCATTGATGTGCCTAATGCTACGGTAATGATGATTGAAGGAGCAGATAGGTTTGGGCTGGCCCAACTTCATCAATTTAGGGGAAGAGTTGGGCGAAGCACCTATCAGTCCTATTGTTTTCTTTTTACGGATTCCCCGGCCCAAAAGACCCATCAACGCTTAAGAGCTCTAATAAAGTATGGTGATGGTTTTACTATTTCAAAAAAAGACCTCCAGATTCGCGGGCCAGGGGATTTAACCGGAAAAAGACAATGGGGTATTCCGGATTTAGCTATGGCAACATTGAACGACCTGGAATTAGTACAGAAGGCAAGAGTTGAAGCCCAAGGACTTATTAAAGAGGAGCCAGAGTTAAAAAAATATCCCTTGTTGAGGGATAAGCTTAAAAAGTTTAAGCAAAAAGTTCATCTGGAATAACTATTTTCTGGTCTTCTCGGTGACCCAGAAGCCCATGTATTTTCCAAGCATCAATCTCGTTTGGGCTTCAAGGGCAGGAAAAGAGCCAAAAAATATGGTTAAGGGCGGCACCAAGAGCCATTGGAAAATCATGGCGATTTTTCGGCGAGATTTATATTTTTTCGGTTTAGGTGGAAGAAGTAAGGTGCTAATGACCATAGAAATAACAAGCCCAATCAGGGCAAAACTAGCCAATATTTGGACTATCTTGGGTAGAGAATAAGCTAAAACTGTGACATTAAAACGCTCTCCCCCTAGAAGTAGTGGCAGCCAGCCAAAGAAACAAATGATTAAAGCATTTGTTGCCCAAGAATGATTCCCCTCAATAATATTGAAAGTTTGATAAATCCTCTTTTTAAGAGGTATTTTTTTATCTTTAAGAAAACCAAAGATGGTATAGGGAAGATTTTCTGCTGCTCCCCAGGCCCAACGCCGAAGTTGTTTATATTGATTTTTTAGAGTTTTCCAAAAACTCGTGGCTAGGCAGGTATCCATTGAGATGGGGAAATAAAGAGGTTGGACTCTGTAGTTGCCGCTAAAATGAAGCAAGCATTGCCAAAATATTCGAGAATCTTCGGAGACTATATTAGTTTGCCAAAAACCAACATCACAAGCGGTTTTAAAGCTCATCGAGTGAGAAGAAAAAGTGACCAGTCGTTCTGACCGCTGCTGTTCCATCATCTGCCAGAAAGTATTGCTAGTGGCTATTACTCGGAAAGGAGCGGGAGCATCCCAGAGGTTATTGTGATACATTGGAATAGGTTGGTAGCTTTTTTTAGTCGGGTTTTCAGAGATAAGGAAGTGGTAAGTAAGACACCCAAAGTATTGTGGATGGACGCAGGTATCAGCGTCGAAAACAGAAACGATTATAAATTTTTGAGGAATTCCTTGAGAATCAATAAATTCTCGCTTAATAACTCTTGCTGCCCAAGTTACATTGGAGCCTTTACCGGCCATTTCTCCAACAATATTTTTGGGATGCCTGGTTATTAAAAGATGATAGAATTTATCACCGTATTGCTTTTTGATTTGTTCTGCTGTTTCTTGGACAGTTTCTCCAGCTCTTTCTTCGGTAGCCAGAACCACGAGCATTCTATCTTTGGGATAATCTGAGGCAATTAGAGCTTCAAATGTAGATTTGATTACCTCCAGTGGTTCTTTGTACATTGGTAAGATTATTAAATGGTAAATATCATGCCAATTTTTAGATCGCGAACTAAAGTTCGCTACTTCACTTTCCAACTTTTCTCTCCAATTGATTCCCAAATGTTTTTTTAGCCGCCTATAAGTTGCTACCAGATGGGCTGAAAGATAGCTTACTTTAATAAGCCAATAAGTATCAAAAGCAATAACAAAAAGAGCAATCCAGACTGGTTTTGCCCAAGAAAAATAAATCATTCCCCCTATGGTAGCCCAAGAAAAGGCGCCGGGAAAAATTTCCAAGGCACGGTAGATTGTTCGGTCTTGCCAACTGGCAAGGTCTTTATAGTTACTGACACGGTGATGTGGTTTGGTCATAGGTCTTATAAGTCTTATAGGACTAATAGGACTGATATTATTCTAACTCAATTGTTCCAAAAATAAAAGACCCGTCAATGCTTTGACGGGTCGTCATTTTTTACTCCTTAAATATCACACCGCTTTCAAATCGTTCCAGAAAAGCTCTCTGGAGTTCTTCGGTAGGAAACTGTCCCCTTAAACGCTCATACTCTTTCTCTAGAAGTTTTAGATATTCTGGTAAGCTCAACCGGAGAAGTTGGAAAGTGATATCTAGGGTTTCCGATTTTTCTACTGCTTGATGGATATGTTTATGAAAGGTTGTTAAATCTTTGAGTTCATCTGAATCCTGGGTTAGTTTCAAAATACTTTCTTGAGTTAGAACTTTGAAGATAATGAGAAATGCACTTTTGCTTATCATAAGGTAAAGCTTGATTGGACCTTCAATAAAGATTTCTATTGTTCCCGAGGCTGCTTTTTCTAAGGAATCTCGAAAATTCTTAAATTCTTCCTCAAGCTTAAAAGTTTTAAGGGTTGCATAGAGCTTAGCTAATTCTGGATTTTGCTTATTAAATTCAGAAAGAATCCTGAATCCCTTTTCGTAATTTTTAAGATACTGTTCAGCTCTTTTCAAAAAGTCATACAAACTCTGCAAGACTTCGCACACTCTATCTGCATATGACGAGAGTATTTCGCCCACTTTTTCCATTTTTAACATCGGAAAAATATTTCTAAGAAGAATACTAGAAGGAAGTTTTTGTCCCAGATAACGCAGTCCAGCCAAACAAATTTCCCACTTTGGTCGTCCCCTCTCTTTTTCCAAAAAAGAAGGGATAGATTTGTTCATCCTTTTAAGTTTTAGGAATATTCCTTGCTTAACACTCTCTACTAGGATTCTTTGATGTTCAATCTCTTTAAAATCTTTACTGTCGGCAACTTTTTCCTCTAGAATTTTTAAACCAGCACAATCTAAGGCCTTTTTTAACCTTTTGAACTCATCTTTTATAACCTCTTTCCAAACCACATCCCGAGCAATCTTATCTTTAGGCATATCGATTCCTCCTCTCAACCACCTTATCACCTCTCATTTCGTGCGTAGCTCGGTCGCGCTGGCCGGTGATGATAGCAATTTCTTCTTCAGCAGGGAGCGCCGCAGTTAAAAGACAGATTTTATCTTGGGGCTTGTTTGGTCCAATAACATCAGCAAATTCTGGGATGTTGATTGCGGAGGAAGTTCGTTTTCCTTCTGAAACTTCCTGGTGCTGTTTGACATACTCTTTTACTAGTTTTTTCCAAGGAGGATGAGGAACTCCTCCTCCCCCAATCGTTGCGTTTTCAATATAGACCAGAGGGCCAGCTCCATCAACGGGAACCATTTGGTCATTTTTACCGCACCAACCAGCAAAAGTGTGGTGCATGGTGGCACTTGTTCCGATAGCCTTAATGGCCTGATTGAATTTACTGATATTGCCATTGACTTTAACATCCTTTATGGGCTTACTAGTTACTTGACCATTTTCAATTAAATAGCAGAGATTGCCATTAATTTGGAATTCACCGCCATCCGGATTGACCCATCCACCGTGACAACTCTTTACATAAACTCCCTTTTTGTTTTTAGGGATGAGTACAGCCATTTTTTCTAAACTGTCTGGACCTTTTTCGTCTGGGAGAATAAAAGTACCCCGCATTCGAATTTGAGGCTTGCAGTCAAACTTTTCTCTTCTGACGGAACCCGAAAGTCCGTGTTCTTCTATGCCTTTGACAATTTCGGGTTTAAGTCCATCTTTTACTTCGTTGAAAGTGTGTCGGTCAGTGAGCGCATTGACCATTATTCCATTTTGAACAATCTGGGTTTGCTTTCCTTTATTTCCATAACCATCAACCACAAAAGCGCCAAAGTTATTTCTGATAGTTCGTTTGGGAAGCTCTAAATTTGCTTCAGGAGTGTCAATTAAGTTAAAACGGGGATAATCAGAAACTTGAGAACCAATTCTGCTTTTTAAGGTAATTTTTGCCGATTTTCTTTTTCTATTTTCGCAAATAATATCCGCCTCGGCTACATGACCCATAACCTCATGAGCTAGAACTCCAGCTACTTGGGGGGCGAAAATTACCGGACATTCGCTTCCCAAGATCCCGGCTCCTTGAGCTCGATCCAGATCATAGGCTTCTTGAACAATTTGATCTATTAATTTTTTTACCACATTAGAAAGAATTCTATCTTCCTTCGGAGCGTCTTCGGGCACATAACGAGTAAGAACTTCTTTAAGACTACCCATTGCTCCGCGGATAATAGCAAGGCATTCACTGCCTTGTTTGGTTTTTACTGAAATAACAAAGCTTATTCGAGGAATCATCTGGTCAGTTTTGGAATCATTAGCATCAGCATAAAGCATATGTTCTGTCCACTTGAGAAGAACCACTTCAATTTTATCAACTTTAGCTCCCAGTTTTTCCATAACCCCTTGATGGGCGGCAGAAACTAACTCTTTAATTAAAATATTATCTGGGTCCGGTTCTTTGTCTTCGTTAATACTGTGAGTTTCTGGAGAAGTCAAATGGATAGGAAACCATTCGTAATTTTCTTCGTCAATTTTGCGCTGCATCCTGTCGCCGGCATCTTGAGCAGCTTCAATAACGATTTTAAGCATCTGGTCTGACTGTGCCCTTATTTCAAAAGCCTTAGGGGTTTTCTTTTCTGGCAGTTTATCACTCTTTGTTTCCCAGCCCTTTGTAGCTGCTTCGGTTTGCAGTCCCATGAAGAATCTTCTTCTTCTTTTTCTGCCTTTATTGTCGGTTTCATAACCCGAATCTTCTGTATGGATAATTCCTCTCGGGTCGGTTTTACAAATTATACCTGAGTGAGAGTCTAAATAAACTGAAACCAATTTTAATTCTCGGGCTTGGGCCGCTTGATAACTATCCAGACTTTCTTCGGAAGATTGACCAAAACTTTTCACCAAAGGAGCAAAATCATCGCGAACCTTAGGTTCTTCTTTCTTATCTCCAGATTCCTTTTTAGGAATCTCTTTTAATTCTTTCCCTTCATCCTTACGTTCCTTTTCTTCTTCTTTCATCAGAAACACCTCCGTGTCTTTTTATTTTGTTTTTAAGGTACTTTCAGAGCTTTAAACTCTGTCAAGTTTATTATATAATATTACTATAAATTATGTCAAATAATAAAGCCCTTAACTATACCTACCGACTTCTTGGTATTCGGCCGAGAAGTGTCTTTGAGATGGAGAGGAAATTAAGAGGAAAAGGGTTTAATAAAGAGATTATTGAAAAAGTTATTGATGAGCTTAAAAATCTGGAGTTGCTTGATGACGAGAAATTTGCTAAGCAGTGGCTTGAAGAAAGATTGAGATATCGTCCGTGCGGAAGATTTCTAGTAAAAAAGAAACTAATAGAGAAGGGAATTGCCGAGGAGATTATTGATAAGGTTTTAGAAGAGTTTTTGCCCCCGGAGAAGGAGATTGGATTTGCTCGGAAGATTATAGAAAATAAACATAAAGAGCCACGACAAAAACTAATTCTCTTCTTAAAGAGTAGGGGGTTTGGGTGGGAAGTTATTGAAGAGGTGATTTATTAATTTATTGATTTATTAATTTATTTTAATAAACGAATAAACGAATAAACAAATAAAAAAAGCCCTTCTTAAAGAAAAGGGTCTTTTTAATCTAGCATCCAGTATCTAACATCTAATATCTACCGTGGTATTCGTTCCCTCCACTCCGGCAAGGGGAAATTGACATAGATGGATTTTTCCTCGGTACAGCAATATGATGGTGCTTCAGAGTCACAGACCTCTAGAGTAACTGTTTTATCTCCTTCAGATAAGAATTTAACAAGTGGATTTTGTTCATTGGAAGTGACCGGGTCTCCATCTTCAAACGTCCAAGACCAGCTGACAATACTTGCTCCTCCATAAGCAGTAGATTCATCCGTAAATTGAACTGCAGTATCCGGGGCGTCGGGATAATCTTCATCATAAGCATTGGGATATTCTGGGGCCCAAGAAAAGTCACAAGCCGGATATTGATGTTTTGGGGTCTTAAAATTGTCCTTTTCCCAAGCAGACCAGCTGCCCGGTTCATCTTTAACCCTCACTCGCCATTGGTAAACAGCATTCCAATTAAAAATAGTTGGGTCAGGGGGAGTATAAGAGCCAGATGAGGAAGAAATCTCACCGGTATCTAAGATAAGCGGCTCAGAAAAACTGGCGTCAGTATCAATTTGAACCTGATAAGAAACTTGGGAGTCACCGTCATCATCATGGTATTCCCAACTTAGAGTAACTGCTCGAGAGTCACCTTCGCAATAGTAGTAAGTTACCCAAGTGGAAAGAATATCAGGAGGAGTGTTGATGCGTACCGAACCATCATAAGCCCAGTCGGACCACCAATCAACATTATCTTTGACCCGATATCTAAACTCATAAGTGCTGCCCTTCTGGCCCTCATAAATAAAATCATCAATAGTGCTGCCTCCGTTAGGTAAATCGCTATTTACCCATAAACCGCCATTTATTCTTACATCAACGTCTCCTTCAGCCACTCCCGAAGTAGCATCACTTTCTGTAAGATTTACCCAAATATCAGTATCTAAAGAAACGCCATTTTCTTGATCAATAGAGCGAGAAGGTGGAGTTGTGTCTTTTTTAAGCGTCCAAGAGCCAGACCAGCCGGATTCAGCTCCGTACTCATCCTGGGCTTTGGCTCTCCAAGACCTTCCCGTAGTATCAGGTACCGTGGTTGACCAGCTAACTCTTCTACCGGGGCCGCCAAAACCACTCCAGTATTCACAAGAACCATTACTATCTAAATCAAAACAAACCTTAACTTGGTCTCCTTCTGGATCTGCTGGGTCGGGAACATCAGCTTCAAAGGTAGGTTCATAAGTAATCCAGACATCATTAGGGGGAGCAATGAGAGTCGGAACATTTGGGGCTTGGTTGTTTACTGTTATGATAACACTATCAGTTGGTGTTCCTCCGCCCCCGGTACAGCTAGCGGTATAAATAAAATCTCCTGGATCCCCACCACCCGGCCAGACAACGTAGTTGTAGGTGCCATCATTAAGTCGCTCATCATCTATTATTTTAGAGCCATCAGGATTTGTAATAGTACAGTAAGCATAAGCAGGAGCTGACTCTTTATTGTCTACAATAAGAGTTAAGGTAGATAATTCCCCTCGGTTGATAGGATTGGGCGAAGCACTAAAATTAATACAAGTTTCACAGCCAAGATAAAAAGCAGAAACCAGTTTCCAGGGCTTGGTTATTCCTATGGCTCCGATGAGTAAAATTATAATAGTAAGGTAGATTAAGGGTTTTTTGTTCATGGTTGTATTCTACCAGATTTCAAGAAGCTAAACAAGCTAGAGATTGTGGATAAGTTAGGTCTCTATTTTAACAATGGCTGGATTACTGCTCCCCTCAATATAATAGTAATAATAAGCCCGGCAAGCATCCAAATAGCAAAAGGAGAGGGTTGATATATCTCTAAGATTATTTTTTTACCCTTAATAAGTTCTTTCAAGAGTGGTATTTGTTTTCGAGTCAGCCCGTCTGGATAAATTCTGCCGATGGTTTTTTTGAATACAATTTTATCTTTTTTGTCTTTTCCCATTAATGCGTTAAGAGTCTCTTCGGTAAACCGCATTCCCGGTTTGAGGGCTTCTGGCAATACTGTTTTAATCTCTTTTTTCTTAAGATACCAATCAAACATTTTTCTAAAAGCAAATCCACCAAAGATAATTATTGAGGTAGTGCCCAACATTGGCCTGATAGCCAAAAGCGGAGATTGACCAAAGAAAATCCATTTGTAAAATAGGAAGACCAGAATAACAACTGCGATGATGTAAAAAACCTTTCTTATTTTTTGAAGTACTCTCATCAGGAGTATAAAGACCCCTAAAAGTATAATGAAGACGGTCCATCTTTCAAGGCCCAGAGTGACGGTAAAAAAATAGGTGAGAGTTTTTCCGGCTGTGCTTCTAAAAAGAATTCCAAAGAAACTGACCATAACAAAGAAGATAACAATCATAGTTAAAGCTTCCTTCACTAAGGTTAATCTTTTTTTCTTTGACCTTTCTTTATTTATATCTTTATTTTTTTCAGGGGAATTAATTTTGCGAGCGAAGAGGAGCCACTGGAAAAAAGTATAGATAAGTTTTATCAGAAATATTGCTAAAGCAATGGTAAAAATATTAAGAAGAAGGGCAAAGGAAGGAAAATAGGCAAGATATGTTTTAGAATAAAATTTTAAGGGAAGAAGTAAGGCAAATAAAGTAAAGAGTTTGGCATCACCGGCTGACCAGACATTCCAGCGCCACATTAGAAATCCTACCAAAAAAGCAAGGGTAGTATTTAAAAAGACCTCTCTTAAGTAAGAGAGCCGCAAAATAAAAGCAGAGTGAGGAGCAATATTAAAGTATTCCAGTGTCCAAAAAGAAAGATTCCAGAGAATAAATAAAGCAAAAAGCCCAAGGGCCCATAAAAAACCAATTTTTATCCATTTATTTCTAATTTTCCCATATTTAAAATCCTCCCAAGCAGCGATGGTGGCGATAGCTAGGAGAGGGATTAAAAATAGATAGTCAGAAAAGAGGATTTTGCTAAGATAATACATCTTGTATAGGATGATACTTATCTCCAGTTTCCTTTATGACGTATTTCTCCTTAACTGGTCTAAATTCTTTAGGGCCTACTTTTTCAAGATAATCCTTGTGAATTCCTAGACAGTAATTCTTATAGAGGCACTTTTTGCAACGAGGCAAAAATGTTACTTCGTATTCAGGAAGGGTATTCCAGGTATATTTCCAGAGAGAAGGTTCAATTGTACAAAGTGGGAAATGATAAAAGCGAAACCCTCTGAATTTAGGAATCCACTTGGCTATCTTTGGTATAAATTTTTTAAATTCGGTATGAGTGAGTCCGACGATTTTAAAGTTTTCTCCAGCTTGGCCTTCCATTTCCATAAAAATAATTACTACTCGATCAATCCCGGGAAAACTTTCCTTTATATATTGTAATATTTTTTCGGTATATTGATAAGTAAGTTTGGTAATAATGATTCTTAATTCAAATTGATGAAGTCCTAAGCTTTTATATTTTAGAATATTTTCTATTCCTTTTACAGTTTGAGAAAAACTGCCCGGAGTTCGGGTGACAGCATCATGAGTTTTTGCATCAAATCCATGCAAGCTGGTGTAGATATTTACTGGCCTAAAACTTAAAACCTTTTTAGTAAACGGAGCATAACAAAATCTTCTGCCATTGGTATCCAGCTCTATTATTATTGGAGGATATTTCTTTCTAGCGAAAGTTAGAATCTTGAAAAAATCTGGATGAATGGTTGGTTCTCCGCCGGTTAAAATAATTTTATCATCAATAAGATTTCCCTTTTCGTTAAAAATTTTTGCTTTACTAATTCTTCCTCGAAGCGAGTCAAAACCATAATCTTTAAAAGGATTCCGAGTTTGAAATTCGGTTGGATTAGTGCACATAACGCACTTACTATTACATTTGTTCCAAATACAAATTACAGGCACGTTCCTTCGCTTCGCTCAGTCAAATTAAAAATTCAAAATGAAAAATTAAAAATGACGGAACGAAATTAAAATTATTTTATGGCGTGGAATTCTTCCCATCCTCTTTTCTTGATATAGTCACGCCACGGCCCCTCGCAAATTTTGGAGTACTTACACTCTTCACATGGAGGTCCATGTCTCTTTCCTTCTTCTCGGCGCCATTTTTTATAATCAGGAATAATTTGAGCTATTTCTCTTATTTCGGTAGATTCAAGCTTGACATCATCAATGTGTTTTTCGTAACCTTGCATAAAACAAAATGGGACTGCTCTGATGGGGGACTCTACATTATACTTTTGACACAAGTGAATAGTTT
>CAYRSW010000020.1:0-12218 GCA_964427335.1 uncultured Candidatus Saccharibacteria bacterium
GTTACCAGATTGTTGAAAAATGTGTTGGAATAACCAGGAGGTGGAATTGCTATAAAATTATCTTGACCTGTAAGCCCGAGCTTGCCAGATTTTATGGAAAGTCAGGGTTTAAAGAATTTGGAGAAATAGCCATGAGAAAGAATATAGATTAATTCCACCGAGGTTTTTTCTGGTAGAATACAGAAAAAGGGATGCCTTTGATAAGCGTCCCTGTTTAATAGCCCTTGACTTTTTTAGTGGATTATGATATAATAAGTAGAATGGACTTTTATAAGAGCAGTTTTCTGAAAGCCAATTGCGTAAAGGAGGCTAGAATTGAAAGTATTGGTTCTTGTTGGTTCTTTTGTGGTTATTTTCTTTTTATCGATTCCACTCCATGAGTTTTTTCACATCTTGGCCATAAAAATATTGGGGCGTAAGTGGACGAAAATTAAGAAAATAAACTGGTTTGGGATTAATCTTACTTGTTCTGAAGAGTTTTTTGGATTAAAGCTTGGAGGAAAAGTGGAGTCCGAAATAGAAACTGATGTTGAATATTCTCAGCTGAAATCGTTAAAAAGGCGTCTTAGAATGATTTCTCTTTCAGGAGGGTTGGGTATGGGAATTGTCTTGGTTACCCTTGGTTGCTTTTTTCTCCTAAATCCTGTTTCAAGTATTCTGGGCTTGATTTGGCTACCTTTTTTAGTTATTTCTGGTATGCATTTAATAAAGGGGGTGTTAGAAGATACTAAGATTTTTAAGGAGGGTTGGTTGGAGATTGAAAGACAAATTAAAGGTTCTGCACCCTCCCAAGCTTCTTGCAAGAAGGATAGTGGAGGGATAAGCAGTGGTAAAAGCACAGATGGTAATCCATGATTCGGGAGTAATTCTTTCATCTCAGCAGATAGTGACCATGATTAAGTTTGTTGTCTTTATAGAAACGAGTATCAAATAGAGGCGCTTTACAGAAAGCGCCTCTTGACTTTTTTGGTGGGTGTGATAAACTGACCTGAAGATAAAGAATAGATAAGGGAGGTAAACAATGTCTGGAGCTTATTGGGGGAGCAAGGTTGATTTTGACGGAGATCCAATTCCTGAAAATTATTTTATTATGGTTGGTGAGGCAGCTAATTGGACAGGAGAAAGTTTAAGAAAAAGAGGAATTTCTGTTTCCCAAACCAAAGAGAAGTTTGGTACCTGCAGGGTTTACTGCTCTTTAACAAAGGATCAAATAAAAGATTATCAAGAAGTTTATGCTCAAGCAGTTACAAAAAATTCTCGCTTAAAACCTGCGGTTATCTGCAGACATGCTGATTTTGTAAAATATTTAGATAGAGATTGGGCTAAGAAGTTTGGATTCAAAGAGTACGGAGCTTTTTATAAAAATCCCAAATGCAGAGTTTGTGGCAGAAAGGGAATGGATACCTTAGTTTGGGATAATGATAGATATCATCAAGATTTTCTGGCTAAGTACAAATGCCATAGATGCAAAAAATAGTTCCAACCAAGGGCGTTTCGCAAGAAGCGTCCTTTTAAATTTGCTTGACTTTTTTTGAAAGATATGCTATTCTAGAAGAAGAGAATTAGCTCATTAATAACAAATAGATACAAGAAATAGGAGGATGAATTAGATGGAGATAGCTTTGTTTGTAGTGCTTTTGGGTGTTTGTGTTTTGTTTTCCGCATTTTTTTCGGGTGCGGAGATTGCTCTTTCTTCTTTGGATAAAATTACTGTAAAGAGGTTAAAGAGGGAGTATAAAAAAAGAGGCGGATGGTTAGAATTTCTATTCAAGAACCCTTCTCGTTGGTTAATTACAATTTTGATTGGTAACAATCTAGCTAATGTTGCGGCAGCTAGTTTGGCTACTTTTTTAGCAAGTAAGTTATTTACTGGTGCCATTGGTCTGACTATAGGAGTAGTCACCGGAACAATGACTTTGGTGCTTCTTATTTTCGGAGAGATAACACCAAAGAGATACTGTCGTGAACATAGTCCAGACGTTGCTTTGAAGATAGCGGGTGTAATTCTTCTTCTCTCCATTGTTTTCAGTCCAATTGTTAAAATTTTATCCTTTCTTACCGGCGGAATTTTGAAGACATTAAGGGTTAAAAAACCAAAAAGTTATTCAGTTACGGAAAAAGACATTCATGCCCTTATTGATATTGGTCAAGAAGAGGGGGCTATAGATAAAAGAGAAGAAGAACTTGTTCACAGTGCTTTGAGGTTCGATGATACTAAGGTAAAGGGAATAGTGACCCCCCGGACCAAAATAGTTTATATTGAAGAAAATAAAAGCTTAGAAGAACTTATCAACTTAATAAAAAAGGAAGGTTATTCACGGATACCTGTCTATAGGGGGAATAGAGAAAATATTGTCGGTATCGCTCATAGCAAGGACTTGTTGGGCTTCAATGATAATGACCGCAAGAATCTTAAAGTAGGTAAGATTATGAATCCTCCAATTTTTGTGGCTTATACTACTCCTTTAAGCGGGGTGTTGAGAGAACTTAAAAAAGAAAGAACTCATTTGGCTGTTGTGGTTGATGAATATGGCGGGGTAGCCGGCATGGTGACAATGGAGGATCTTCTTGAGGAGATTGTCGGAGAAATTGAAGATGAGTATGATGAGCGTAAGCATAACGGGGAAGAAATAAAAGTTCAAGAAGATGGAACCGCCATTGTAAAAGCAGAAGCAGACATTGATGAAGTCAACGAGAAATTAGGAATCACTTTGCCTAAAAAGCCTGATTTTGAGTCACTCGGAGGATTCATTATTGACTATTTTGGAAGAATTCCCAAAGAAGGAGAATCAATCGAAGAAAGCGGTGTGGGGATAAAGATTTTACAGAGGGACGATAAACGGGTAAAGGTGGTTCGGATCACTAAAAAAGAAAAGAAGGAGGATTCTGGTGAAAAAGTTTGATTTAGTAATGATTGGGAGTATGACCAAAGATAAGATTATTATAGGCAAGGAGAAAGGGTGGTATGCTCCGGGTGGCGGTGTTTATTACTCTGCCTTTCCTCCAGCTGGAATGGAGTTGCCAACTGGGAAGAGATTGAAGGTTGCTGTGATAACAAAACTAGCGAAGAAAGATTCTTATCTACTGAAGGAGTTCGGGGATGAGGGAATTCAAGTGTTTCCTTCTTGGTCAGAAGAAACTACCCAGATGGAAAACATTTATCCGGACCCCCAAAATCCGGACAAAAGAATCTGTAAATGCGTGATTTCTCCTACTCCGTTTGAACTTAAAAATATCTTTGCCGATATTGAGGCAAAGATATTTCACATCAGCGCTTTAGTAAAAGGCGAAATCTCTATTGAGATAATAAGAGAGTTTTCTGAAAAGGGATTGATTTCGCTGGATGTCCAGGGGTTTATGCGAAAGTTAATGGGAGAAGGGAAAGAGATGAAAATGGACGCTTGGGAAGAAAAAAATGAGATTTTACCGTTAGTGGATATTCTGAAGCTGGATAGAGTAGAGGCGGAAATACTTACTGGTGAGAAAAATCCCGAAAAAGCGCTAAGAATTCTAGCTTTCTCTGGAGTTAAGGAAATTGTATTGATCCACAGTAAAGGAGTAATGATCTATGCTCAAGGGGAAATTTATCCCGCCTTCTTTACTTCAGAAGCAACCATCGAGGGCAGAAATGGTCGCGGAGACACTATAACCGGTGCTTATGATGGTCAGAGGATTTTAAGGAAGTCTCCAAAAGATGCCTGTGACTTTGCTGCTGCTCTTTGTTCTTTGAAAATGAGAAGTAAGGGTCCGTTTAAGGGAAATTTAAAATATTAAACAAAAAAGGACAGTCTTTTTTAAAGGACTGTCCTTTTAAGAAACTCTTCACTTTTTATCGTTTATCTGATATAGTAAATCTGGTTTATTCATTTATTCTTTTATTAATTTATTTTTCTGCCATACTTGGAGTAGCAGACTTCCTTGCCCGCCAAAGCGCAGCGTAGGCGGGAGTCTGCGATTCTGAAAAAGGTAGAATTAACTATTCGTATGAAAGAAATCAAAAATGAAAAATTATTTTCAATCCTGCCGACAGTAATTATTGGCATATTGCTGGTGGCCTCGATTCTCACTTCTGGTTTTAATTTTAAAAAGGAAGTTGAAGAGCCGAGGGTAGCTTTACTTTCAGCCGAAGAAGCCGGCCAGAAAGCAGTTGAGTACATTAATGAAAATATTCTTCAAGGCCAGAGCTCTGCTTCTCTTAAAGGTATGGTAGATTTTGAGGCAGGTGATCTTTATAATCTTTATAAGCTTCAGGTTGATGTTGAGGGACAAACCTTTGATTCGTATATTACCCGAGATGGCAAATTTCTTTTTCCCGAAGCCATTGAGATAGAAGCTCAAACGGAAGAGGAAGCTTCGTCTTCTACGGAGATTCCTAAACAAGATTTGCCAGATGTTAAACTATTTGTTATGTCTTATTGTCCCTATGGTCTGCAAGCGCAAAAAGGGATTTTACCTGTTTATAATTTATTGAAAGATAAAGCAAATATTGAGATTCATTTTGTGGATTATATAATGCATGACAAGGAAGAAATTGATGAAAATTTACGGCAATACTGCATTCAAAAGGAGGATGCCCGGAAGTATATTGAATATTTGAATTGTTTTGTTGAAGATGGCGATTATAATAAGTGTTTAAGCGAGGCAGGAATTGACGAGGGGAAACTTAAGATTTGCGCGGCAGAAACTGACAAGGAGTTTAGAGTAACCGAGCAGTATAACGATAAAACAACTTGGCTTAATGGACTATATCCCAAGTTTGATATTGATACTGCTATTAATGAAAAGTATGGCGTTCAGGGCTCACCGACACTTGTAATAAATGATGCGGTTGTTGTCTCAAACCAGCAATATTGTCCCGTGGGAGATGTGAAATGTGTGGTTATACCTGATTTAGAAAGATCTCCAGAGAAATACAAAACCGTAATTTGTCAAAGCTTCAACTCGCCACCTGACGAGTGCTCACAAGTCCTTTCCAGCGAAACTCCTTCTCCCAGTTTCGGAGGAGGAACTAGTTCCTCTAGCGGCGGAAGCTGCGAATAATATGTCTTGGTTATTTATTGCTATTGCTGCCTATCTTATTAATGCTGTCAATTCAATAGTTGATAAATTTTTACTTAGTACTTCTGTTCTCAAGCCCGTGGTTTATTCTTTTTACATTGGAGTACTCGGGCTTTTTGTTTTAATATTTATTCCTTTCGTCAACTTCACTATTCCTCCCGCTAGCCAGATTTTTATAAATCTATTTACCGGAGCAATTTTTATTCTGGCTATTTTTACATTCTTTAATGCTCTTTATCGAGGCGAGACCTCAAGGGTACTGCCTTTAGTTGGGGGACTAATTCCTCTTTCTATTTTTGCCTTAAGCTTTGTGTTTTTAGGGGAGCGACTGACGACCACACAGCTTGCTGCTTTTTTTCTTTTAGTGCCCGGGGCTGTACTCATTTCTATTAAAAAAAGAAAAATTGGCACTCCTTCGGAGACAGATGTATTCTTAGCTATTCTTGCTTCTTTTATTTATGCCTGTGCTTTTGTTTCAACAAAATTTGTTTACCTTAATCAGCCATTTTGGAGCGGCTTTATTTGGATGAGAATTGGTTCTTTTTTAGGCGCGCTTTCTTTCTTGGCTTTTCCAAAAATTAGAGAAAAAATATTTAGTGCCTCAAGAACAGTAAGGCGGGAAATGGGGCTTCTTTATCTTTCTAATCAAGGTTTAGGAGGCTTAAGTTTTCTTTTGCTAAATTATTCTATTTTCTTAGCCAGTGTTTCGTTGGTCAGTGCTCTTCAGGGCACCCAATACGCATTCTTGATAATTTTAATCGCTATTCTTTCAGTGAAAGCCCCGGCACTAATAAAAGGAGAACTAAGAAAGGGAATAAGGTTAAAAAGGATTTCGGCTATAGCTTTAATCAGCGCCGGATTATTCTTGCTTGTTTTTAAGTAAGATTGGTTTTTTTATTGATAACAAAGCCCCGTTGAAATTAAACTTCAACAGGGCTTATTTAAGCTATTTTAAAAATTGATACAAGTTTAGAAGCCAGCAGGAGATTTTTCTTGTGGCAAGATAGAGTAGCGCGCCGGGGCTGAATTGGGGAATCCGGGGAGTTAAAGAGAGAAGTTTTTCTAATTTTTGTTCAGGGTGGGGGAATTTTAGGAGTCCTTCTAGGTTGTAAATAGTGGCCCTATCTATCCCAGCAGCCAGGACTACTTGGATGTCGGGAGCAAGTGTTTCTATGGTTTTAAAACTTGCCACTGGCTCCACTCCGCTTTTACCGGTTGGGTCAATTATTCCTAAAGAATAGCTTACTTTTAAACCAAGTTTTTTCTGTGCCTTATTGGCAAGACGGTATAGCGCATAGGTCAAATCTGAATGAGAGAAAATCTTTAAAGAATGTTTTAAGTCGGAGTTATAACATCCCAGGATAATTTCATCCCATCCAAGACCAAATACTGGGGCTTCTTGAAAATCCTGGACAGCGTTTCCTGTGATTAATCCCAAATCTTCGAGAATAAAATCAGTAACCGTAGCTTTAGCTTTTGTCCCTTCGTGGTGAATTTTATCTATTATTTTTTTGAACTGCTTTTTTGCCTTCTTGAAGCGAACCTTATTTGTATTCCTCTTAATTCTTTCTGCGCCCCTTGCGAGAACTTCTCGATTAATTCCTTTAGGCGGTCCATGCATTAGATATATGGGGGTTTCTAGGTCTAAAATTATCTCATTTATTCTTACATTATTAGCTCGGCAATGTTTGAATATTTCATCCAAAAAAAGAGAAACTAATTCTACATTTCGTTCGGACGGCCAATATCCATCTTCCTTGGGAAGCAGGGGCCATAGACCAATTTTGATTTCTTCCTGCTCATAAATCTTTAGAACTTTTGGAAGATTCTTCAGTTTGGTTTTATCCACCATAAGATAAATTCCCACATTATATTTTTTCAGCATTCCCAAAACTTCTTTTTTTACAATCTCTTCGTAAGCCAGAAATTCACACCAAAAATTCAGTTGCATTTATCTGCTCCTTATTGTATTATTAAAGAACAAGTTATCTTATTAAAGTTTATCTTATTGACAAACAATGTCAATAAGATAAACTAATAATGAGTTCTTTAAAAAATAAAAAGGAGGCATGTTATGCCAATGACTTTTTGGAAAAGAATTACTAGAAAGATTCCAGAACTGGAAGAAAGACTTCTTGAGCTCAAAAGGGAACATCCAGGGTGGACCACTCAAGAGTTATGTTCGAAACTCAATCAAGAATTCGGGGATAAATTAAGCACCCTTTCTGTAAAGGGATGGAATGGGAAGATTTCCCCAAAACAGGTTCGGGCAAAGATTTTTTGCGAAAGTTGGCAAGATTCAGAAAAAAGAGAAAAACTAGCACGTCTTTGGGCTGACCCCAATGTAACTCTCGAAGAAATTAAAAAAGCTTTCCCAGGGTATAAGCTGTCAACTCTTAGGGGTCGGGCTTCTAGAATGGGTTTGGTTCGAGGTAGAACCCGAATTTCAATGAATGGAATCTCAAAGTTGGTGGATATTCCCAAAGAAGTAACTGCTATGAAGATTCCCGAAACAAGTTTCGAAGGTCCCCTTAAGATAAAATCGCATCTGGGCCATGCTCCCAAGATTATGGCGATAAACTCACCCTTTGTCGGTATTTTGGGGGAATTAGATCCATTCAAGAATTTAGTCAGCAATGCTTTAAGGTTAGCTGAAGTCGAAAAGTGTGATGCGGTAGTTATGACTGGTAATTTGGTCTACATGGATGTTTTGCGCTATTCAAATCTGAAACCCTTCAGAGCTCGTGTTTCGGGCGTGGAACCAGATTTAGATTTGATAGATTATCCCTTAGGGATTATTCAGGAAGAAGGTTCGCCAGCAGAAAAATTAGCCAAAGGAGAAGTGGTTTTTATTCCTTTTAAGATGAAATTTGACCATGTAGTTGAGATGCTTCGGAGATGTGTAACCTATCAAGGAAAGCCGATTTTTTCCGGGCCCATTTATATTACATTTGGTACCATAGAAGAAACTCTTTCAGTATGGCTGACTAACGAAAGTATCAGCATAAAGGTTGCTAGAGAACTTATTTTTACTAATAGAAAATTAAACCAGCTTAAGCGAAAGCGAAAGAAGGCAAAAAAGGAAGAATTAGAGAAACTTGATAAAATGATAGATGACTTTGAACACTATCGCCGAATTTTTGTCAAGATGACTAATGTAGCAGAAAAACAGATAAATCTTACACACCAGGAAATGCAGAAATACATTATTTATAAATTAGAAACGAGTATCCCAAATAGTGAAGTAATTGCCACCGGAAAGGCCTTTATAGAAATTGGTCAAGCTGAAAGCAAAAAAAAGATTAAAATAGTTCATCGGAAAGATGCGTCTAGTTTTGACACATATTTGGGAAAGCTAATAGAGAATACCAGGAAAGCCATCAATAACGGCCAAAAACAGCCCGACCTTATTGTTGCTGGTGGCACCAACCTCACCAATTCATCTCTACCGGTTTCTTATAATACCAGAGAGGGAATCACTTCGGTAACCATTACCCAACTTCCAACCGCCTTAGATGCCCAGTTTATTAAAAAAGTTGCCTCTCAAGGAGTCAAACTAGGAGATGCTATTACAAAGCTGACTAATTCTGAAGACTTCCATTCTGGAATAATGATTTTTGAATGGGTGAATGGTATTCCTAAAGAACATCAGGCCTATAGTGGATTCTTAACCAACAGTGAAATCTTCAGCTCCAAAAAGAAACTTCACAGTTTGGTAGAGGGTAAGAATAAAATTTATACGGAACTAGAAGCTGATATGCATCACGGGCATAGATGGATTTCTTATTATGAGACAGATTCCTATCCACCCCTCAAATACCATAATCAGGTAATTCATGATTTTCTTTTAGGGACTGATGCGCCGATTCTTGCTTATATTAATCTAGCTGATATCCTGCAAGCTCACAATTTTAACACTGAGGAGCAAGATCATCCTGACTGGCTGCCAGATTACAAACTAAATCGAGCCATAGAGAAGCTAGAATTGGGAATAGAAGAATTAAATCTTCCTTTAGAAAAGAGGCTTAAAGAAAAGAACAAGAGACTAAAGACACTCCTATTTAAAAACGCGATTCTCGGCGGGATCCTTATGACTGATAAACAGTTAGAATCTTACATAGCTAATGCTGTTGTGCCTTATCATGAATATTTCTATCAGATTTTAAAAAGGGCAGAAAAGGTAGGTCTAGTTGTCGGAGGAGATTTGGGAGTGATCACCCTCCTTAGTGGGAATCACTTTCAAAATACCTTTGGTGGGTTTTTCAGCGAGTCTGAATTGATAGCCATAAGAATGAGGGACGAACTTTTAAAACATCATCCTGATCTTAAAGAAAAAGATTTAGAAAAACTGATTTTTACCAAAATGATAGGGAAGATTGGCATAGCTGACGGTGTTATGGGGATAATTCCGGTAAAAAATAAGAGAAATATGGGCGAGAAAGAGATACTTACTCAAAATGAATTTTACTTCTATGCTATTTTCGGCAAGCACAAACAAGGACAACGCGCCTCTAAATATAATGATAGTATCAGATCAATGCGTGAAGCATTTGGTAAAAGAGGAACTACTAGTTCCTATCAGGAAGGGCGATTTACTATAAATGCTGCTGGACATACACATTATGCCGGAGTGACTACTTCTCAAAACAGTCTGCATATTAGAGCTGGAAGTCAATCTTTTCATGATCCTTTTGGGGAGGAGCATGGATATCCTCTAAATAATATTTCCACAGAGATTTTAGGGCTACCAAAAGATGGACCACATACAGGGCTGGTTACATTGATTCGCCTCCGTTATGAGGAATTTCAACGTTGGGCTAAAAAGAAATTTCCGGTTGATAAAGAAAAACTTTTCAATAATGCAATTAGTTAAAGTCAAACAAGCCGAGGTTAAGTAAATCTCGGCTTTTCTCTTTTTATTAATAACTTGTCAGAAACCGATAGAGATACTATTATATATACATATGGAATCAAAAATTAAAAATCTTCCTCACCATATTGCGATTATCCCGGACGGTAATCGGCGTTGGGCGAAAGCCAAGGGTTTTAAACCCTGGGTGGGTCATAGAGAGGGGGTAAAAAGGGTAGACGAGATTTTAAAAGCGGCTCTTGATTTAAGAATTCCCTATTTTTCTTTTTGGGCAGCTTCCCGGAGCAATATTGAAAAGCGTGGTCCTGTGGAAGTTAAATTCCTACTTAAAATTTTAAAAGAGAAATTTTTGGAGTTAGCCCAAAGAGAAGAGGTTCATAAAAATAAAGTAAAAATAAATATTTTGGGTCGGTGGCGCAAGATTCTTCCCCACAGTGTAAAAGCAGCGGCGGAAAAAGCCATAAAAGCTACTTTGAGCTATGACAAGTTTTTTCTTAATATTCTTCTCGCCTACAATGGTACCGAAGAATTAGTAATCGCCGTGCAGAAAATAGCTGATATTGCGAGGACTAAGAAGAAAAAAATAAAGGTCACTCCACAACTGATTAAAAAAAATCTTTGGACTTCGGAACTCCCGCCGGTTGATTTAGTGATTAGAACCGGTGGAGAGTCCCATCTTTCTACTGGATTTATGATGTGGGATATTGCCGATGCTCAACTTTATTTTACTGATACCCTTTGGCCAGATTTTTCTAAAGAAGAATTTATAAAGGCGATTAGAGATTATTCCAAGAGAGAAAGACGATTTGGAAAGTAAAAATAAAATAATAAAATAATAAATGAAACAATTAATAGACAGTTTAATCCAAGAGGACTACCTCAAAACATCTAGAATTATAAAAGCCTTTAAAAAGATTGACCGGGCGGATTTTGTGCCGGAGGATTTAAGAGATGAGGCATATATTAATGCCCCACTTTCTATTGGTTGTGGCCAGACTATTTCTCAACCCTTGACGGTTGCTTTTATGCAAGAGCTTTTAGAGCCCCGCCCCGGAGATAAAATTTTAGATATTGGTTCTGGCTCCGGCTGGCAAACAGCTCTTTTGGCTTACATTGTTGGTCTGAAAGGCAGGGTTTTTGCCATTGAACTTATTCCTGAATTAATGGAATTTGGTCGAAAAAACATCGCTAAATATAACTTTGTAGAGAAGGGGATTGTTAAATTCATTTGCGCTGATGGTTCTAAGGGACTTCCAGAGGAAGCTCCGTTTGATAAAATTATTGCTGCGGCAGCAGCGGAGAAGATTCCGGAGGCTTGGAAAAAACAGTTGAAGGTTGGAGGAAGATTGGTCACACCGGTAGGAGGGAGTATTTGGTTATTAGAGAAAATTAGTAAAGATAAGTTTGAAGAAAAAGAGTTTCCGGGGTTTGCATTCGTTCCATTGGTGGTAAAGCATACGAATTAAGATGCTAATTTTATGCCAATTATGCTAATATGCGAATAAAAATTATTATTCCCATCATTCTAATAACCATTATTGCTTTAGGAACAGGCATCTATTTTTATATTAGTTATCAATTCAACCTTCCCGCCAGCCCTTCCGATATAGAAAAAACCTTTGTAGCGAAACAAGGTCAGGGCGTAAAGCAGATATCTCGTCATTTAGAAAGTGATGGCTTGATAAGAAGCAGCTTTTATTTTGAATTCTATGTCTGGAAAGAAAAATTATCCAAGAAGCTTCAGGCCGGCGAGTATCTATTCCGGCCCAATATGACTATAGAAGAAATTGTAAATGCTTTGGTCCAAGGAAAAGTTGTTTCTAATGAGCTCCAAGTTACTATTCCAGAAGGACTTACCGTCCGAGAGATAGAATTGAAATTAGTAGAAGCTGATTTAGTTAAAGAAGGAGGACTGGCTATATTTTCTGCTGCTTCAGAATATCGGGACATTTATGAATTTCTAAAGGATTTGTCCGGAGATGTTGGTTTAGAGGGCTTTCTTTTTCCCGATACATACAACCTTTATAAAGACACTACTCCTAAAGAGATTCTAAAAAAGATGCTTGATAATTTTGACCAGAAACTCACAGCCCAGATGCGTTTGGATATCAAAAATCAGAATAAAAGCATTTACGAAGTTGTTATTATGGCTTCTCTTTTAGAAAAAGAGGTGAGAACATACGAAGACCGCCGAATTGTGTCTGGTATTTTTTGGAAGCGGCTTAAAAACAATTACCCATTAGAATCTTGCGCCACCATCGCTTATGTTCTGGGTACAGATAAATGGCGA
>CAYRSW010000021.1:0-7017 GCA_964427335.1 uncultured Candidatus Saccharibacteria bacterium
GCCAATTTTGTCGAAATTTTGGAGTTCATAGAACGAATAAAATTTCGCTAAAAAATTGAGCACCCCGCCCTTTCTGAGCCTTAGTTAGTCTAAATGAGTCAAAGAAAGACTACATAATTCCGAAATCTGTAAAGACTAAGGAAGATTTAGAAAGGGCGGGGTAAAGGTTCGGTTATAAAATTTCCTACGTCTACGACTTGGAAATTTTGACCGGACTCTTCATTTTCTCTGCCAATTTTGTCATAATTTATGAGCGAAATCTACGGCTTGGAAATTTTGACCGGACTCTTCATTTTCTCTCCTTTCTCTAACAAGCCTAATTTTATTAGTCTCTTTCTTTCTTTTCTAAATTTAGCTCTGACCAGGGCTTCATCTTTGAGTCTTCTTTTATTCTTCGGACGTTGATAAAACCGGGCCCGTCTCGCCTCTATTAAAAGTTTACTTTGTTTAAGTCCTTCAGTAAAACGCCGTAGTAAACTATAAGTACTTTCTCTCTCCCTCCTATTAACTTTAACCACATAAGTTCACCTCCCCTATAATTAAATCCTAAATTCAAAATCCTAAATCCTAAACAAATTCTAAATCACAAATCTCAATGTTCCAAACAGCGTGTTTAGAATTTGAAATTTAGAATTTGTGATTTGTTTAGAAATTAGAAATTAGAAATTAGAAATTATCGTTTAAGTCTCTTCTTCACTTCCCCAACAATTTTCTTAATATCAACAACCTCTTGTACGCCCGTGGTCATATCTCTAATAATAATAGTTTCTTCCAGTGTCTCTTTTTGACCAAGAATTAAACAGATTCTCACGCCCAATCTATTGGCAGTTCTTAGTTGGGACTTCAAACTATCTTTAGAAAAATTTTCAGCTACTTTAATTTTTGCGCCAATTAGGGTTTTAAATAATTTTAAAGCTCTCTTTTTGGCAGCCTCCCCTAATTGAGCTAGATAAACTTGAGAAGGCGCAACTTTTGCTGGTTCTACCTTCTGTGCTTTCATCAAGTCAATAATTCTTTCTATTCCTCCGGCAAAACCAACTGCAGCAGTATCTCTTCCTCCCAAAAGTTCTACGAGTAAATCATAACGTCCGCCGCCGCCCAAAGAAATTTGCCTTTCATCTTTTTCTTGAGGCCAGACCTCAAAAACTGTCTTAGTATAGTAATCAAGCCCCCTAGCTAAAGAAGGATTCAAGATATAAGGAAGTTCTAGCTCGTCTAGGAGTTCTAAAACATCTTTAAAGTGGTCATGACACTCTTCACACAAATGATCAACAATCTGAGGAGCATTATTGGCAAGTAGTCTACATTTGTCTTCTTTGCAGTCTAGGAGCCGTAGAGGATTTTTTTTGAGTCTCCGGCGACAATCGGAACATAATTTGCTCAGATTTCTCTGGTAATAATCCTTAAGGACTCTTTCGTAAGCCGGTCGGCATTGGCCACAGCCGATACTATTGATTTGAATATTTAAATTCTTAAGTTTTAATTTTTCAAGTATCCCCCAAAAAAGCGAAATAAGTTGGGCATCAAGAACTGGCGCTTTATCTCCGATTATCTCAAAGTTGAATTGATGAAATTGACGAAATCTTCCGGCTTGCGGTTGGGCATAACGAAAAACAGGACCAAGAGAGTAAAGCTTTACCGGCAGAGGTTGTGCATAAAGACCATTTTCTAAATAAGCTCTTATTACTGACGGAGTAAATTCCGGCCTCAAAGCCAAGCTATGGCCTCCTTTGGTGGTAAGCTCGAACATTTCTTTTTCTACAATATCCGTAGTCTCACCGGTGGCTCTTTGAAAAAGCCTTATATCTTCTAAAATAGGTGTATCAATCTTTTTAAAATTGAAACTTTGCGCTTCCTCTTTAACTACTCTTTGCAAATCTTGCCAATAATGCTCCTCCTCCCCCAAGATGTCCTGCATTCCTTTGGGAGCAGCAAATAGAGGAGTAATCTTTTTTTCAATCTTAGGCATAATTTTCAGCGAGAGAATATTGCAGCTTGATTAAATGGCCAAGCTCGAATCCATGCTCGACCAACGACATACTTTCGCGGCAGCGGCCCCCATCTTCTGGAATCGGAACTATGTGCACGATTGTCTCCTAAAACAAAATATTCATTTTCGTCCAACGAAATCTCTAGTGTTCCGCTGGTAATTCCATCCTGCCCAAGGTATTCAGATTCATCCAATACCAATCCGTGCGGAAGTTCATCATTGTAAATAAGAATTTTATTATCTTTTATTTCTATTTTTTCTTTGGGCAAACCTATTATTCTTTTTATATAGTATTGGGAAGGATCCTGAGGATACTTAAAAACCACTACCTCTCCTCTTTGAGGTTCAGAGAATCTATAACTTAATTCATCAATAATTAAATACTGTCCGTCTTCAAAACCAGGTTCCATAGAAGCGCCCCTAACAAAAAACGGTTGAACCAGAAAAAAACGAATGGGAATAATTATGGCTAAAGATATAATTATAATCTTGGCTAATTCCCAAACAAAACTTAGAGTTGTAATTATCCAATTTTTCTTCATACTACTTTCTATTGTAGCACGGATATTTTAAATTGCAAGAGGAAAGATTACAAGGTATAATTAAATCATGAAAAAGGCGCTAACTATATCCCTTATAATGCTCGTCGGTTTTATTGGATTTTTCCTTCTTAACTTTCTTTCCACCGCCCAAAATGTTTTTGAGATAAAACCCAAAAAAAATATTTTCGAGGGAGAAACAATTCAGGTAGGGACAATTCATGAATTATCCCTACAGATTGAAAATATATTTCAATCAACGCCCCTGAAGGGAGAAGAAAATAAACAAATAAATATTTTAATTTGGGGAGAAGGTGGCAAAAATTATCCGGGGGGAAACCTAACTGACACAATCCTCATTGGAAGCATCTCATTGGCTGAAACCAAAAAAGTTACTCTCTTTTCTATCCCTCGTGACTTATATATAAAAATCCCCAAATCTAATGCCTGCCAGGCTATAGCCTCACTTCGTGAGGCAACTTGCCCGGGATGGACTAAAATAAACGCCGCTTGCTCCTACGGAGGAGTAGATTCATTAAAGGTCATAGCCCAAGATTTAACAGGGCTGCCTATACATTACTATATCGGTCTGGATTTTGAGGAATTTATCAAAATCATTGATGCTCTTGGAGGGCTTCCGGTATATGTAGAAGAAGATATTTATGATCCCCTTTTCCCCGGTCCAAATTACAGCTATGAGCCCTTCGAACTCTCTCAGGGCTGGCATTATTTAGATGGCCTTACTGCTCTTAAGTATATACGCTCGCGCTACACATCCCAAGGAGACTTTTCAAGAACCACGCGTCAGCAGCAAATTCTAGAAGCATTAAGAATTAAACTACGCTCCCCTAAAAGTTTTTTGAGTTTTAATCTCGTAAGCACCATACTCGGTAGTCTAGGCAGTGGTTTCAAAACAGATATAAAATTTTTTGAAATCGGACGCTTCTATACACTAGCCAACGAAATCTTGCCGGAATCCGTAGAAAATAAAATAATTGATATAAGCGAAAGCGGTTTACTTACCGGCCAGAATCACCCTACAGCCGGAAGTATCCTGATTCCTAAAGCAGGAATTGGGAATTATGGAGAGATAAAGAAATGGGTGGAGGAGATGATTAAATAAATTCACATAACACATAACACATAACATGAGGTTAATCGTCGGCTTAGGCAATCCTGGTTTAAAATACAAAAAAACCCGACACAATGTGGGGTTTCAAACTATTGACAAGATAAGTGCAAAGTGCAAAGTGCAAAGTGCAAAGTTGAGATTTGGTGCCGAATTGTTTAAAGGAAAAATCAACGGTGAGAAAGTAATCTTGGTAAAACCGCAGACTTTTATGAATCGATCTGGCGAGAGTGTTAAAACCGTTGCTTCTTATTACAAAATTAAACCAGAGAATATTTGGGTTATTCACGACGACATTGATTTACCGCTGGGTACCATTCGGATTAGCCAAGATAGAACTTCTGGCGGACACAAAGGCATCCAATCAATAATTAATCATTTAAAGACAAAGAATTTCCCGAGATTTCGTATCGGTATACGTCCAATAAACAAAAAAATAAACATTGATACCGAAAGGTTTGTTCTTAAAAAATTCACCAAAACCGAAGAAAAAATCATCAAAGAGGTTATAAAAAAAACCGCCCAAGCAATAGAGACAGCTTTAAGGGAAGGACTCTTACCATCCACTATCCTACTTACGAGCAAGATTTAAGGGCTTAGGAGGGGTTGCCTTAAGGGCAGACACAGAGATCTGCCCCTACTGCTCGTAAATAGGATAGTGGACGTTAACACTCTAATATAGCAACTAGAATTTTTTTGTCAATGTTTTTGTTATGAAAAAAAGCCATGTTCCTCTTTTGAAGATACATGGCTTACGTTTTCCTTAGCTTGCCCCGTTTAGATTCTTTACGGGGCTTACCTAAAGTCAAAATACAATAGACGAATAAAAGAACTAATACTAATCCTAAAATATACTGGGTAATATCCTTAGCAACCTTTATCGTTCCTTTCTGAACCTCTTTTCTTTCCGTCTTAAGAATTTTCTCAAGACTATCCCTCAGTTCTTTTCCGGTAGCAGAGTGAATATACAACCCGCCTGTCCGTCTTGCTAGCCTTCTTAAGTATCCTGGGTCAGGTCGAGTCCGAATAGGTCTGTTTGTCTTTGGATCGCGTTCATAGTCCTTTCCGTCTGCTGTTGGAATATAAGAGGACCTGCTTGCTTCCCCCACACCAATAATATAAACTGAAATACCTTTTGCCTTTGAAAAAATCTTAATTGCGTCAGCCATACTTGCTTCTAATTCTGATGCCTCCCCCTTCGATTCTCCATCTGTCAAAAGAATAAGAACTTTTCCTACCTCTTCCTCACTAAAAGAAAAAAGTGATTCTCGAAGACCTTCTCCAATGTTAGTCCCCCGCTGAGGAAGACCATATCGAAGAAATTTCCCGTCAATCCTATCAAGAGATCTCAAGAACATACCTTCGTAATCATAAGTAGGCGGACAAAGTAGAAAAGCTTTATTGGTAAAGACAACCAGTCCAACAAGATCTTGAAGATTTTCTGCCTCAAGGGCTCTCGTTAGATTTTTAATCTCACGCTTAGCTATATCCAAACGAGAAGAAGGAACTTCGGCTAACATACTGATAGTGCCGTCTAAAGTGATAATAAATTCCAACTTTTCTTTTTCAAAATACGGCTCTGTGGTCTCTATAATCGGGCCCAAAAGAACTAAACCTAAACCCAAAACCACGCTACTTATAATTATTATTTTTAAGATTTCGTCCCGAATTCTTGGAATCTTTCCTAATCTTTCTAGAGATCCTAACCTCTTGTAATCCTTGAGCCACTTTCTTTTTCTTATTAAACTTAAGGAACAAAGAAAGGAGGTTAGGATGCAAGCTATTATCGCTAGATACAAATATTGAGAATTAACAAAAGACATCCTAGCCCCCCTTTATTGATTTTGTGTTCTCTTGCTACCAACTTCTCTCTTCAGGAGGAGTCTCCTCTTCCCCTTCCCCTTCTCCTTCTTCCCAGGGAAGAAGTTTTAAATCTTTCGGCCGTCCTTTTCCTTTTCCTTCTTGAGGTTCGCCCTGTTGCTCGCTTGCTTGCTTCTGCATTAGTCTAATAATCTCAAGATTTATTTTAGCTTGAAAATCATCAGGGTTAATAGTAAGCGCTTCTATATATTTTTCAGCCGCACTGATAAAATCTTTCTCTGTAAGCAAAGTGTTTCCTTGGTTATAAAGCGTTCCAACTTTTAAAACAGAACGGGGCGTGCTAAAAGCTTTTTCAAAACAGGTTTTTGCCTTCACATACTCGCCTAGCAGAAATTGGGCTACTCCTTCATTATAATCTCTCAAACCTCGCGAATCCTTAACTAATCTAGAGGTCCAAGAAGATAAACCGGTCTTAGCTTTCTCTAAATCGTTAAGAGCCACATCGTATCTTTTCATCTCAATATTTTGCTTGACTCTTTTGGCAAGCAAATGCTCGCTTCTCAAACTTAATCCATAGACTACCAGAGCTAAAGTAAAAACCAGAAGAATAATCATCAAAACTCTTTTTTTCATCTTTAACCTCCCTATCCTTACAAAATTTTTAGCCAAATACTTCTTACCACCACCATTGCTCCAATCAATATTAGAGCAGCAAGTGTTGGCCAGAAATAAAGATTTTTTTGGACTGTTTTAAACTCAACCACTATTTTTGACTTTTCGATTCTATCTATCTCATCATAGAATTTTTTAACCTCACCCATCTCTTCCGCTTCAAAATATTGACCGCCGGTCGCTAACACCCCTTTGATTATCTTTCTTTTATGCTCAATTTTCTTTTCCGCTGACAGTCCTGTTGCTGAAGAAGGTTTGACAGCTACAAAGTAGGTCTTTATACCTAATCTTTCTTTATGCATCAGCCAAAAAACATCTGAGGGATCAATTCCTGAATTATATAAACCGTCGGTAAATAGGATTAAGACTTTGTTTTTGAGTTCTGCTTTCTTAATACGTTTTATATAGTTTACCAACTCTAGGGCGTAACTTTTATCCTTAGAGACGATACTTGCTTTAAGTCTTTCAATATCAAATTCATCTCCCATTTCTTTATCAAGAAGAGCCATGAGCGTTACAAAAAGTCCTTCACCTATTGAGGTGTAAATACCAACCATCTTGGCTGCTTCTATTCGCTTAATAGCCTCACCTATCAGCCGCCAATCGTGGGTAGGAAGAAGTACTATAGCGGCTCTCCCATCGTTTACGCCCATACCTGTACCAGCATAGACACTCACACCAACCAAATCTTTATCTTTGGCTCGTTTTTTGGAAAAATCAGCTAAAACTTCCTTTATTGTCTCTATGGCTTTCCCGCGCATACTTGTCGAAGTATCAACAATATTAAACACCTCTCGTCCCTCAAAAGAAAATTCTTCTTCATATTCACCACCTAAAGGACGAGCAAAAGCTATGATGATCAAAAT
>CAYRSW010000021.1:7027-11517 GCA_964427335.1 uncultured Candidatus Saccharibacteria bacterium
CGCCTTAGAACCTCTTTAAAGCCCTTCATTTGGTAAGCGTACTTCCCGCGAGAATGTTCTAACCATGCTTTGGGCCTCTTAAGTAACAATAGCAAAGGAACAAATAGAATAATTACCAAAAGAAACAAAGGATTAGCAAAGCTCATTCAATTACCTCCTTGTTAAGTATTTAACCCCGTTAGATGCTTCTTGCTATCTAACGGGGTTATTTTTTACTTCTTCAAACTGTTATTCTCCGTTCTCCGTAAAACCTCTTTTATACTTTCAAGAATCTTCTGCAACTCTTTCCCTTCAGGAAGAATATCCCCAAACACAAAGCTATCTAGCTGTTGGAGAGCACTGGTTATTGTATCAACTAAGCTCTCTTCAAGACGGCCCTTTAAGAGACTCTGAAATTCAGAAGCAGTCTTAGCCAAACCTTTCTCTTGAGAAACCCCAGCAAACATCCCCAAGAAAATCCTTAAGTTAATATCAAGCTCTTTAAGGTAAGGCTTAATTTTCTCGGTCATCTCTTCGGGAGCATAGTCAACTAATCTTTCCACTCTTGCTTTAAAAACTCTCCAAGGCTCTAAAACTTCTTTTCTCTCAAGAGCTACCCTCTTAGTCAATTGCGCTATCACAATTACTGCTAAGATGAGTCCCAATACAACACCAACAACGAGGTAAATCCAATAGAACTTGAGATTTTCAAAAGTTAAAGCTCCTTTAATGCCCTCAAATCTTGGCTCCGGAGGCAGAACACTGTTTATTTTAATCACTATGGGCTGGGTGACTAACTCTTCGGTTTCAATCTTTGCCTCAGCTTCAATCTCTTTGGGTGCCTGATAGTGAAGAATCCGAAAGGAAGGAATAATTTGAGCTGGTTGGCCTAGTCCGTAGCCAGATTCTTCTGTGCCTTCCAATCCATAAAAGGAAAGAGTAAAATCACAAACCCACGAATTCACTGGACCGGGAGCTTGCTTATGAAAGTGAGCGTCCAAAAGCTTAAAGGTTCCAAAAGTAAGGTTCTTTTTAAGTTCTTCCTCTATCGCTTTGGGGCTGGCTTTCTGGGTCAGTTCTACACTTAACCTGCGAATATCCTCTTCAGAAGCACCTTCAAGTAAATTCCCCAAATAAATTTTTCGGTCTTTTTCCCCAACAAGGGAAAGCTTCAGATGAATCTTATCTCCAATTACTATCGCTTTCTTGTCAATTTCTGGCTTAACAAGAAGAGGAACTTTTTCCACATCAATTGGTTCAGTTACTACTACCCCCTGTATCTCTTTTTCTTCTTCTTCAGTAGAAATGATATAAGAGTAAGGAATTTTAAATGAGGAGATTGTATATTTACCCAGAGCTAACTTATCACCCAAAGAAAGAGAGAACCGAATTATCTGAAAATCTCGCATATCATCCAAAGGCCTTTTCTCTCCTAAAGTCACTTTCTCAATTTTAAATGGAGTTAAATCAATTTTTGCCAAATCCTTTAAAGACGACTTTTCTATCTCTTTTACGTTAATGAATGACACAACTGCTGTGCCAAACCCAATTCCTTGACCAGAGACAAACTTAGGAAACTCTATCCAACATTGTGTCTCGGCTAAAGGGAAAACTAGAATTGTCTTTCCTTCAACCGGCTCGCCTTCAGCCTCCGATTCTCCATCAGAAAATTTAAACTTAAAATTAAGTTCTCCATCCCCTTGGGAAAGAACATTAAGAGTCTTCTGGTATAATTTTCCGTCGTTGTACACCTCATCTGTTGAAATCGATTGGTCAAGCTCATACTTTTCGCTTTCCTCATAAGTGCCGTTATCGTTCTCATCTATCCATATTTGGGCTAACTCTGGAGGGTCATCGTCAAGATCCGTATACTTTACTACAAAAGTAAATTCATCTCCGCTCTTTGCTTTCTGGGGATATACACCCACACCCTTAGCCGGACCGGTTTTGGGCCAGGAAAGGGTCGGTGGGAGATTGCCAGCAACATGGATAACTTTAGGAAGATAAGCGGAAACATAAACCATTTTTCCGGAAACAGTTTCGGCTTTCATCCCAAGAGAATAAGGTTTAACAGCCATTCTATCGCCCAGAACGAGATTACTTAAATCGGCTTTCAGGATATAATTAATTGCTCCTTTTAAGACAGTGAAATCTTCGGAAAACGTAATCAATGTTCTAACAGTGGCAACTTCAATCTTACCACTTCCTCCTACTCTTGGCTCTTCCTCCTCTGCTTGTCCGTTAGCATTCTCATCAACTACCAACTCAATATTTGAGAAATCCTGGCTTAAGATACCTTCAATGTCAGAAAGTTCAAAGACAGTTTCGGTTAGTTTCACTGCTTCTGTCAAACTGTGCTCCAACTTAAAAGCAAAAAGTTCTGCTCCCAACACCTCCCCAATCTTCTCTAAGGCATCTGCCTTTGGTCCGGCAGCATGCTCGTTAAAGTAAAGATAGGTAGTTGAACCTGTATGCCCATTAGGAGCATAGGAGGGGGAGGGGCTAGAAAATTCTAATCCTAAAAAGATACTCAAGGCAAGTAATACCAACATTACTTTCTTTATCATCTCCTTTGCCTCCTTTTCTTTCTTCTTTTTCTAAAAAAGTTTGCTAACTTTCTTATTCTCTCTTCTTCGGTTTCATCAGTAGTCATCACCAACCAATCAAGGTTGAATTTCTTGAAAACCTCAAAAACTGAAGTTTCCTTCAAAAAACCTTGACTTAAATCAACATATTTTAATTTTCCGCTCTCCATGTCGCGAAGCGGCACAGAACCTCTTATCTTAGGCAGCTCTTGCTCTCTTTGATCTTGAAGAACCATAGGGATAACATCATGCTTTGCCGAAGCTATCTCCAAGGAATGTTTAAAGTTCAAAGGAGCAATAAAATCCGAAAGCACCATCACCAGGCTTGTGCTTAAGTTTAGACGATTAAGACATTCAAGAGCAGAATTCAAGTCTGTGAGCCTTCCTTCCGCCTTATAGGAATCTATCTGCCTTACTCTTTCTAAAGTCCTATCAAATCCAGAACGAGGAGGCCAGTATTTTTCTACTTTGTCAGTAAAAACAATAAAGCCAACTTGATTTTCATGTGCTGCAGCCAAAGGAGCAAGTAAATTCAGGAGGGAAGTTTGGAGGTCTTCTTTAGTTAGTTTTGAAGTTCCAAACTCCCCTGACTTTGACTTATCCACTAAAAAAATGAACTTGGCTGCCTTTTCAACCTCTTTCAGCACCACTATCGGTTTGCCTCTTTTAATACTGGCTTTTCTGTCTAAAGCTCGGGGGTCCATACCCTGCCGAAATTCAGTTTGTTCCTCTATTTCATAACCGCGAGGTCCTTTTTGAGTACTTGGGAATCTGCCAGGAAAAAGTCCAGAAACCAATTTTCTTAAGCTAAATCTTAGTCTAATCTTCTTTTTCTTTTCCATTTAAATTCTCCTATAAGAGAGGGGTACTATCTAGTATTTCATCTATTACTTCGTTCATTACTTCGTCTCGCTCTTTTGTCCCCACAGCTTCCCCGGTTAGATTAATTTTTTCTCTTAAAACCATCCTGGCAATTTTCTTAACGTGCTCTGGAAAAACAACCTTGTCTCCCTTCATAAACGCTAAAACTCGAGCAGCCGCCCTAAAATCTTCTCCACCACGAGGAGAAGGTCCGTAATCTGTCCGTTTGTCATTTTGTAGAACATTTACCAGCCGAGCTATATACCGAAGAGCTGCTGAATTTTTATCTTTTAAAGGAAGATAGGTTTTGTTAATTGCTTTTCTTAAGGCCAATATATCATCAACCTCAATAATCCTTTCTAGTTTAATTTCCTTTCTTTCATCGCCCCCAGCCATAATTTCTCTTAGTTCCTCTTCAGAAGGATATGGAACTATAGGCGTAAGCATCACTCGTTCAGCAAAAGCTTCGCCAAATCCGTAAGTTCCTTCTATTTCCTTCGGATTATAGGGGAAAATACAGAGGAAAAAGTCTCCTAAAGGATAGGTTTCTCCTTCTATGGTTATCTGGTGTTCTTCCATCGGTTCCATATGAACAGCCGTTACCTTTTGTGGAGCTCGGTTTACTTCATCTCCAAGATAGATTTGAGTAAATATAGGTCCTTTCTTAAGCCCTTGAAGTTTCTTATCTGGACTAGCAAAAATATCATAGCCAACAATTACATCTTGAGGCATAACGTCTGGTGAAAACTGCATTCTCGTGTATTTTGCTCCAATAACTGCGGCAAAAGTTTTAGCCGTTAAAGTCTTAGCCGTTCCTGGCAGCCCTTTAACGAAAACATGGCCATCAGCAATAGCGGCAATCCAAAGCGTTTGAATTAAATCATCTAAGCCGACAACAACTCTATGAATCTCTTGCGTTGCCCTATCAATCTTTGCTAACTTTTCCAACTGCTCTTTTCTTTCCATCTTTCTCACCTCGCTTATAAATTTTCGATTTTCAAGGAACACCTTGACATTTCAACATAGCACAATTAAATAAAATATGTCAAGTCTTTTTGCAAATTT
>CAYRSW010000022.1:0-5966 GCA_964427335.1 uncultured Candidatus Saccharibacteria bacterium
CTAGTTCACTATCGGTGATGTCGAGTATTTAGCCTTGGCAGTGTAGGACTGCCTGTTTCCCATGAGATATTCTTGTCCCATGGTACTTAAGATTAATAACTAGGAGCATGAAACCGTTTTCGCTTACGGGACTATTACCTTCTTTGGTAGCCCTTTCCAGGGACTTTCAACTAACGAAGTTTCATTTTAATAAAGCTCCTTCTGAAGCTAAAAGCTCCAGACGTTATTACCTTACAACCCCAAGCACATAACAAGTTATATGCTCGGTTTGGGCTTCTCCCTTTTCGCTCGCCGCTACTTAGGGAATTTGCTTTGCAAAAATGCAAAGCGTTTTTTTCTCTTTTCCTCAAGCTACTAAGATGTTTCAGTTCGCTTGGTTATCCTCGCTATCCTATAGATTCAGATAGCGATAGTCCGAGTTGAATCGGACTGGGTTGCCCCATTCGGAAATCCCCGGCTCAAAGGTTGCTAAACACCTCCCCGAGGCTTATCGCAGCCACGCTACGTCCTTCATCGTCTCGACATCCCAAGGCATCCACCATATGCCCTTATATGAGTCTATCCCGCTAAAACAGGATATTAAGAGTTTTGTTCCCGCAGTACTGCGGGATAACAAAACTTAACCGAGCACTTGTCCCTGCGAGGATAAGTGCTTGGTGTTTCAATTTTCAACGAACAAGCTGTGAACTTAAAAACCGCTTTCGGGAAGCGGTTTTCGGAAAGAATAATATAAATCCGCCAATCAAAGACCGCTTCCTTTATTAAAATATACAATTGTTCTCATATAGTTATACACAGCTGATATAAGCTTAACAAAGGCAAAAAAATTTGTCAACCCCCGTGTCAATTATTCATACCTCAAGGCCTCAATAGGGCTTAATTTTGCTGCTTTACGGGCGGGGTAAATTCCAAAAGCCAAACCTATCACAGCCGCTACTCCAAAAGCTAAAACTATACCTATGGGCGAAATAGTAAAGACCCAATTTTCCATCCAAAATCTACTAAGAAGAACACTGCCAAGAAAAGAAAAGATAATACCAAAGACCACACCCACTATACCTCCAAAGATAGTCAAAACCACTGCTTCTAATAAAAATTGCCAAAGGATATCTTTTTTTCTAGCTCCAACTGCTTTTCTTAAACCAATCTCTCTGGTTCTTTCGGTCACTGTCACCAACATAATGTTCATTATTCCAATCCCGCCAACCACCAAAGCAATAGCCGCCACTGAAGAAAGAAAGAGGGTAAGAATCCCAATAACCGTAGAAAGCATATCGGCTGCTTCCTTTTGGCTGACCACTTTAAAATCATCTTTACTTAGATCGTTTTCTGGATTCTTGATATTATGTCTTTCTCTTAGGGTCAATCGTATATTTTCTACTGCTTGGTCTATCAGTCCTTCATTTTTGGCTTTAGCCACAATATATGTAATATGGTCAATGCCCAGTAAAAGTTTCTGGGCGGCAGTGATGGGTACGTAAATATTCTGGTCAAGGTTTTGAAACATTTGCATTCCTTGCTCTTCAGCCACTCCAATTACCTTAAAATTAGTTTTTTTAATTCTAATCATCTTGCCCAAGGGATTTATCTCTCCAAATAAATCTTTTTTGACTTCGTAACCCAAAATAGCTACTCGGGCCATACTTTTAACTTCTGCATCAGTAAAAGGACGTCCTAAAATAAGACGGGTATTATTAATTTCCAGAATTTCTGGAGTAACGCCCATGAAGGTAATTTTTTTATCGGTATTTTTGTAAACTACCCGGCTGGTGCCAAAAACTGCCGGTGAGGCAAATTCTATAGTCGGGTCTTTGCTTATGGCTATGGCATCAGTGTATTTAAGGGTTTTAATTTGCATTTCTTCCACCATTGACTGCATCATTCCACCCTCCCCTCCTTTGCCTTTATCAAAAGAGCCCGGCTCAATAAAAATATTGTTTGAACCCATAGAGGCAATCTGACCAATAATTAAATCTTCGGCTCCACTGCCAATAGAAAGCATAATAATTACTGCAGCAATTCCAATAACAATCCCGAGCATAGTTAATGCTGAACGAGTTTTATTTGTCTTAAGCCCCACAAGGGCAGTTTTTAAGTGTTCACTTAACTTCATTTTTTGTAATTTCACTTAACTAAGCCGTCTTTAGCTAATCTTCTATGGTCAACCTCTTTGTCGCTTACTACTTTGCCGTCCAAAAACTCAATAATCCTTTTAGCCATCTCTGAAGTATACTTTTCGTGGGTCACTAAAATAATGGTGTGCCCTTTGTCGTTGAGTTTTTGTAAAGTGTCCATTATCTGCTGACCAGAGGTACTGTCCAGATTGCCGGTCGGTTCATCGGCAAAAATTAAGCCAGGATTGTTGACAATGGCTCGAGCAATAGCCACCCTTTGCTGCTCGCCGCCAGAGAGCTGATTAGGCAGGTGTTTTAAGCGGTGCGAGAGTCCCACCGTTTCAAGGGCAGCTTTTACCATTTCACTTTCTTTCTCGGGAGCTAGCCCCGTATAAACTAAAGGTAATCTCACATTTTCAAAAACTGAAGTTCTCGGCAAAAGACTAAAACTCTGAAAAACAAAGCCCATTTGTTTGTTTCGGATTCTAGCTAACTCGTCATCAGAAAACTCGTCAATGCTTTTTCCTCTGAATTTATAAACGCCCGAAGTGGGCCTGTCTAAAAATCCCATAATGTGCATTAGGGTTGATTTTCCCGAACCGGAAGGTCCTATAATAGCCACAAATTCCCCTTCCCTAATATCAAAAGAAACTCCAGCTAAAGCTCGAGTTGTCACCTCCCCAGTCTGATATTCTTTTTTGAGATTCTTAACTTCAATCACTTTTGTTTTATAAAGGTGATAACTTTATCGCCTTCTTTTAGACCAGAAATAACTTCTATTTCCCCCTCACTTCCCATAAGTCCTGTTTCTACTTGCTGTTCTCGATAGCTCTCCCCAGCCAGAATCCTAATATACTTTTTATCATTTTTTTCTACTATTGCCCTCTGGGGGACAGCCAGAACATTTTCTCTTTTATCGGTAATAATAGTAACATTAGCTGTCATTCCCGATTTTACTTTTTTAACCAGTTGGCTAAAGCCAATAGTAACTTTATAATAAACCACTCCCTGAATAATGGTCTCGGCCGGCTCAATATCTACCACTTTACCTTTCCAAACTTCATCCATAAAAGCATCTAAAGTGATAGTGGCAGGGTCGGCTAAACTAACCTTGCCGATATCTGCCTCGGAAACATCTGCTTCAACCTGAAGACCACTTTGAGTCATCATTGTAATTATAGAAACGCTGGCTTTTGCCATTTCTCCCATCTTTGAAGAAACCGAAGTAATTATTCCACCTATAGGCGCCTTAAGAATGGTATCGGCTATTTGTTTTTGGATTAATGCTAAAGCGGCTTTTGATTGTTCGATTTGAGCTTGGTATAAAGCAATGTCAACTTGACGAGGGCTGGCTTTTTTTAAAGCTAATTGATCTTTAGCAGTTTCAAGCTGGCCTTCGGCTTGAGCTAATTGAGAAGCTGCTGTTTTCTTAACAGCTGTCAAATTCTCCCGGACCGTCTCTAAAGAGCTTTGAGCAGAGAAAACGGTAGCTTTTGCAGTATTGATATTTGTTTGGTTGGCAAGCTTAGCGGAAGTTATAGTCTGCTGGCTAGTAGTTATGCTGGCAATAGCCGTATTGATATTTGTTTGTTCGGTAGCAATATTCGTCTCATCTGTAGAACTTACCCGCCAGCGGTACTCTGGTTCATCAAGAGCCCAGCGAATATAATCCAAGGCGGTACGAATTTTCTCCAAGGCAGCTTTCAATGTTGAAAGTGCCGTATCAATATTTTCTTCTATTTCTTCTGTTTGAGCAATTTCTAAATAACCTTTTGCATTAGCTAAAGCATCTTTAGCAGTATTTTCCTTTTCCCTAACCTTTAGACTTATTTGGTCGTTGCCGGTAAAATAGGTTTTGCGCACATCGTAGAAAGTTCTGAGCAGCGCTTTATCAGCTTTTGTATAGGCACTATTTGCTTCCTCGAGAGCATCTTCATAAGCTTGGTCAGTATCGAATTCTTTCTCCGTCTCTACGTCAGCTAGATTTTGATTAGCGTTAGCTAGCGTTACTTCTGCGGAAGTGACCTTGGCTTCAGCACTAACTATATCTTGAGCAGTACTTTCTTTAAGTTTTGCCAAGTAATCTTGGGCATTATCTACGGCTGTCTGGGTAACTCTAATTTCCTCGTCGGTGGCCCCTGCTAAGAGCAGGGCTCGCTTGGCTTTGGATAAATCAAGGGAGGCCTCGGCTTGTTGAGCTTGGATATATAAATCACCAGCATCTAACTTTACCAAATACTCGCCAGTTTCGACCTCATCACCAACCTCAACTAAAACATCTTTTATTTTGCCCCCTGCCTCAAAAGAAAGCTCAATTTTTTGGGCCGGAACCATCGCCCCGGTAGCCGAGACCTCCTGAACAATATTCTTCACCTCTGCTGTCACAAAATCATAAGGAGATTCTTTCTCGCGAGCAAAATAAAAATATCCCCCAATTGCAACAGCAACTAAAACAATTACTATAATAATAATTTTTGTTTTGGTCATAGGTCTATTTTATAATTTTTTTAAGTTGGGTGAGTTTTTTACTAAACTTATCCACTATCTTACCAATATCTTTACTGGGAACAAGAACAATACCACCTGCCGGAGGAGAAAACACAATAAATTTGTCTCCATCTTTAACCCTCATCTTCTCTCTTAGGAGCTTGGGAATAACCACTTGTCCCCGCTCACCCATAGTAGTTGTACCGAAGCATTTAATATCTTCCATATTTTTGATTAGTATGATTAGTATGATACATATGAATAATAACAAAATGAGATTTATTGTCAACTCGGTAGTAAAAATAGAAAAAAGGGATGCATTCTGTTTTGGTGCATCCCTTTGTAGTCATCTTAATTAAATGAACCGTAGTCGAAATTCAGTATCCAGGGAATTTGATAACCAACTAAATTTCCTTGATAAGTTCCTGCTGGTTGCTGGTGGTAAGCATCATAGTAGGCTCTGACCTCAACATACTGCCCTTGCCCTGTATAAATCCAGGAGACGGACTGCTCATAGCCCGGGTAAAGATTCAACTGCCTTCCGTTGATATTTACTACCAAGTACCAACCAGTCGAATTCCTCACCGTAACAGTAGCACTGGCAATCGGTGTATAAGTCGGTTGAGGTGCAGGAACATAGACATAACGGGGAGGAGGTGGAGAAACATAAACTACCTTTCTCTCTCTGGCCCGCTCGCCTGCTTCTGAAATTGCTTTGGACAAAAAATAAATTCCCCCGATGATTATCAATCTATCTATATCTTTGCCGGAGAATCTTATTCTTATGGTCTTCTTCTCTGGTTCTCTGTAATTACGGTGGTGCTGTTGTTTATCATCTCTCCGGGAATTGTAATCGCGGCGGTACTGCTGTTTGTTATCTCTCTGGGTGCGAGCCAAGGCTACCGGAGAAGCCAGAACTAAGGAAGCCAAGACCGAAACCACTAAACACACACAAACCATCCTTTTCTTCATCATTCCCTCCTTCTTTCAAGGATTTTGTTGGAATTATATTTCTTTATTTTCCAACATTTAATTATACACCTAATTATACACCCATATCAAAAATTTGTCAAGGGTTTTGGGATTTTCGGGATTTTCGGGATTTTTTAAAGCTTTTTAAAGTTTTTTAAGGAGAAATCTGAATTGTTTTTGCAGTGTAGCTTCCGTCTGAATTTTCGCTTCCACCCACAAAGATTTGTTCTCCTTCACCAAGATCGGTTAGATTGCCTTCAACAGATTTAGTTATTTGCGTGCTCTCGCTTACAAAGACAATTTTTGTAGAACCATCAGCAAGTTTAATCGTCAAGCTGTCTTCGCTCTGCGAGATAATTTCTCCAGAAAGAGAGCGGCTGCCTGCTCCAGAAT
>CAYRSW010000022.1:5976-11010 GCA_964427335.1 uncultured Candidatus Saccharibacteria bacterium
GTAAAGTTTCTATTGCCCCGTCAAAAAAAGTCGCTTCATTTGAATAACTTGCATCACAATGGTCTTGGTTTTGTTGACTTCCTTAACTGTTTCGGGGTTGTCTTCAAAAAAGATATCTATGTCCTCGGTTTGGCAAACCTGAGCTTTAAACTTATGAGACGACATTTCGGCCAAGGGCTTTTCAATAATTCTATCGTGATAAACAAATCTTTCTATTTTCAAAAGCTTCTTATCTTTTTCCAATGAATCTCCCTCATAATGACCGGTCAAAATTACCACTTCATTTCCACCTAATTTTAGGCATCTCATTATCTCCCGCAAAATCTCCGGATACTCATAAGTAACCCCATCTAAATCAAAAGCAAATTTCATACTTTCCTCCTTTATTTTTTTAATGAACCGTAGCGTCTTAATTAAAATTCCTTAGTCAAATCCTGAAGAATATCTTCTGGAACTGGAGGAGGTTTTTGAACCGGGCTTATTCCTGGATAACGCCAGGCTGTAATTATTTTTATTTTCTTGCCAGCTTTCTGATACATCAGCCAAATTTCTGTGGGATGCTTTTTTGAGCCGGTGGGCTGCATAACAGCAATTGTCTCTGGAGCGATACCAATCTCTCTACGCTTGGGGTTAAAAAGCACTCTTCTTAATCGGCTCTCGCTCAATCTGTAAAACTTCATCTTTTCTTTAACGTGTTTAGTCCAGGAAATTTTTTTATCATTCTCCGGGAATTTAAAAAACATATTATTTTTCCTTTTAACATCTTAACCCTTCCTATAATTAAAAACAAGTTTTTTTACTCTTAAGCTTTTCCACTTATAACATGGACGACCGCATGTTGTATAAGCGGAGGACGGAAAAGCTTTAAATTAACAATATCCGCGACCGCTGCTATTGTTAAGCGCTTTAAGAAATATTATCTTTTTCAGGAAATATTATCTCGCCAATAATACTTACTTTTACTAATCAACGCGCGCCCGCTTGCCATTTAGTAAATTTTCTATTAATTATAACAACGATCGTTGTTATAATTAATAAGAAATAAGGAGTAGAAAAATCATTAGATACTATCCATAAATTCGTGTTCACCCGCCAAAGTTTCGCGTTAGATGTTTACTATCTAACGGGGTAAATGCGAATTAGAGAAAGGTAGCACAAAGTTTATCCAAGATTAAATTTCAATAATCGGACAAAACCAACTCAATAATTTTCTCTTGTAGCTCCAACGCATTCTTCAGTTTAGTAAACCTTATTTTTTCACCTTTGAGAGTATCCTCTATAAGACCTGAAATAAACTTTCGTAAGCGACGCTCTAGGGCTTTTTTCCCTTCTAACCTAGCAGCCCTTATTAAGCTGCCAGCAAATTTTATAGCAAACCATTTTTTACAAACAGTGAAATCAAAGAGTTCTGCTTTAGAAAGAGTGTGCTTTTTCTCTTTGGCGTTTTTCAACGTGCTTTTTGAATCGTCTTCTAAAACACTGGCCCAGTATTTTATATATCTCTTCCAGAAAATATCTTTAATATTTCCCACTTCCCTATTCATAAATTTTACAACATCAAGATTAAAATCGACCAGTATTGAAACTGCCTTTAAGTATTTTACATCGGCAGGGGTCGCATCAGAAATCTTTCCGTTCCAAAATAGAGGAATTTCAGTAACCACCGAGAAAGTTTGATAATTCTCTCTGCAGTAACTAGAAGAATTTGTCCCACATTTAATTTTCTTTAACATTTGGAGATTAAGATCGGACTCCTCTTTTAGACCAAGGTCCAAAAATATCCCCGGAGCGAGTTTCCCAACAAAGGGTGTCTCTTCTGCACCCAGATGTAAAGGAAGCTTGTTTTTAAGAATAATATTTCTTAGTCTGGGATACAATTCTGGGCGCCGATGAGAAAGATAACAGTAAACTCCCCCGAATTCAGAATTATGAAGCGGAAAAAGAAAGCTTGGCTTAATTTTATCTATCAATTTAATTAGGGCCTTAGTTTTGGCTGGAGGGTTTCGATATTCGTAAATAACTTTGTTATTCCTTTTTATTTTTACCGGAAAAGTCCAATCAATTTGATTATTAGCTTTATTTCTGTAATTATAGATAATTTCATCAAGAAAAGAATAACTCTTGGCAAACCATCCTTCATTAAGTAAAGCAGAGTCTGGGTCGGCACAGGGAATAATCCAAAAAGTAAATTTATCCAAATCATTCTTGTCTTTAATTAATTTTTTTGCATAATAAATAGAAAATGTGCCACCAAAGGGTTCGTTACTATGAGGAAAACCTAAAATCAAAACATTAATTTTGCCTTTGCCTATTTTCAGACAATACAACTTATTGCCCTTTACTGAACTACCATATACTAAAAAATCTGCCCAATTAGGGCAATCTTTTGCTATTTGCCAACTTTCTTTTCTTAATTCTTTAACACTTTTAAATTTCAACATTTTAAAGAATAGTTATTTTAACTCACTTTTCAGCCAAATAATAGCCCTTTTCACATAATGTTCTTTGTCACTCTTCACTTTTTGGGCTAATTTCTCTATTTTCTTTTTATCAAAACCGTGACGGCTCAATTCTACCAACAAAACAAGAGCAAATCTTCTCTGCCAAAGATTCTTTGATAAAATATATTTTTGAGCTAGCCCAAAAATATATTTTTGCTTTATTTTGGCAATCTTCCTTATGCCTTGTGTGGCTAAGGTGTCGCAGGACGGCCAATCTAAAATATCTCTGCTAAATTTTTCTATCAGCTTTAAAGTTTTGACTGGGTCATTTTTACAAATTCTTCCCAAAATTTTAGCCGCCAATGTTCTCTCTTCTAATACTCCACTCCTCCATAACTTTTCAACTAAACCGAAATCGGCCACCTTTATCTTTTTGGCTATCTCGTTTAACACCGGAACCCTAACCCCATATATCTTCCTGGCCGTAGGTGTACCTTCCTGCCACATAGCCCTAACTTTCTCGCTTGCTTTACTTTTTAATATTTTTCGAATTTCAGCTAACTTCATAGTTTTTACTTGATTAACTATTGGATATAATTAATTCTAAAAGCCTGGGGTAAGTTAGAAATCCGCCCGGGGCGTTGAGGTGACCGCCGTTTTTTTCAATCATCAATTCTATGCCCAGATTTTTTGCTAAATCTTTGCCAATCTCTAGGGGAATATACGGATCGTTATCTGAATTAATCAGAAAGAATTTTGGGCAGGCGCGTTTGATTTTTGACCAGTCAAAGGGCTGGTCAAAAAAGTTTTCTGTTTCCGGGATTCCCAACGACTTTGCAAACCCAGAAACAAAAAAGCAGGCCTTAACAGTCTTGCCTTCTTCAAGCCCCTCTAAAAACCTTAAAATAAAAGCCGGCCCTAAACTATGTCCAATTAGAATCGAATCCTTGTCTACCACCACACTCTTCTTAAAATGCTTCAGCCACTCATTAAGTTTTGGATAGTTGGTGTTGGGAAAATCAGGAATCTCAACCTTAAACCCATTCTCTTCCAACTTCTCCCCCAGCCAAGGAAACCAATTACTACTGGAATCTGCTCCCCAACCATGGATAATGATTGCATGTTTCATAAGAATTCTTTTACGATTTCAATATTTTGTTTAGTGATTATGTCTCCTTCTTTGAAAACGAATTTTGCTTTTAATTTCTTACCCTCTAAAACTTTAGGAAGCCAATATCTGTCATCTTCCCACATTTCTCCATAAGGAATTTCTTTAACCCTAAACCATCTCGGCGACATCTCTTCAGATTCTTTCGGCTCTCCTTCCCACTTCTTAGCAAGAAAAACATGAGCGCATTGATCTTCCCACTCATCATAATTGGGAGGAGAATAAAAACTCAAAACTGCAACTTTTTCTAAATCTTTAATTTTTACTCCAATTTCCTCTTCAGTTTCCCGAATAGCTGCATCCATAATGCTTCTATCTCCTTTTTCAGGGTCTAGTTTTCCTCCGACTCCATTCCATTTTCCTATACCTAGTCCCCTTTTCTTCATAGCCAAAAGCACCTCTTTTCCCGTCTGATTTTCTTTAATTAAAAAACACAAGGTTACTTGTCTCATAATTTTCACTTCTGGCTAAAATTATTTAACTTTTTGCTTTAAAAAAGGGCTATCACTAGCTCCTATTTTATCCCAACCCCCTCAACTTGTCAAAGCACGAAAACAAGAAACCTTGTCCTGAGCGAGCTTGCGGTGAGCCTGTCGAATCCGCCAAAGGATTGACAAATTCGATGCGTATTCTATAATTATATTAACCAAATCGGTAAAAGGAGATTACGAAATGCCAAACTGCAAAAAGTGTAACGACACTGGTGTTATCGAGACTGGCAATAACGATCTTCCCTGTGATTGTCCAGCAGGAGCAACAGCACTATTTAATGTAGCAGGCGTTGAAGGACCAGTAACAGGCAAGGAGTTTAAGCGTCATTTCGTGAACAATTGTCCAGAGCCCATAGGATGGCCATGGCCCGACACAAGGCCAGCTTCAAGTTTACCGGGAAGGAAAAAGTCATCATCGAACAGATAGTACTCACGCCTCCCAAATCAAAAGCCCCGCTCTCTAAGAGCCGGGCTTTTTTCTTTCTCTATGTCCCATGATATTTCTTATGCTTCTTTCTGCGTCCGCATGGATTATCCGGACATCTTAATATCTCTAAAAATCTGCTCTGGTGATTTGTCAGTAGTGTCGATAAATTGAATACTAAGTTCATTCGCTTTGTTTTCGATTTCTTCGGCATACCGCAAAGCATTTTCAAGTTGATAATCAGTTCTGCCCATAGGATTTTCTCTGCTTGTATGCTGCAAATTCTTTACAAGGACTTCTGATTTAATTTTCAAGAAATATACTTTATCAAACAAATCGATGACACTAAAGATATTTCCTGACAATCCGAATAGATAAATTTCTTTTTGCTCATCGAGAAATTTTTTTAAAAATTCCCTATCCCAAAGAAATTGGTGGGTATCGAGAAATTCTTTATCGGCATCCTCGGGATACTCAACTTTATTTCCGTTCTTATCAAACCACTCAGAC
>CAYRSW010000023.1:0-10647 GCA_964427335.1 uncultured Candidatus Saccharibacteria bacterium
CCTTGTCCTTGTTATTTAATTATAGTATCCACTTACATTCTATTATTTATCTACGGTATCTTTGGGCTCTGCCTCTTGCGCCTGAAGTTCTTCTGAAGAAAATTCGCTCGCTTCTGCATCTTCAACCTGCTTAGTATCAAGATTAACATTGCCAGTTGGAGATATAATCTTTGACGGATCTTCTTTCATCTCTAAAATAGCTTCAGCTTGACGAGGAGTAAGCTTAAATTTTTTTATTAAGTTCTTATGAGCAGCGATTTTGTCTCGAGATGCCTTTATGGTTCTTATCACCTCATTAATATGTTCTAAAGCAATTTTTAGTCCTTTTAGAATATGGATTCGCTCTTGGGTCTTTTTTAGGTCGTATTTTGTTCTTTTCGTAATAACAACCTCTCGATGCTTCAAATAATAATCTAAAACCTCTTTTATGGTTAACACTCGCGGTTGAATCCCGTCCACCAAAGCGAGCATGTTAAGATAAAAAGGTTTTTCTAAATCAGTAAGTTTAAAAAGACGATTTAGGACTTTTTGGGGAAAGCTATCCTTTTTTAAATCAATAGCTATTCTTAAACCCTGCCTATCTGATTCATCTCGGATATTTTTTATATCTGGCAGAGTCCTTGCCTTTACTAATTCGGCAATTCTTTTAACTAAACTTGCCTTGTTAACTTGGTAAGGAATTTCCGTAATAACAATTTGAAATTTATCTTTCGCCCGCTCAACAATTTCGGCTTTTGCTCTAGTAATAATTTTGCCCTTACCAGTGGTATAGGCCTGAATAATTTCTTTTTGGTTATAGATTTCCCCGCCAGTAGGAAGGTCTGGGCCTTTGATAAAGCGCATTAAATCTACAGAGGTTCCCTTTGGATGGTCAATGAGCCAACTTAGAGCATCGGCCACCTCTCCCAGGTTATGAGGAGGAATATTAGTAGCCATTCCTACAGCAATCCCCATGCTCCCGTTTAAAAGTAAATTAGGGATATTTGCCGGCAGGACGGTTGGCTCCTTACGAGTTGCGTCGTAGTTATCGGTCCAATTTACGGTATCTTTTTCAATATCTTTAAGCATCTCTTCAGCAATTTTAGTCATTTTCGCTTCAGTATATCTTTGCGCGGCAGCCCTGTCCCCGTCCATCGAGCCAAAATTCCCCTGACCATCTATCAGAGGGTAACGAAGTGAAAAATATTGAGCCATTCTAACTAAAGCATCATAGACGGCGATGTCACCGTGAGGGTGGTATCTCCCGAGACAATTACCGACGATAGCAGCAGACTTTCGATGTTTTGCACCTGAACTCAAGCCCATCTCGTGCATGGAATATAAAATTCGCCGGTGAACCGGCTTTAAACCATCACGAACATCAGGAAGAGCCCGAGAAACAATTACGCTCATAGCATAATCGATATAAGACTCCTCCATCTCCTCGGTTATTTTTCTTGGTTTGATGTAGCCAATCTCCATTGTTTTATTCTGTTGGCAATCTCACTGGTTCTATTTTCTCTTGTATTAGCCCTTTAGTTTCTTCTGGGGCTGGAAAACTTCGTTTTAAATCTTCCAAAGACTTGAAAGTGTCTTCCCCTACCTCCTTCAATTGTTCAAAAGCAGACCTTTCAGTTGCTTCTTGGGCCGGCGGAGAGGAAAGATTCAAACTTACAAGCCAGACCCAAGTAATAAAAATCATAGAAACAAAAACCGCTCCAATGAGGATCTGAATTCTAACGATTCGTGGTTTATTCTGAAGATTCTCAATAAACTTATTTATATTCATGGTTTCATTACTATTACTTCCGTCTCCCCCTGTACTAGGTCCTTTTTCTTTACCACTAACTTTTCAATGGGTTTTGGTGAGATACCCATTTCTTTTAAGAATTTTTCCACCCCTTCCAGCTTTGCCCCAATTTTTAGTTTCGGTAGTTGGTAATGCATCGGAATAACTATTCTTGGTTCAATTTGATTTATTATCTTTGGTGCTTCTTGGGAATTGATAGTAAAAATGCCCCCAACCGGAATCATCAAAATATCAACCTGGCCAATTTTTTCCAATTGATTATCGGAAAGATTGTGCCCCAGATCTCCCAGGTGACAGAGCCGAATTTTGTCCATCTGAATAAGATAGATAGTGTTTTGTCCTCTGGTCTTACCCTCTACTTTGTCATGGAAAGAAGAAATTCCTTGAATAATTATTTTCTTTATTTCGTATTCTCCCGGGCCATCAACAATAAAGGGATTCCCCTTAATTGAGCTGGTATCGTTATGGTCCCAATGGTCGTGGCTCAATGTAACAATATCAGCTTTTCCTTGGAAGGGCTTTAAACCAATTTTTTTAGGGAAAGGGTCGGTAATAACCACAACCCCTCCACTTTCGAGCTTAAAACAACTATGTCCGTACCAGGTTATAATCATGATAGTTTTATTTTACCTCAATTTTTCTAAAAACTCAAATACTTTTTCGTTTCTTAAAAGCCCATTGGCATATTCTTTTAATTGGTCCGGGTCTAGTTTTTCCTTGGCATCTTTATCGTCATCGTCAGAATAACTCTTCAGGATTCCATTTGCCTTTTCTTTTACTTCTTCATCCGAGGGTTCAATATTTTCCTTCTTGGCAATTTCTCTTAAAACAAGTCCAATTTTTACTCTTTTTAGTGCAAGACCTAACCATTTCTCTTTTAGTTTGTCTTCGGTAAGGTGGATTTTCTTAAGATACTCTTCAAGTTTGAGTCCCATTTGCCTAATACTTTCTTTAAACTCCTGAAGCATTTTTTCCAACTCCGTCTCAATTAAAATATCGGGGATTTCCATCTGAGAAATTTCGGCTATATCCTCAATAACTTTTATCCGCCACTGCTCGCTTGCTCGACGTTCTAATTCTTTCTTTAAACCAACTCTCACACTTTCTTTCAGGGCTTTCAAGTCTTTAAAATCTCCCAAACCTTTAGCAAACTGGTCATCAAGCTTTGGTAGTTCTCTTTTTTGGACAAGTTTCATCTCTATTTTAAAATCTACTAGCTTGCCGGCTAAATCTTTCTTGGGATGATTTTTAGGAAAGGTTAGATGGAACTGGCGAGTATCTCCCTCTTTCATACCAATTAATTTTTCTTCAAAACCAGGTACAAACTGGTTCTTACCGATTATTAGAGGGTGGTTTTTAGAATCGCCCTCGTCAATCTTAACTCCTCCTAATCGCGACTCAAAATCAATCTCTACCCGGTCTTCCAATTGAGCGGGCCTTTTGACTGTGATAAGTTTTGCTCGTGAGTTCTGGAGCCACTCCAAAGCATCTTTTAATTCCTTATCTTTAACGACTACTCGTTCTAACTTTTCCTTACGGCAAATTTGTCCGTAAGGAGCTAATTTTATTTCTGGCATAACAGCTGTTACTGCTTTAAATATCAATGGATTTTCTGGAGCAATTTGGACAACGGTAATCTTTGGTTTGCCAATGGCTTCAATTTTTTTGGTCAAAATTGCTTTAACATAAAACTTGGTCACACTTGAGTTTGCTGCTTCTTCCAAAACTTTCTGCTTGCCTAAATGTTCCTCAACAATTGAGCGAGGAATTTTCCCCGGCCTAAAACCAGGGACATTCATCTTTTTTGACAAGTCCGAAGCAGCTCTATCTAAATAGGGCTCAATCTCTTCGGCCGTCACTTCTATAGTTAATTCTACTTGGGATTTAGGAAGTTTCTTAATTATAATTTTCATTTATTATTTTATTGGTTTATTAATTTATTAGTAAAATAAATGAATAAATTAATAAATAAATAAAAATGAATGTAATAAACAAGTAGATGAGATAATAATAAATTAGTATTGACTTTTATTAAAAACCTTGCTAGATTTACATTAAGTTTAGCACATTGAAAAAATATTTCAAGACAGGAGAGAATGATTGAAGAAAAAGGCTACTCTCAAAGGAAAGTTTATTACTGGTGTTATTATTATCTTTTTTGTAGCTTTATTTGGATTCGTTTTAGGAATAGTTACCGCTGCTTTAAGAACTTTTTGGAATTTTGCCTGGCTCTATCTAGCCATTCCTATACCATCAAGCTTGGGACTAGAAAGCTTTTTTTCTTTTCAGAATTGGATGTGGCTGAATTTAAAATTTCTTTCTCAAGGCTGGCCGAGCTATATTTCTTGCTGGATTGCCTCTCTCTTAGTAGCCATTGGAATCGGTCATGTTTTAAGTTTAATGAAGGAAAAAGAGTCTCGGAATCAGTTAATTAATTTGATCCTATTGATTAAAAAATCTCTTCAGACTTTTAATGAAAGAGTCCAAATTGTTTTAGGAATACATCCGGCTACTGGTCAAATATCAAGAGGTTTTTCTCCTCAAAGTTTCACTATTTACTCTCCGGATAAAAAAGAAAAAATAGACTTTTTAGAATTTTGTCTTGCTCTTGCTCCTAATCCTACTTCTGGATTTCAATCCTTAGCTCCTCTTCAAGAAATAGTTGGAATAGACTATCCTGGAAAAGAATATCTCTCTAAAACTATAAGTTTCAGCATTATCGGTCAAGATTGGGCAAAAACAAAAAATTGGGAAGATTTTAATAAAATAAAAAATATGATAGCCCAAAGGCAACTTTGGCTTACTCTACCTAAAGATATTCAGGAACTTAAAAAAGAATTAAATGATCTGAAAAGAACGATTAAAGACAAAGGCGTCGATTAACAAATCGACGTCTTTTTATAGTGCGCCTGAGAGGATTCGAACCTCTGACTTCGGGCTCCGGAAGCCCGCGCTCTATCCAGCTGAGCTACAGGCGCAAATGGACAAAACCCTTATGTGAAATCTTCAGCGCTGATTTCTTCCCAGTCATTGGTATCTCCATTCCACTTATAAGCCCTAAACTTCTGGACTTTTTCAGTATCAGAATAAATATACTCTATATCGGCTTTAGCCCCGATCCTTTTAGAAACAATACCTCTCTTTTCTAATACCAAAGGACGGCTAGTTCTTTCCAGTTTTATTTTACCCAAAGGACCATTAAAGATAATGATTTCTTTTTCTCCCGGACCTTTCTCTAGGGCTTCGGTCTTTCTTTCCGAAATACCAAATCGCTCCTCAATGGTTTCTATTAAATTTTGCCATTTATTGTCATTCATTGCTCCAGGGTCGATGAGGATGTTTGCTTAATATATATCTATAGCGGTCAATTCTTTCGCCGGTAACCTCGTTAATAAGAGGAAAGCTTGTATAAACTTTATCTTTTGACTCACCAAATTTATTCAAATTATTAATCTCAATCCATTGGTCAATTCGTGCTTTTTCTTGTTCGCCCAGCTCAACATCTGTATACCACACCGCTTTCGTATAAGAAATCTTAGTAAAATTTTGGAAAGTTTTAATACTTCTTTTAATAGCAAATCCTATTAAGAGAGCAATAATGAAAATGAAAAATACTCCATAGGCTGTTTCTATTCTACGTGTAAATTTTAAGCTTTCCTTCCAAGTCATAATTTTTAGTAAATTATGGCAGCGCCAGGGAGAATCGAACTCCCGTCTAGAGGATGAAAACCTCTTGTCCTAACCACTAGACGATGGCGCCACGCCTCTCCCACTTTCGGATATCTTAGCATAAAAATACCAAATGGTCAATGCAGCAATAATTATTCCTATACTATCAATACCCACATCAATGGGGCTCCCGCTTCTACCTTGAATAAATGTCTGGTGATATTCGTCGGAAAATGCGTAAAGCAGACTAAATACTAAAGTAAGAACCAATCCGCGGCCCACTTTAAAACCATGACCTCTTAAGCCCTTAAAAAACAGAACTGCCAGCAGGCCGAATTCGGCCATATGAGCCAGCTTTCTTAAGAAAAAATCCCAGGTTTCAGGCAAATCCGACTTCAAATCCGGCTGATGAGACAGAAAGAATATAAGAGAGCACCAAATGATTACGGGTAGCCAAAGTTTTACATATTTCATATTATATGTTTCACGAGGAGCTCATTTGAAACAACCGCCCCGGTAGACTTTTCTATCATTGTTCTATTTTAGATTTACTAAATAGCTTTTGAAAAAATGTTCAATAGCTTTGAGTGTTTCGGTTTTTAATTTGGATGGACTTTCAGCTACCCAAACAGCAAAATTATAAAGCTCCTTATTATCTACTTTCAGCCATTTTTTATTTTTATAGAGCATTACAAATAAAGTAGTCATGGCAATTCTCTTATTCCCATTTTGAAAAGGGTGGTTTTTTATCATTAAATAAAAAAGGATTGTCGCTTTCCCGAAAAGTCCTTTGTAAAGTGGCCTTTTGGCGAACTTTTGAAAAGGAACTATAAGACAGCTTTCTAAAATATTAGGAAGGCGAGTAGTAAAATCAAGGATTGGTTCATTATAAGTCATTAGTGCTCTCGCCAGTCTAAAAGCAATATATTCGACTTCGACAATAGTTAATGCTTTTATCATGATGTTCCAAGCAATTTTAATGTTTCGCCATATTCTTTGACTGTCTTTTTTACCGCCTTTTCGATTTCCGATTTTTCTTTTTTGGTTAAAGTTTTGCCTAGAATTCCTCCTAGATCCTTTTTATCAATAATAAAATTTCGACCAACTTTCGTGGCTTTAATTTCTCCTTTCTTGATTTTTTTAAAAACAGCCACTCGGCTAATGCCAAGTATCTCTGCTAATTCTGCTGTTGATAAAAATTTTTTATCTTTTTTTGCCATGGTTCGATATAACTCACCACAAGTATTTTTTTCCGTTATCAACTTACATTACAATGTTAACATATGCTAACTAGTCAGTCAACAGTTAACAAAAATCCGAAAATTATTGACTTTTTATTAAAAATATGCTAATATGAAGTGTTGAGAAAAGAAAATTTGTTCTTTAAAATTAAGATTTTTAATTAAAGGAGTGACAAATGGCAGAAGTTTTTGTTTTCTTAGTAGTAATTTTTTTGATCGTTCGAATAGGTACCAGGCTGCATATGAGTAGATGTTTAAAAATTATAAAGCAGAAAAAATATAGTCACTTACGAACTCTTATTCAAGAGGCTTGTGAGAAAAAGCTTAAATTTGAGTTCCAGAGAGGAAGTAAGTGGGGATTAATGGATTCTTTATGGAGCAGTGCGCTTATTAGAAGGGCGCCGATATCGGTGATTGCAAAAGTCTTTGTGGTGCTAATTTGGATGATAATATATTTTCCTCAGAAAGTAATTGTAGTTCCCGTTGACAAAGATAGTAATATTTTCCCAGGGGATTCGGTACTACAGATACTCTGTCTTGCGCATGAACTTGGTCATTTAGAAACTGGAACCTTAGTAACCAGGATAATTAAAAAGACAGATTGTCGCCTTTCTTCCTTTCCCTTTGATTGTCTTTTTATAGAAATGATGGCGGATAAGAAAGGTTTAGAGATTTTGGCTCGTCATAACTACGATTCCTCAATGATTAATAAACTTCAAGAACAAGCAAATGAAAATCTTGTATGGCGTTGCAAAGATTGTATCAATAATTTTGATAACTGTCCCCTTAAAACAAAAATAATGGAGCTCAAACAAGCCACAGGACTTCTTTAAAGTGAAGTCCTGTTTTTTTACTTCTTAAAGAATTTTAAAAGTTGTTTCAGAGGATTTGTGTTTATAATATCTTTCTTTTCTGCCCAGCCGCGGCGGGCTTGAGCTACGCCGTATTCCATGAATCTTAACTGGTCTTTGTGGTGGGAGTCGGTGTTAATCACCAATTTTATTCCAAGCTCAACTGCTCTTTTTGTATTTATATCATTTAAATCTAATCTTTCAGGATAGGCGTTTATCTCTAGAATTGTTTTGGTAACTTTTGCTGCTCTTAAAATTTTATCAATATCAATTTGGTATTCGTCTCTTCTTTTTAAAATTCTACCGGTCGGATGAGAGATGATTTTAATATGAGGATTCTTCATTGCTCTAATGATTCTTTCTGTCATTTTGTCCTTGGGCATTTTAAAGCTTGAATGAACTCCAGCAATAGCGTAATCCAACTTTTTCAAAGCTTCATCTTTTATATCAATCGAACCATCATTTAAGATGTTCGTTTCGGCCCCCTGCAATATCCTGAATTTTGCTTGCCCGCCGAAGCCTTGGCGGAGGCGGGTATTTAACTTATCGATTTCTTTGCGCTGCTGGGCCAATTGCTTCTCGTCTAAGCCGTGTTCTATTTTTAAAAATTTAGTGTGGTCAGAAATACCAATATATTTATAACCTTGAGCCATAGCCGCTTCTGCCATTTCTTGGATAGAATTCTTTCCTCCATCCCATTTCGAGTGAGTATGTAAATCGCCCTTGATGTCTTTTAAGTCAACTAGCTTTGGTAATTTCCCCTCCAAAGCTTTTTCGATTTCTCCTCGGTTTTCCCTTAGTTCTGGCGCAGGACAGACCATTCCTAAAATTTTGTAAACCTCCTCTTCAGTTTTCCCGGCGATTTGTTTTTTTTCTTTAAAAACTCCGTATTCATTAAGCTTTAACCCCTTATCCATAGCAATAATCCTCGTTTGGATGTTGTGCTCTTTGCTCCCGGTAAAATACTGCAAAGCACTTCCGTAAGATTTTCTTGGTACAACTCTTAAATCTATATCAAGTCCTTCTTTCAATCGAACAGAAGATTTTGTTGAGCCCTTGCCCCAAATTTTTTCTATTGACGGCAACGTGCAGAAAAAATCCATTATTCTTTTCACCCCGCCTCCGGCCGCGGAGGCGGGGCAAGCTAAAAAATCAACATCACCGACTGTCTCTTTCATCCGACGCACCGAGCCGCAAACACTAATCTCTTCAACTTCTTTTAAGCTCTTTAGATTCTCTTCAATCTCGCGTACTTGCGGTAAAATTTCTCCTAAAAGAAATCTACCTTTACTTCTTTTTAGAAACTCAATACCCTCTAAAATATTTTTTTCTGTTTTTTGACCAAAATTTGGCAGATTTCTAATCTTACCAGCTTGAGCGGCTTTTTCTAAATCTTTTAAATTTTTAATCTTTAAACGTTTATACAAGTCTTTAACCATCTTCGGCCCCAAGCCCTCAACCGAAGTTAATTCCTTCATATCTACCGGATATTTTTTCTTGTAATCTTGGTAATATTTTATTTTGCCGGTTTTTAAATATTCTATAATCTTTGCCGCAATGCTAATGCCCACCCCAGGGATCTTCTCAACTGCTTTCACTCCACCAATTTTGAAAATCTCCTCAACATCCTCTTCCAAGGTTTCCAAAGCTAGTCCTGCCTTCTGGTAAGCATAGGGCTTAAAAGCCACCCCCTCCATTTCAAGAAAGTCGGCAATCTCATATAGGATTTTGGCTATTTCGAGATTTCTCATGCCAATTTTCTCAGCGAAGCAAGTCCGAAGGACGCCGCTGAGCTGTTAGGAAATTGAGCACCAAGCACATAACACTTTATGTGCTCGGTAAAGGTTTGGTTACCACTCAAACTTCGCCTATGGCTCGTCTTCGTGGACCAAGCCCTTAAACTTGGACGAAATTTTATTTGTTGTTTTTGCTAATTTGCTTCGCAATATCCCCCACCCAAAGACAACAAGCATAATAATTCCTACTAGAGCCATTAAAAGCTCCGTGCATCTTAAAGTAACACTAGAGGCAATTCCTAAACTTACTCCTAAGCCAAACAACTCAAATATAAATGCCTGGCTTACCTCATGAATTCCCAAGGCACCGGGAATGGGCAAGAAATAGATGAGAAATGTGACTCCGACAATAGCTAAAGTTTCTTTAAACCCAACAATTCCTCCCAAACATAAAATAATCACCCAATAGCGAGCAATCATTAAAACTCCTTTTAATAAAGACAAAACCACTTAAGCTGTTAATGCTTTTTTGCAATTCTTAAAAAAATAATAAATCTCGTCCTCGGTCTCCTCAATTCCTCCTTTTATTTTTTTAATTTTTTTAAATCCATCTATACCAAGAGATTTAAAAAGCGAAGAGAAAAACCCTTTTTTCTTAAAGGTCTTATAAAGAAAAAAACATCCTACTCCTAAGAGGCCGGCAATAATTAAGGTGGTGATTAATTTTATCTCAAAGGGCAGCTGAACTTGAGAAAAAAGAATGCTTACTCCTAAAATCATAATTACCAAGTTAGTCATTAGTTCCAACGCCTTATCAGAAACTATCGAGGCAACATTTTTACTCCAAGAAATCTCACTATTGTTCTTGAGAAAATAGGCTCTTAAGGGTTCCCCTCCGAAAAAAACCACCGGGGTAAGATAGCTAAAAGTTGCTCCGACTATCCAGGCACTGATTACTTTTTTCCAAGCTATTTCCATTCCTAGCCCTCTGATAATAATCTTCCACCTAAGAATGGAAACAAAAATAACAAGCAGTGTTATTCCTACAATAGCCAAAATTTTCCACCAAGCCAGCGCTAAAAGAATAGCCAGAAGATTTTCTACCCCAATCTTTTCTATAGCTACGGCAAAAAGAATAATTCCCAACACAAGAAAGGCTAGAAGGATAATCACTTTTTTCATACCTTTTCATTTTAGCCCTTTAGTCCAAAAAAAGCAAAAGCCCTCACAACGATGACGGAGGGCTTTTTTATTTGGATTTTTAGTGATAACTAAGCCCTGTTGAAGCTTAGCTTCAACAGGGCTTAGTCAAGGGCTTTCCGAGGATTTTTCAGGCAAATTTCTACTACCGGGTGTAGAAA
>CAYRSW010000024.1:0-9558 GCA_964427335.1 uncultured Candidatus Saccharibacteria bacterium
GGCGACTCGATTCGAACGAGCAACCTCTGGCGCCCAAGGCCAGTGCTCTACCAAGTTGAGCTACGCCCTGATTCAAAATCTGGCAGGAAGAGGTTCAAAAGAGTTTTTCTCAAGAACCTCTTCCTTGATTTATACTTTCCCTTTTTGGTCACTAAAAATCTCACTGTTGATTTTCTGAGATTCCTTTTGGAGCAGAGCAACTTTCTCAAATTCCTGCATGATGGGTTTGAGTTTCTGCATGGTAATACGAACCGCAGCATCGCCAACGGAAGAAAGTCCAGCAAGAAACCTCACCCTTTCCTCTTCCAGCAGTTCAGCTCCTTCTTGAGTTAGCTCTAAAGACTCTAACTTATCCAACATCTCTTTGTTAGCTTCTGTAAACTTTTCAACTGCTTCTTTAACCAATGCGTCCGAATTCTTGACTCCTAACCAAATCAAAATTGCTCTTACACTTGTCTCAAAAAAATAAACCGTCCCTTCTTTAGCATTCATCTCTTTTCTCCTCCGAAATTTTTATTTAATTTTCAAACTTCTTGGCAGGGGTGGTAGGATTTGAACCTACAGGACTGGATTTGGAGTCCAGCCGTTTAGCCGATTAACGGACACCCCCTTATTTAACATTCTTTTAAAGTCCAAACGAAAGACTACTGATAAACCGCCAATCTTTCGCTTAAACTCAAAGTCAGTCTTGGGTGGGCTAAAAAATTGTTGCAGGAAGAGGCCCGAGAGTTTCTTTCTCAAGAAACCTCTTCCTGCTAATTAAGCGTAGTGAATGTCAGGTATTCGTCAAGTGGCCCTTTCCTGTTCTGTAAATCCCCTGCTATTTTCTGAAAGAACCTCAAACTCTGAAAAACGGCTAACTTAAAAATTATCGCTTCTTCTATTGAAACTGATTTAGGATCTTCTTTTGAAAGGGTATCCATAATAATTTCTACCATATACTCTTTCAAAAGCTGCTTTGTGATGGTTTCTTTTTCTTCCAGTTGCGCCAACTCCGGAAATTCCTTAGCGAATACTTTCTCCGCAAGATTTAGAACATCTGCCGATTTCTTGATAAAATCGTTTTCCATTTTCTCCTTCCACCGTGGCGTAATCTCAAAACCTAATTGCCTTGAAGACTCATCACGAAACACCCTGAACACCGTAATCATTCCATCTTTTAAAGTCATTTTATTTCTCCCTTTGTCGATAACTAATAAAACCCTTGCGAAGATACTCTGCTATGGGCTTCCGCAAAGCAAGGTAGGGAAATCTCCCTAATGTTTCTTCCACCTTCGAGATAAAGTCTCTTACAATTTTGCCTCTCATCTGCTGGTATCCACAGTTAAAAGCAATATCCAAATCTTTAAAATTCACGAAGAAAGGAATCGTTCCGTACCATAAAGCACTCTCTCTCTCACCTTCCCTAAAGAAATCATAATAGTTCACCGACAACTGAATACCTACCCACCAATTACGTCTTATCTTTATGCTTGGCCAAGTAAGTTTTACCCAAAAGTCTACCTTGTATTTTCTATCCTCTATTTTACTTGCTTTCTGCACTTCGACATTAGCATACCTCAAGATAGCTATCATCCATTCTTCGGCCTTTAAACCTTTGAGAACCTTAGCCACATTTTCCTCCTATAAATTTTCAAATTCTGCTTTGAAGCAGTAAGCTATCTTTTTTGTTGGTTTATTCATTTATTAATTTATTGGTTTATTTTTAAAAAGACAAATTACTGATTCAAATTTTGGTAAGGAAGAGGTTCGAAAGAGTTTTTCTCAAGAACCTCTCCCTTAGTTACTCATGCATTTTGGTTTGCCGTTTCTTAATGATCTCCGATACCGCCTGATTTCCTCCCATTGCTCCTCAGTCACCTTGAAGCCCATATTCTCAAAAAATCTCTGTAACTGTTCTAAACTCATCCCAGCGGCAAAACTCGCTTCTGCCACTCCCCATGTAGTCATCTTATCCGCTTCAATTCTTAAATCTGCTCCTAAAATAATCTTTTCCATTGCAACCTCCTTCTAAAATCTCCAATTGCTTTTGCCCAGAGAGATCCGGGGATGCCCGAATCTCGTAAGAACAACCCGGCAACCACCAAAGTACCGGTCCCCCAAACGAGATGACCTGTAATATAGAAGTTGCCACCTGCCAACGCCAAGAAAAATCCTAATTTCTCAAGCATAGTCAAACTCCTTAAAAAGAACTATGGTGGCAGTGGGAAGATCCTCCCTTCCTCCCCCTTATCGGGATCGGGCCCCTCATCGGGACCAACGCACCCTTTCCGCCGAAGCGGCCGGCACTGCCATTTATTTGTATCCAGAAAGATGAAGAAGAGTTTATAAAGAAAGTTTAAACGGGCAAAATATATTACTTTTTCCCGATCTTTCTTTTTAAAATCTTTTTGTAAAAACCTACCAAATGAGGGCTATGCCGCAGATTCAGTAAGTTCTCTCTCCTCCATCTTTCTGGATATGGATTCGATAAACTCACCATAAACTACTGGAGAGAAGTATGAGAGTCTCTACCGCACATGGCTCGAGTTTCCTTTAGGAGGACGGAAACTCTTTCGAGACTCCCATACTTCTCTCCACTAAGAGAATCTTAGTGGAGAGGGTAAGTCGTCTTTACCTCATTGTCTTCATGAAAATAAGCGACTCTAGAGAGAGTCGCTTATTTTCTTATAAAATAATATTGTGACTAATCCGACAATTAGTCACGACGTCGTGATTAATTTGCTCTCTCCTCAAATTAATTTATGTTATATCTTTTCAAAGTTCTCTCTCCACCAATTTTCTCAAAATCTTTGATTTTGTGAGAAAATTGAGTGTCCGCCGAAGCTTTAGCAAAGGCGGGAGCGGAGGTGGAAGCGTAGGCGGGCAATCCGCCTTCAATCGCTTCGCTCTTTTTGGCGGATTCTCAAAATTCTTACTAAACCAAGAGTTAGAGTATTTTGGAATTTTCAACCACTTATATTATATCATACTCTTTAAATCTTGTCAAGGGTTTTGGGGTGTTTTTGCAATTTCATCCTTATTCTGTATGACAGTAGTATAACATATCTAAAAATATTTGTCAAGGGTTTTTGACAAAATCCCGTAAAATTTTGCGGTCGCCTTTCGGCACTACTCAAGACGACCCTGAGCGATAGTCAAATAGGTCGCAAATTTTTGCGAGAGAACCACTAATAAAAACCCGTCGATGGTTTTGTTTTTGATATAACGCAAGAAGACTAAGTTTCTGGAAAAATTGTTCAAAAAGAGAAAAAGGTATTATACCTCTAGGGATAATTAGTTGGATACATACATAATCTATTTATCCACTTGACTTCTAGTTTCACCCAGAATATAATGGAAATGTATGAACAAAGATTTTAGCGAATTAATTAAATACTTAGATAAAAAGTTTACAGAAATCAACGAGAAATTAGAAAAAAAAGCTGACAAAAAAGATGTCAATAAGCTTATTGAATCTGTAGACGCCTACATGAAACTAGGAGAGCGGTACTATCAGGAAATGACGGCACTAACTTTAAAGGTCGACCGTTTAGAAAAATGGCTCTATCAAATTGCTGATAAGGTTGGAATAAAATTAAAGGTTTGAAGTTTTTAGAAAATTCGGATTTCTTAGATTTTATGGCTTTTCAAGAAGCCATTTTTTATTAAAACAAAAATCCGAGCTAGTGAAATTACCTAGCTCGGATAAAGTATTGTTAATTTTTGCGGAATCGCGAAGTAAACTTCGCTACTCCAAATTACTTCCAATATCTATTCCTTCTCCTCCTTTTCCTCCTTAACCTTCTCTTCTTCAACCTTTTCTTCCTCTTCTACTTTCTCAACCTCTTCCACCTTTTCTTCTGGTTTTTCTTCTATGGCTTCTAATTCTTCCTTAGTTCTTGGCGGCATAACTAAAGCCACTACTTCTTCTTCGGGGGCCTTGATTTTAACCTTTTCTGAAATAACTAAATCTTTGATAAGAATTTTATCTTCAAAGGCCTCAAGCCCTGATAAATCCACTTTAATATCATGAGGAAGATCTAAAGGTAAAGATTCTACCTCAACAGAAGTTATGTTCTTAACTAAAACCCCCTCTTTTTCTTTTACTGCCGGCGCCTCTCCTTCAAAGACTAACGGCACCTCGGCAACAATTGGTTTGTCCAGTTTTACTTGGTAAAAATCCACATGAAGAAATTTGTCGGTTACGGGATCTTTAGTAAGGTCGTGAATCAACACTGGTCTTGGACGCGCTTTGGAATTTTTATCCCCAATCTTTAATTCTATTATTGTGCTTTCTCCCGCCTGTTTATACACTTTTTCAAAATCACTTTTATCTATTTCCAAAGAGAGTGGCTCTACCTTGTAGCCATACAAACATGCAGGAAGAATCCCCTTTTTACGAAGGGTCTTTACTTTTTTACCTAGTACTGTACGAATTTTAGCATTAAGTTGCAGTTCAGCCATAAACTAAAGATAGCAGAAAATTACTACACCGTCAACACCCAACAACCTAACCACCCAACACCTAATCTCCTCCAACCTAATCAAACCCCCTAATCCTTCTTATACACCCGGTAGTAGAAATTTGACCAAAAAACTTTGGTTTTTCGGAAGAAAAACCCAGTCAAATTTTCACTACCGGGCACACAACAATCGTGGCAGCGGAGCGACCGAGCACTAATATCTCTTGATAAATAAAATGGCTGGTGCTACTGACAAACTCCATTACCATCACAGCCATCTGGGCAACTATCGTATAAATCCTCTCCAGCACTTTGATATGTACAACCGGGATGTTTTCCACTAGTTATTGTATTATCCCAATAATTATCCCCGTCCGCATCTTTAACATAAATATGGGCTGTCCAATTAAAGAAACTATCTTTTCTTCCGGCTTTAATCAAAATAGCCGTCGCTTTTCCACCTTGAAGGGCTGAAAAAATAATCCTTCCTCCAGAAAAAGTTACTTTTGTACCAAAAATCAAAAAAGCTGGGTGACCTTCAGTCCCGGTTAAATTTACATCTCCAGCAATAGTAAGAGCGCCGGTTTCAGAACCAGTTGCTTCATCCTGGGCAACATTACAACCTCCAAAACCAAAGTTGGTTAAATGTCCTTTAGCAAAAGAACAGGTTGCTCCGGGCCGCCAATCTAAGTGTAAACTTTCAACTTTACCTGCTTTATTTTCAGCATAGAAATTTGTCCAGAAAATCCTTTGCCAAGTTTCAGGAATAGTCACGGTTCCTGACCAGGTTCCCAATTTTGCATCTCCGTCACTAAGCTTAAGCTCAATCTCTTTTTTTAAATCATCTTTATACCCAATCACAACTAATCTTACCTTAGATACTCCATCTGGGTCACTTACTTTTATTGAAGTACTTATTTGTTTATCAATACCAACAATAAAATCCATTGGTCTTTTGGAAAACTTGCCGGATTTAAACTTCGGATAAATCCCTTTTTGAGAGCTAACCCGAAACGGATATTCTCCAATCCAGGGATATTTTGGATAAGGTAACTCTTCCTCTATGGGAAGAGGTAGGTATCCTTCCTCCTTTTTAGTATACTTTCCTTCTTTAGAAATCTCTCTCTTTTCTCTAAGCTCGGCAATTTCTCTACGCTCCTTGAAAGAGATATACCAAAAAATACTTCCTATGACTATGCAGGCAATCACACTAATGATTATGACATAGCGAGTCTTGAACATATTTGGAACTATTTAGGACTAATGGTAAATACTTCAATTCCTTGGCTGGCTCTGGTAAAATTTACTTCTGCTGAACTTCCTGAATTAAACGGGCTTCCACTGATTTCCGCGCCGTCTACTTTAACCGTATAGTCAGTGTTGGCATCCTGCGTTCCTACTGTAGTTTCTGTAGTTGCTACCGAAACTGAACTAGTTTCAGTCCATTGACTAACGTAGCCACCAGAAGAAACATAATTACTACTAAAACTTAAATCAGCTTTTCCGCCGGAAGGAATTAACTCCAAAACTTTGTGAGAAGAGGTTTCTAAAAGAAACGTGGTCCCGTCCCAAATTCCGCTTACATCAAAATCAGTTCCTAAAATAGTCAAAGAATCACATTTTGCACCAGAACCAATATAAATCGTTTCATTCAAATCGCTCAAATCTAAAATTACATTGGCAGTAAACTCAACCGTTGGTGTTGGATAAACATTAGCATCACTATCATTAGTATCCCCGCCCGTGTAGCATTCGGTAATTATTTTATAATCACAAGAAAGAGGAGCCCAGTACTTTTGGCAGCTCGGACAAATGTTCGGAGGTATTAATTTAAATTCTTCTGAAATTCCTTGGCCTTCTCTGGTAAAACTTACTTCACCTGAATCTCCTGAATCAAACGGGCTTCCAGTAATTTCTGTGCCATCTACTTTAACCGTATAGTTAGCATTAGCATTCGCCCAAACCGTAGTTGTTACCTGAACCGAAACCGAACTATTTTGAATCCACTGACTAATATAGCCAGAAGAAACATTATTACTACTAAAAGTTAAATCAGCGGTGCCGCCGGAAGGAGTTAATTGCAAAATTTTATGACAGGGAGCTTTTAAAAGAAAGGCAATCCCGTCCCAAATTCCGCTTACATTCAAATCGGTTGCTGAAATAGTCAAATGGTCGCATTTTGAATTAGAAGCAACATAAGCCGTTTCACCCAAACCGCTCATATCTAAAATTACATCGGCAGTAAACTCAACCGTTCCCGAACCAGTTTTAACCCGACCGGAATAAAAAATATAAAAAGCAAAAACAATAGCAAAACAGATGCAAATTGCGAGAATATCAATTTTTTTATTTTTGAAAAATTTAGACATTATCAACCTTTAATAGGTTTAGTTTATTTTTATCGCGGACTAAAGTCCGCTACTCCAAGGTCGCTACTCCGTCTCTCCCTGGACTTTGATTTCGGGAAAACTAAACCATAAACCATTCGTCCAATTTCATTAACTTTGGCTTCTTGGTATAAAAATCCCTTCTTCCCCATAAAGCCCATTTGATAGGCTAATTTTATCAGTGATCGAAAGATTTCCAATTTTAGATTTATTTTTTTTAATAACTTTTCCCTCTTACTTTGAGGACTAAATTGAATAACAATCAGATCTTCTAATATTTTAAGAGCAAGTTTTCCAATTTCTTCTCCTAAAATAAACTTTTGAGTTTTGGGAAATCTACTAATTTTTTGAAAAACCCATTCTAAAAAATCTTGGTATTTCTTTCTTACCGCAAGATGTTTTATTTTGTTTTCATTCATTACATTAGACATCATTGGCATATCTTGGGCCCGAATTTTCCTCTCAAAAAGATTACTCATTCGAGCCCAAGAAATTTTTATGTTCGGCTATTTTTTCTTTTAATAATAGCCAGGCAAAGCAGACTTCTGATGTAGTTTTTGTGGCACGCTCTGAAATCTCCATTAGATAGAAAATTATCTAACGGGGCAAGTCCTAGAAAATCTAGTGACTAGCAGACTCTGGCCAGCCTCGGTCTTGCCCTGTTAGAGAACTTTTCTCTAACAGGATGAACTGAGGAAAAGCTACTTGGCGCAGCGAAACCCAATGTTGTTGTTCGAGTTCGATGGCGCGTTATTCAGGTTGAGAGCAAACACGCCAGCGTTGGAAGTATTGTTCCAGTTCCCGCCGCGGATAGCAGCCGCCGGTGCGCCGTCTGCTTCCCTTTAAAAATCTGGTATAATATAAATAATGAGCAAAACCTATAAAAATTTATTTCCCAAAATCATTGACTCTGAAAATCTTCTAAGGGCATTTTATCAAGCGGCCAGAGGGAAGCGTTTTAGAAGCTACGTACTTCTATTTGAGGAAGATTTAGGAATAAATATTTTAAAGCTTCACAAAGCCTTAAAAGAAAAAACTTACCGTCCGGGAGAATATAGGTTTTTTAAAATCTTTGACCCCAAAGAAAGAATTATCGCAGCGGCTCCTTTTGTAGATAGAGTTGTCCATCATGCTTTCTATAATATAATTGAGCCGATTTTTGACAAAAGATTTATTTACAGTTCTTTTGCTTGCCGAAAAGGGAAAGGAACCCATAGAGGAGTAAAGAGACTCCAACTTCTCTTAAAAAAGAAAGAAACTCAATATGCTCTCAAATGTGATATCTCTAAGTATTTTCCTTCCATAAATCACCAAAAACTTCCTTTACTACTTAGCCGAACTATAAAAGATAAAGATACAATATGGCTTCTTAAAGGGATAATTAGTTCTTACGAAACCGGAAAGGAATACGACCATCTTTTTCCTCCCCATTCTTACTATAACATCAAGAAGCCGCGAGGCATTCCAGTTGGCAATTTAACTAGTCAACTTTTTGCTAATCTTTATCTCAATGAGCTTGACCAATTCGTAAAGCAAGAATTGAAAGTGAGATATTATCTACGTTATGTTGATGATTTTTTAATTTTTGGGTCAAATAAGCTCTATCTTCACCAACTTATTTCTAAACTCAAGCATTTTCTTTACGAATATTTTTATCTCACTCTCCATCCAAAGAAAATAAGCATTTTTCCAACGAAACTGGGAGTAGATTTCTTAGGTTATGTAGTTTTTAAAGATTTTATTCTAATTCGAACTAAAAACGTAAAGAAATTCCGAAAAAAGCTTTTAAAATTCAAGAAATTACTTAATCAAGCCCCATCTAGACATCAAGGATGTCTAACGGGGCAAGGAAAGATAAAAGAAGAGCAAATAAGAGAATCTATTACTTCTTGGGTTGCTCACGCTCAACACGCAGATAGTTTCAGACTTCGCAGGAGAATCTTTGGTAAAGCCCTAAAAGCAAAGCATCAAGAAGAAATCAAAGAATTTATTAGAAAACTAAACGAAAAATCCAAAGAACCCGTTCAGCTTAGTTTATTCGGAAAAAATTGACGCCGACGAAAAGGAGTAAAGGAGATAAGGAGTTAAGTTGTAAAAACTACTTGGCGCAGCGAAACCCAATGCCGGTGCCCGAGTGCGACGGCGCGTTACGCAGGAAGAGAGCAAACACGCCAGCGTTGGAAGTATCGCTCCAGCTCCCGCCGCGGATAGCAGCCGCGTTCATATTAGCTCCACTTCCCTGATTTGTTGTCGGACTAGTATAATACTGATAGTCGGACCCGAAGGTTGCGCTGTTAGTGCCAGTATTTGTTCCCCGGCCATACCAATCAGCAACCCATTCCCAAAGATTCCCAACCATATCATAAGCACCCCATCTGGACTTACAATCTGTATGCGCTCCAGTATTTGCTGGAGTTCCATCAGAATTAACATTACAAGTAGTGCTATCCGGAGTTCCGGCTGCCGCTGCCTGCCATTCGGCATTAGTACAGAGATGTTTCCCAGAATTAGCACAAGCTTGAGCTGCCTGAAACCAAGTAATGTATCTCGCTGGTAAAACCCCGCTCTTTGAGGAGGCGTAGCAAGTAAAGGCATTGCCGGTGTCATCACCGCCACAATTTGCATCGTAGTTGTCACTACTCCCCCCTATCTGCGTTCCGGTTCCACCTTCGCCAGTCCAAACACTGGCTTCATATTTATCAATACAGAAATCTCCTACCTTAACC
>CAYRSW010000025.1:0-9388 GCA_964427335.1 uncultured Candidatus Saccharibacteria bacterium
AAAAGATTAGAAAGAGAATTAACTTGCGATACAGGTATTGGTATTGCTCGGCATATTGACGCCGGATATGAAGAGGCGATAAAAATTGCTAGGGAAAAGAAGGTTAAAATCCCTCAATAGGGAGGTAAAATGAAAGTAGATATTCTTATCAAAAACGCAAGCCAGTTGATTACTATAAAAGGTGCTTCTGAAAAGCCGAAGACTGGTAAGCAAATGAAAGAACTGGAAATTATTAAAGATGGCCAAATAGCCATTAAGGATGGAAAAATTGTCTCCATTGGCTCAAGTAAAACCCATGTTCGCTTTATTGAACCATCAAAAGAAATCCACTCTGTTTCTCCACCTTCTGACTTTCAGGCTGAAAAAGTAATTGACGCCACTGGCAAAGTGGTTATGCCCGGACTGGTTGACCCACATACGCATCTGGTTTTTGCCGGTTCGCGCCACGAGGAATACAGAGAAAAGATTGGTGGAGCAACCTACGAAGAAATAGCCCAAAAAGGAATTGACGCTGGAATTCTTTACACAGTAGAGATGACACGAAAAGCTTCCAAAGAAGAGCTCATTAAAAAAGGATTAAAAGACTTGGATATAATGTTGGCTTATGGGACAACAACCATTGAGGCAAAAAGTGGTTATGGATTAGATAGGGAAAACGAAATAAAAATTCTTGAAGTGAATAAAGAATTAAATGAAAAACATCCGATTGATATCGTTTCCACCTTTCTTGGTGCCCATACGATACCCAAAGAATACAAACTAAAAAAACAAGGTTTTTTTAGAGAACTCTTTAGCTTCTTTTCTCTAAGAAAAAAGCGTAAAAGACTAAGAAAAGAATATGTAGAACTAGTCAAAGACCTACTCAGAGAAATCAAAGATAAAAATTTGGCCAAGTTCTGTGATGTTTTCTGCGATAAACTTGGTTTTACCTTAAAAGAAACAAAAGAAATCCTAGAAGAAGCAGCATGGGTGCCTTTAAATGAAGAGGAAAGAATTATGGGTTTTGGGCTAAAAATCCACGCCGAACAAACAGAATATTTGGGAGGAGCAGGACTTGCTGCAGAGCTACACGCCAGGTCAGCAGACCATCTTGACTATATCACTCCTCGCGAAACCAAAAAAATGCAAGAAAGCGGAACTATTGGCGTATTGCTCCCAGGAGTGACTTATCATCTGATGGAAATTGTTAGAAAAAACTTCTTTCCAGCTTCAGTGAGAGAGATGATTGACAAAGGGCTGCCGGTGGCGTTAGCCACCGATTACAACCCGGGTAGTTCAAATACCCAGTCAATGCAAGCAGTGATGGAATTGGCAGCTCGACTTTATCGAATGACTCCGGCAGAAATTATTAATGCCGCCACTATTAATGCGGCTCACGCTATTGATAAAGCTCAAGAAATCGGTTCTTTAGAAGTCGGCAAAAAGGCAGATATCGTGATTTTTGACTGCCCAGAATACGAAATGTTTATTGATAACTTTGGTATAAATTTGGTTGACACCGTCATAAAAAATGGACGGATTGTAGTAGAAAAATAGATTTAAAAAAGCGTTGACTAAAAAGTCAACGCTTTTCAAATACCCACAGGACTTCTCTGTTTTTACCTTTCCCAATCAATCCTCACTACATCTTCTTGATGTGACCACTTTATATCAAGCTTTCCTTTAAAAGCTCTTTTTATTTGTTTAGCAATACTTACGGCTAATTGATTTTCGGTAGTTAGGACCTCAATTTTCCCCTTGGTCTTTTTTATTTTAATAATCCTGTCCAAAGGATCTCTTTTAAACGCCCTCTGGCCAACGTTCTTTATTAGATTAAGTAATTCTTTCTCAATATTCTCTTGAGCGGGGCTAGCTATAGAAACCTTCCCTTCATAGGTTTTATTTTTTATCATCTGGCAAGCGGGACAAAGCAAAAATTTTATCCGTTTTTCTTGGCTTAACTGCTTATAGTCTTCCAGCCGGTGGTGCCAACTTTTTTCGTAATAAACCGAATCACACTCTGGGCACATAATTATATCAATCTTGCCCCTGCCAAATTCCTGCTCTTCTTTAAGAGACTTGGGAACTCGAGGCTGAAAAGCGCCTCGTATTTGTCTGGCTTGTTTTATTCTATCTCCCATATGCTTTTATTCTACCATTTGTTGTCCCTATTAGCAATTATTGGTATAATAAGAACAAATCACACAACATGGAACATGGAACATGAAACAAATGTGTAATTTGGCGAAATTTGTAAATTTAAGAAGCCAGAATCCGTTGTTACATGTTATATGTTATATGTTACATGAATATGCAAATTGCTATCAATGGCTTTGGTCGAATTGGCCGAGCAACATTTAAAAACGCAATTGAATCAAAGGAGTTAGAAGTAGTCGTTATAAACGATCTTACTGATACCAAAACCTTAGCCCATCTTCTTAAGTATGATTCTGTTTATGGTATTTACGGAAAGAAGGTAAATTTCACCAAAGATTCTTTAGTGATCGGTGGAAAGAAATATAAAGTTTTAGCTGAAAAAGAACCGGGGAAATTGCCTTGGAAAGCCTTGGAAGTAGATATTGCGTTAGAATGCACTGGATTTTTTACTGAATATGGGGGGGCAAAAAAGCACTTAGAAGCCGGCGCAAAAAAAGTTATTATCAGCGCTCCTTCTAAAAGCCCTGAAGTAAAAACTTTTATTACGGGAGTAAATGAAGAAAAATATGACCCCCAGACAGATGATGTTATTTCTAATGCCTCCTGCACCACTAATTGCCTAGCTCCAATTGTGAAGATTCTTAATGATAATTTTGGGATTGCCAAAGGATTAATGACAACTATTCATGCCTATACCAGCACCCAAAAAATAGTTGATGGACCAAATAAGGATTTAAGAAGAGCTCGCGCAGCCGCCATAAATGTTGTGCCAACCACCACCGGTGCGGCAACCACAGTGACTAAAACTATCCCCGAACTCAAAGGAAAATTAGACGGCCTTGCTTTAAGAGTACCGGTAGTTTGTGTCTCTGTAGTTGATTTTGTCGCTCACCTTAAAAAAGAGGTAACTGTTGAAGAAATAAACGCCGCTTTTGAAAAAGAAGCAAGGGGAAAACTAAAAGGAATTCTGGATGTTACACGGGAGCCCTTAGTTTCCACTGATTTTATAAAAAATCCACATCTGGCTGTGGTTGATTTGGCCCTGACTAAAGTAGAGGAGGGCAATTTAGTTAAAGTAGTGGCTTGGTATGATAATGAATGGGGATACAGTGTCGGATTGGTCAAGATGACGGAATATGTAGCGAGTAAACTATAAACGATGAAAACTATAAAAGACATTGATGTTGCAAATAAGCGCGTTTTAGTCAGATGCGACTTTGATGTCCCTCTTAATAAAAAAGGTGAAGTGGCTGATGATTTTAGGATTAGGGCGTGCCTTCCGACCATCAAATATCTAATTAAACACAAAGCTAAAATTATTCTTTTAGCTCACTTGGGCCGACCAAAAGGAAAAAGGATAGCAACACTCTCTCTTGGGCCGGTGCAAGACAAACTAACTGAACTTCTTGAGCTTTCTATATTTAAAACACCTGACTGTGTAGGTAAAGTTGTTGAGAAAGCAGTAGCCGGGCTTGAAGCCAGTGAGATTTTACTTTCAGAAAATCTAAGATTTCATCCAGAAGAAGAGGAAAATGATCTTAATTTCGCCAAGCAACTAGTAAAGCTTGGCGATATTTTTGTCAATGAGGCCTTCGCCGTCTCCCATCGGACCCACGCTTCAATAGTTAGTATTCCTCGATTTTTGCCAGCAGTAGGAGGTCTACATCTGGCTCAAGAAGTCAAAATCCTTACTCAAATAATTAGCCAACCAAAACGTCCCTTAGTAGTAATAATTGGTGGGGCAAAAGTATTAACTAAAATAAAAGTAATAAAAAACCTATCTGGATTAGCTGATTCCATACTCTTGGGAGGAGTAGTAGCTAATGTATTCATGAAAGTTAAGAGTCAGGAAATCGGAGAGTCAAAAACTGATAAAGAAGCAGAGGAATATTTAAAAAAAATTGACCTTGATTGGTCAAAAATTTATTTACCCATTGATTTCTTGCCCCGCACCGAGCTTGCTCTGGTGCGGAGTCTTCCGAATAAAAACTTAATTTTAGATATCGGTCTTAAAACAGCTAAAAATTTTGCTGAAATTATCTCAAAGAGTAAAACTATAATTTGGAATGGACCAATAGGCGTCGCTGAATTAGAAGAATTCTCTTCTGGTACTAGAAAGGTAGCTCAAGCTATTGCCGAAAGCTCAGGATTCAGTCTGGTTGGCGGCGGGGATACAATTGCTGCTTTAAATAAATTTGGTTTCTTAGAAAAAATGGATCATGTTTCCACCGGCGGCGGCGCCATGTTAGAATTCCTAGCTGGAAGCAAATTGCCAGGAATTGAAGCGCTTAAATTAAGAAAGTAAACTAACTTACATTAGTAATTAATACTTCTTGATAGTTTTCCAAGCTATTATTAAAATACCTACTACAATGACAATATCAGCTAGATTGAATATCGGTCCTCTGGTCGGGTAAAATTCAATAAAATCAACAACATACCCAAATCGAAGCCGGTCAATAAGATTACTAAAAGCAGCCGCGAGAACGAGAGATGAATATGTTGTGAGTGCCCCAGAAGTCTTTTTATTAAAATAAATTAAAAACCCCGTCACTAAAAGAATAAAAAGCGGATAAAAGATTAGGGGGCTTAAAGGAATCCCCAGGGCAATTCCTGAATTTCGGTAGAGTCTTAATCTAAAGAGCCAAAATTTTAAAATGCTACCTTGAGAGAGGTAGTATTTTAGAAACCATTTGGTTAATTGGTCAAGGATAATTATGACAGTACCGGCTCCGATTATAGTGAATAGGCGTCGCGTGATCCGCATAGTTCGTTGAAGCTAAGCTTCAATATGACTGCAGTCTCGTTGAAGCTTAGCTTCTTACGACTTACAACTTCTTACTGCAATCAAGACATAACTTTGCTTCTGGGAAAGCTTTTAAGCGTTCAATTGGGATGGGCTTGCCGCACTCTTCACAAATCCCGTATTTCTTTGTCCTAATTTTCTCTAGTGCCTTTCTAATATCCTGAAGGTCTTTTTCCAATCTGAATTCAACCGGTAAAGTTGCGTCATAAATATCTACTTCAGCAGCATTTTCATCAATGTCCCGACCCAATTGAGGAAAAATAGTATCAAAATCGTCTTGAAGATTCTTATCTTTTTTAGCGAAAGTTTTTAGAAGTTTAAAAACTCTTCCCCCTTTTTCTTTTAATTGTTGCTTAAATTCCTTAAGTAGTTTTTTATCCATGTTTTCATTATACCATAACTTCGGAAGCTTGAAACTCTTTTACCACCCTCCCTATGTCTTTCTTCAAACAATACTTAAGCGTAACCTCTGGAAAGGCTTTAAGAAAATCAAAACCATAAGATTGACTGATAATCCGATTGTCTAAAACCAGCACCACTCCTTTATCTTTTTTAGTTCTAATTAACCTTGAGAATCCTTGTTTAAATTTTGATAAAGCTTGAGGAACAGTAAATTCAGCAAATCCATTAACATAGGATTCTTGTCGAGCCTTTTCAAGGGGTCCGGGATAAGAAAAAGGAAGTTTTGTAATAATTACGCCGCTAAGCTTTTTGCCAGGAATGTCGATCTCTTCCCAAAAAAAGTTAGAGCTTGCCAATATAACACTTCTGGGATTTTTTTTGAATTTTTCTACAATCCTTTGTTCTTTCCCGCTTATTCTTTGGGCTAAAACCTCTATATCCTTTTCTTTGAGCGCTGGGGTAATTTTTTTATAAACATTTTCTACCTGGGCCCCTGAAGTAAAAAGAGCAAGTGTCTTGCCCCCCAAAGCTTTGGTAAAATCTTCTATGACTTGGGCAAGTTCCGTAGTGTAGTCATAAGAAGCTGGAGCAACTATATCCTTAGGAATAAGAACCATCGCCTGCTTCTTCCAAGCAAATTCGGGCTCAAATCTAACTTCCGGCCAATCTTCGATTCCTAGTCTTTCCTTTAAATGCTTTTCTAAGACCGGTGTAAGAAAAATCTCTCCTTTAATTTCAGAAAGTAATTTACTTAAAGCATTTCCAATGTGAATAGGGCTAGATACAAGGAATATTTTTTCATTAACTATTCTAATCTCATAAATCTTTTTACTCTCTGGTTTCAAAATAAAATCCTCAAAATCTTTGAAGGTTGGAATACCTTTAATCAATCTCTTAAAATCCTGAACGAGATTTTTTGTAGCTTTTTCAACCTTTCCCCATTCTGACCATTTGCGTGCTTCTTTATCTAAAACAAAAGAGGTTTGTTCTTCCGGAGGAACATAGTGCTCAATAAACATCCCTATTAAACCAAAAAGTAAAGTAATCTTGTTTTGGAGTTTTTCAAAAGTTCCCTTTTCATCACTTAGGATTAACTTTAAAAAAGAAATCTCTCCATCAAAGACTTCTAGAGAAAAATAATCTCCTAATTCTTTTGTTAATGACTCCTCAAGATGGTAAGTCTGATCAACAATAAGACAAGACGGTATAATCTTTTGCTTCTTCAGATGATAGATAAGTGCGGAGTGATTAAGAAGAACTAGATGAGATTTTTTTATTTTTTCAAGGGCCTTCAAGTAAAAACACTCTTCTTTTTGAGAACAATTTGTCGGGCAGGTTTTTGGAGCACTAAGGGTTCTCAAGACATTTTTCTCCTCAAAAGTTAAAGCTAATTCTGAAACATGGCCAATGGTGGTAATGGGCAACCAAAGAAGAATTTTGATAAGCAAGGTAATCTCATCGTCAGTAAAAGACTTCTTCTTTTTAAATTGATTAAAGGCAAATTTACAAAGGTATTGGTGCGGCTTTTTCAGTAAAAGGGTTTTAAAGGAAAAAGGAAAGGTTTTCTCTATTAGAGGGATATCTTTCTTAAGTAGTTGTTTAAGAAGACTGTCGGTGGCTGCAGAAATAAAAACCTGGCTTTTAGTGGTTCGACTGGGCTCACCACGAAAAGACTTGGTAAATAAAATAGCTGGTATTAAATAGGCTAAAGTCCTGCCAATACCGGCCGGTGCTTCTATAATTAAATCTTTTCCCTCCTCTAGAATTTGGGCTACTTTTTTGGCAATTTCTATCTGAGTCGGTCTTAACTCGTATTCTTTAAAATGCCGGGATATTGCCCCATGTTCGGAAAAATAGTCTTCTAATTTTTTTAAATCAAGTTTAGTCATAGAAATATCTCTGCCAGGTCCCATTTGCTCTTTTTCAAATAATCTTTAATTTCAGCTAACACTTTGGGGTCTATCTTCTTGATTTCGCCAAGTAAAACCAAAAAGAGCTCGGCGCTTGCTTTTGCATCAGCTAAACTCCTGTGTTTTTCCAGATGCTTGATTTTCAAATAATCAGCCAGTGCCTCAAGCGAGTGAGAAGGAAACTTAGGCAGAAGAATAGTGGCTAATCGCCAAGTATCGTAGCGTTTATTAGGAAAATCAATGCCTTTTGCCTTAAGAAAATCAAGATCAAAGTAAATATTGTGGCCAACGATTGGTTCTCTGTCAACAAATTTAATAAATTTATCTTTTACTTCCTCCAAAGTTGGGGCTTTTTTAATACTTTCTTCTGTGATTCCAGTAATAGCCTTTACTATAGTTGGAATTTTTTCTCCGGGATTAACTAAACTCTCCCATTCTTCCAAAACTTTTTTCTCGTTAAAACGAACTACCCCAATTTCAAGAACATTCCCTTTTTCAGGGTCCAAAGAAGTAGTTTCAATGTCCAAAGCAATGTAAGTTTTTTTCATATTACAGAAGTCGGTCAGCTTAGCTGACCTAGACCACGCTAAGCGTGGTCGGGGCGACCCGATTTGAACGGGCGATCTCCACGTCCCGAACGTGGCGCTTTAGCCGGACTAAGCTACGCCCCGAATCTTCTTTATCTTACTCCTTTTACCTTTACAAATCAAGGTGATTTGTTAGAATAATAAGGAGCCCCTGTAGCTCAAATGGATAGAGCGGTCCCGTCCTAAGGGAAAGGTTGCGCGTTCGAGTCGTGCCAGGGGCACCAGAAATCCGCGGGCCCATGGCGCAGTTGGCTAGCGCGCCTCGATGGCATCGAGGAGGTCGCGAGTTCGAATCTCGCTGGGTCCACCAAAAATGAATCTGAGAAGTTTTCTGACTTGCTGGTACATTAACTTTATAAATATCGATAAATCTTAGTGCATTATGACGGATGAATATACAATCAGAATGAAAAAAGCAGATGAGATTAATGAAAAAATTAGTGATCTTGCTTTGGGTATTTTGATTGTAGGCTCTGTAGCTTATAATTCCAATGCAGTAACTAAAGAATCAGATTTGGATATAGTTGCTGTTCTCGATTTTTCGCAAGCCGATTTCAAAGAATTATATAGAAGAATAGATCAAGAATATGAATCTCTTTTGGCTGAGCATGCTAAAGTAGGAAGAATTAATAATGTGAGTATTGTTTGGAATACACCAAAATATGAGGTTGGTTTACATCTTTGGGATAAAACTGCATTTGATAGAGTAATAGGATTAAAAGGATATAATTTTATTTTCAGAAGGACTAATTTTGGAAGAAACTTTAAGAGCACTGCGGATGTTGAAATACTCAGGAACTTGAGAGGTGAAGAAAGAAAGGTCTATAAAGAACCAAGAGAGGTAGAGGGAGGGCATGTGCTGAAATTCTATATTTTTTTTGAAGATGAACAAGGATTTTATCCGGGAATCCAAGTATATAATTTGCTGCTTGATCCAGTAATTTTGAGTGAAAAAGGAAACATTATTTCTGATGGAATTGAAAGTTTCAAAGAAAATTTGAGAGAAAAATTAAGAAAGATATGCAATGCAAGTAGCGAGAAAGATAATCTCCATAACGCACTTCATCCTAAATTAAAAGAGAAGGTTACTCCAGATTTAAGACAAAGATTAAAGGATTTCTTCTAGTGCCGGCTACTACCAAAAATTTATGGCGCGGTGGCCGAGTGGCTTAGTCCCGATTCTGTCCAGATTTCCAATTTGGAAACAGAATCGAGGATTCTCGATTTTCTAGTCAAATTAAAAATTTGAAGAAAATCGGAAGCGATGGTCTGTCCCGCTGTTTCGCAAAATTGTAAATTTTGGAAACAGCGAGGATCCTCGATAGCTCAACAAAAGTTTGGAGCAAATGGCGTGGTAGCCAAGAGGAAAGGCAATGGTCTGCAAAACCATTATACGCGGGTTCGAATCCCGCCCACGCCTTGCCAATTTTATCTAAATTTTGATTTAGTATAAAAATTGAGCATCCGCCGAAACGAAGTGAAGGCGGGCCTGCCGCGGTGGTGGAATAGGTTTACACGCACGACTTAAAATCGTGTCCCTTTTGGGA
>CAYRSW010000026.1:0-9366 GCA_964427335.1 uncultured Candidatus Saccharibacteria bacterium
GTAACAAGATTAAAGTTTTTGAATTTTGGTTCACTTGTAGTTTTGTTAAAACTAAAAGAACCAGCGTTAGTCCCAAAAGAGTAAAAACTTGGGGACGGATTCCTAAAAAGAAAGTAGAAATTATTACAGCAAGGGAGCCGGCCAAAACCTTAACCTCAAAGGCAATGTTTTTACCGGCGACTCGTGGAATGAGAAAGAAAAAAATAAAAATTGCTATTAAAGAAAAAGCAATGGCTAGTCCCAAAAATCCAAAAATTTGGTATCCTTTGTAAAGCAGAATCTCGCTTAACCATTCGTGGTCAATCCAGGTAAAACCAGGCATTGAATGTGAATACCAATCTATTTTTGGAATGGCGAGTTTTTCCAAAATAAGCTGGCCGGTTCTCAAGTGCCAGCCCAAATCCGGGTCAGTCGGACTTTTGAAAGTAAAGAAAAAGCCCAAAGCAAGCCCTAAAATCAAAATAATAGTCTTGACCAGCTTTTTACTTTTAAATTCGGAAGTAACTACTTTGTCCAAAAATTTACTTCGCATGTTTTGTAACCGTTTGAGCTTCGCTTACAGCTCGCTCTCACGGACAAAGCCCTTTACTCTATAAATCTCTATTTGATTATTCTTGTAAACTTTTTTTAGATAATTTTTATCTTCAGGATTAAAATCATATTTCTTTTCTTCTCTCAATTCGAAGAAAATATAACCGATATTGGCTTTGTTTAGAAAATTCCACTTTTGGGTATCGTTATTATTATCTTTAAAAAATGAATGAGTTTCTTCCTTTTTTTCTTGAAAGTTGGCTGTTTGAATGCCGTGCCCCAGAAAAACTTGTTTTGTTGAAAAAGCGGGTATCCACCAATTTTCGGAAGCAGTTAAAACGGCCAGATTATCTTTTGCGTTTTCTTTCAGCCAACTAGTTCCTTCTTTAAAATCTTGGGAAAGATAAATCGGTATCTGAAATTTCTCTTGATAGAGAGCCCAATTGTGGTACAAATCAAAATCTTGAATAATAACCCCTAAAGTAGAACTAAAAAGACCAAAGAGTAAAATCCAGGAGAGAAAAGCTAAAACAACAAATCTAACTTTCTGCTTTATGGATTGCCAACAAAAATACAATCCTTCAGCGGCTAAGATAGCTAGAGGAATATGCAGGCCGGCGCTAAGCCGTCGTTGGAAAGTAAAAGGAAGATAAATAAGAATAAAAGGAACCACAGCCCAAATCACAAGAAATAGATATTTTTGCTGACCAAATTTATCACTATGGGCTAAATAGAAAAAACCTACTACTGCCAGAACAAAAACTAAACCAAAACCAAGAATCCAAGCCACGAGAGTTGGAGAAGGAAGTAAATTCTGATTGAAAAAACTTTTAAATTCCTCGGATTTCAAAAGAAAAGAATAATAGAGGATTGAGGGTATAAAAAACATTCCAAGAAACAAACATTTCTTTATGTAAGAAAAAATCTTTTTTTCTTTCAAAAAAAGTAGGGCTATTAAGAAGCCGACTAAAACTGCAGTAATTATTACTACATCAAAAGGATGAAAAAAGCCCAGGTTTAGAGCTAGAAACCCGGCAAATATTCCATATTTAATCTTATCATACTTAAAATACAAAGACATTAGGAAGAATATTAACATAATACTAAGCATGGAAAGAATAAAATGGGGAGATTGATAGATGCTCTGAAAAGTAATTGATTCTGGAATCCATAAATCTATTGGCAAAAATTTTCGAGAAAGAGAAAAGGGCAGTAAGTATCCTAAACCGCCGGAAAAAGCAAGTATGATTAATCCTAATTTTCTTTTAATTTTATTTTTAAAGAAATAAGAAATAAAAATATAAGCAAAAAATAAAAAAGCCCCAGCCAGGACGAACTTTGCAATCTGGAAAATTACTACAGAAGATAAGTTAAAAATTTTGACAAAAAAGCCAAGAGAAAACCAGAGAGGACGAACGAGCCCCTGATGGGCTTCAGAGGTATAGAGATTTTTAAGCAGAATTTGACCCTCTTTTGCCTGCTGGATATTTGAGTAATAGACAAAAGTATCTGCTGTATTGAGGGAATGAACGGCAGTAAAGGTTGAGCCGGGAGGAGTCCTTAGGTATCCATACAAAAAAGGTATTAATATAGCCAAGCCAATGCCTATCCAACAGAGCAGCACCAATTTCCACTCCTGCTTTTGAATTTCAACTTTAAAGAAATCTTTTATCCATTTATTCATCATTTTACTTTAGAAAGCGTAACACCCAGCATTTCCAGATTGCCTCCCAGATAATTCTCCATGAAAATTTCGATTCCCCCCTCTTTCTTTCGGTGAATATAATAGGAATTTCTTTTATTCTAAGACCCATTTGGGCCAGTCTAGTTTTCATTTCTATCTGAAAAGCATAACCATTGGAGCCAATTTTATCCAGATCAATTTTTTTAAGGGCTTCACGGCGATAGCAAACATAACCGGTAGTTAAATCAGCAATCTTAATACCAGTGACCGCCTTGGCATAAAGACAACCAGCTCTGCTTATAAATCGACGAGGAAGCGACCAATTTTTAATTTCACCGCCCCTTACATATCGTGAGCCGATAACCATATCATTTTCTTTTATTTCTTTTAGAAAAATAGGCAGTACTTCTGGAGGGTGAGAAAAATCTCCGTCCATTTCAATAAATATATCGTAAGATTTTAAAAATTTATGGAAAGCTTCTTTATAAGCTGTGCCCAGACCTGATTTTTGCAGACGATGAATGACCTTTACTTGAGGAAAAGAGAGTGTCAGCTTTTCGGCGATTTTACCCGTTCCGTCAGGAGAATTGTCATCAACAATAATAATATCGGCTCCCAAATTTAGAGTGTGAATTTTTCTAACTAACCTCTCAATATTTTCTCTTTCGTTGTAAGTTGGAATAAGAATAGCGGTTTTCATTGTCTTATAGATTTACTATTTTCAGTATATGGGAAAACAATAAAAAGTAAAAGGCAGTTGGTTTTTGAACCAACTGCCTTGTTCTTTAATTTTACCTCTCGACTTCGATAGTAACATCGAGAGACCCATCGTTGTCTCTAACGATATAGTCATTTATTCCCAAGTAAAATCCTCCTTGGGAATAATTTCTCTGCTCAAAATTCTCTCCGACGTGGAAAACCTTTCCTCCGATTCGACCGATGAGATTGTGAATCATTCTATTTTCAGCAAGAGGGTAACGGTACATATCATCTATCCAGTCAGGAGCTCTTATGCCTTCAGCACCGCAAAGAAGATCGGGTTCAGGCGCTTGACCTCCGGAGCCATCCCATGAACCTTCGGCAGTTATACGGATTAACTCTCCTTCACCCTTTAAGTCAGCTATGTAGGTCCAACTTCTTCTTGCTGAAATCCGAAACTTTCGGATTTTTATTCTCTCTATCCTTTTCGGAATAATCTGCTGAACAACCTGCTTAGGTCTTTCTACCGTTTCAGGTCTTACTACCGGCTGACTTGGCACTCCGAAAGTCTCGTTACTCACCTGACTTTGAGGTTCATTGAACAACCTTTTAAAATCCTCCCAAGCTTTTCCTGATTCGACTGGCTTTTTAATCTGTTCCTCATAGAGCTTATAGAGCCCCGGTTGATTTACCTTCGTCACGAGCTCACCCATTGGAATAAACAACTGGAGCACTATAATATAAAACAATATAAGCCCTATCATACCATCGACAGCTTTCGCCATTCTGTTCTTACGGGCCCCGATATAGATAAACAAGCCAATAACCAGAATCAGTACACCGCTGCCCATGAGCCCAACATAGGGCTGCATGAGCATACCAAAGAATATCATCGCGCCGCATCCTCTAAATATCCATTTTCCGTACTTACCTATCCATTCTGAGTTTCTTTTTGAAAGTTTTGCTACTGCCGCAAGAACAAGAAAAGCAACAAGAACAGCTACTGCGCCCCATAACAAGGGACTCTCTCGAAGCCCGGGCACATGATACTGAGAAAGCGGAGAATCAACCGTTCCATTCGGCCCACTCGGATTTGCTGGTATAGTAGTATTTGCTGCCGGGACAACACTTTCCACAGATGCTTCCTGCTTAGAAGCCGGACCAAACTTTGAGTAACCGATAAATCCGAGAGGAATTATCCCGAACAGGATGATAGTTCCAACTAGAAGTAGATGAATAACCTTTTTAGGCCACTCGTTCTTGGTGATCATTTCCAGCTTTTGTTCTTCAACAACCTCTTCTTTCTGATCAATATTTCCCTCGGTGGTTATTTCAACAATTCGACGATCTTCAAGCACAAACCCCTTAAGGTCCTTTTGTACTCCTTTTCCAGCCCAACCAGATTTTATTTTTTCTCCAACCTTAATTTTCTCATAAACTTCTTCGTTCTCCATATCCATCAGAGACAGTTCGTTCTGCGCTCGATATAATGCATTATCTATACTTATCTCTAAGAGATGAGCAGATTCCGCCCTTATCTCCCACTCTGCGAACTTTTTTTCTCCATCCAGCTTTTGAAGAACTGACTTTCCTATTTCATCCTGCTCGTTTAGGTTTCCCTCTAATGTACGCTGACGAAGAACTGTACGGAACACAGAAAGGAATTCTCTCTTTACTTCTCGATCTAAATCCTCTATCTTCCACTTCTTCCTTATTAGACCCCTAAGACTTACTAGTCGGTAACAGATAGAGAATCTAGTTTTTGCTAGAAGAGTCCGACTTAAACCTTTTCCGTCTTTCTCTTCTTTCGAAAGCGCTCCTAAAATAAATTCCTTACTTACAGGGTTACCCTTAGCCCTTACAACTCTCTTAAACCAAAGAGCAAACCAATACCAATTTCCGGGTTGCAAATCAACAACTTCTATCTTTTCGTCTTCCTTTTTTCCATTTCCAATTTTCCAAGGACGCATAGCTGCAACTTCCTCATCATCTATCCAATAAGAAGACCATAGAAAATAACGAGCTGCTCCATAAATCAGTCCCAACACTACGGTCCATTTTAGAATCCATCCACCTAAGGTTGCGTCTAGATTCAACAACAGAGTGATAGCAAAGATTCCGGCCGGTACTCCTAAAGCAATAGGGTCGACAATGCGATATACAGTACGCTTTTGCGATCCTTTGGGTTCTTTTCCACCTTTCAACCAACCCTTAATCACAAAGTAAAACACAACAGAGATGATGCTCCATTCTGTCAAAGTCAACAGTAAAGACATACTCATACCTCCTTTCAGCGCCTCAAAGAACGCTGATAGATTTTGTCCTACCAACAAACCTATTCTATTCATCTTACGCCTCCTCAAAGATCTTTAAAGCTCCTCTATCAGTACATCAGTGTCTGCTCCTGCAAACAATTCAAATTTTCTCATTTTCTTTGTTTTTCTTCCCTCTACTGATGTTTTAGCCCAGAAAACGAAACATCCATCCTTTATTTCAGGCCGCTTTTTAATTTCCCACTTATAACCCTTACCTAACAGACTGATACAAAATTTCTCTTTCCCTTCCTTTGACAATTTTTTCTCCTTTCAGCACCTCAAAAGCGCTGATAAATTTTATTTTATAGCTCTTTTCAATGTTCTATTTTATCATTATATTATAACAAATCTAATATAAAAAGTCAATAGGCACCAAAAATGTGGTGCCTGTTGAACCCTGAACCCCCGCACTACTAAAGAGTACGGGGTCCATACCCTTTAGCGGTATCGGACCTTTAGTGGTTCGGGGTTAAAAGATTTTGGGGAACTAACCCAGCCTTTATTTCTGTGGAAATAAAGGCTGGGTTCTCAGAGTTCTAGCCAAATCAAAGACTTGGAGAACTCTGGAACTTATCCACAGGTTGACAACAGGCTTTTATGGTATAATACAGGTGATATGAAAAAGAAAAAAGCGCTAATTGTCATTATCCTCATCGTTGGAGGGCTGATTTGTTTTGGAGGGGTGTTTTTAGCTAAGGGAATAGATTTTCCTTACTCTTTTAGTAATCTCTTTAATACAGAAGATATCACTATAGAAAATTTAGAAGATATTTATCAGGGCAATGTCTCTGAATTAGAAAAAATCCTTGGGTCCGACAACGAAGGGAATATCACCGAAATGCTGCTTAATGAACTTATCAGCCCTACGGGCGAACTTCGTAATCAAGATCTTACTCAAGCCGACATAGAGAGATTAGCTAACGAAATCTTTAAAAAGCAAAGTCTAAATTCTGTCGTGCTAGAAATTCCAGAGGTGGATTTAAATCTATCTGAAGATTCATCAAAAAGAGCAGTAGAAACTTATCTTATTTCTATAATCTATATCCTTAATAAAAACGCTCCTCTTAAAGGTTATAAACTTGAGGCTACTTTAGAAGGAGACATGAGCTTCGTAGATGAGTTTGCTAAAAATTTAGCCAGCGGAGATGAAAGAAAGATAGCCGAAGTTGCCAAGGATTTCCAGAAAATCTATCTGGAATTACAGGAGCTCGAAGTCCCCCCTCCAGCTCTAGAAATCCATAAACGAGCTTTGGAGATTTCTTTAGGCATGACCGGCTTTCTGGAAGAACTAAAGTTTATCAAAACAGATCCAATGAGAGTACTTTTAGCGATGCGCGGGTTAGAACAGATTAGAATAAAAGCTCAAGAATTAGGAGAAGGACTAGAAGGATTAATGGAAGAATACGACATAATATTACCTTAAAAGAAACATGCTCAAAAGGACTTATAAAATAATAATTACCGGTGTCCTCCTCGTTACCATCACCCTAACCAGCTCCGGGTGCGTTGTGACAAATCTTACCGTATCTGATGTTCCCCGATGGATTGAGTACGCTATAGAAAAAATAGAACATGTCTTAGTAATAAACGTAAAAGAAACGCTTAAAACTACGCTAATTAATAAATTAAATGCTCTCATTTTAGGAGAAACCACTGGTCAAGCTGGTTTTATTACTGACTGGGAAGAATTCTTAAGAGATGCACCCAGAAGAGCGGCCGGAGAGTTTCTTGATGACTTTTTCAGCGTACCCGGCCCCAAATGGGCTAATCCTCGAATAGAAGAGGTATTGCGAAGCACACTCACCGGCGAAGGAGTATCTTTGGAGTGTCCTCTTAGTCAATTTGTTGACGATTTAGATGATGTTTTTGACCCGGCAAAAGGAGGCGGCTGGGATCTCTTTTTACTTGCTTTAGATCCTCGATGTAATGACGCCGGCAGATACTTTATGGCTCAAGGAGGAATGATGGCAACTTTCACACAAAAATCATACGAACAGGCAATACGAGGAATTGCCGGTCAGGGCTATTCGGACATGATTCGCTGTGAAGAGTGGGATTGTTGGAAGCACGAGGCTGGTTTTGTTTCACTCTGGCATCCGGGTAAATGCTCCGATGCAGAATTGGCTTCTGGTGGCACCAATGAATGTGTTAAAGAAAAAATTACCGTTCCCGGTTCTTTGGTAGCGGCAACAGATGAAGAAAAGGAAATAGCTGACTTGAGAAAAATACTTGAGTCAGATCTAGACGACATAGAGGACATTATAGAACTTATGTGGGCCTACGCCCGGCTCCTAACGAATAGAATTTTTAGAGAAGCAGCGAGCAAGATAATGCAATAAAAATAGACATGAGCCAGACGACTAAAAAACTATCCCGATTCTTAAAGAAGCGGAGGGTAAAAATTCTTCTTGTTTTTCTGGTGGCTACTTTGGTAATACTCCCTACTTTATTTTATGTTGCTCAAGCGCAAATAACAGTTGATCCATCAAAAGCAGCCAGCGAAGCAGTTCCTACCCAAGATAAAGATCCTTCCAGTCCGATTTATACTGCTCTTGGTTATATCGGGTACGCAATTCTCTGGATTACTGGATGGTTTTTGGCTCTTTGTGCTAAATTACTTAATGCCACTTTAAATCCTGCTCTTTATAATTTTATGAAAGAAGGAATAGTTCAAGAAGGATGGAGAATTGTCAGAGATGTTTGTAATCTCTTTTTTATTCTGATACTCCTCATTATTGCTTTTGCTACTATTTTGCGCCTCGAAACTTATGATATAAAAAGGATGCTTCCGAAACTCCTGATTATCGCCCTTCTCATTAACTTCAGTAAAATGATTTGCGGGCTGATTATTGATGCTAGTCAGATTCTAATGAATACTTTTCTCTATGCCATGGGCGGTGGCGAACATTTCAGTGAATTTATCAGTAATAGAAGCCAGGTAATTACTTCTCTTGAGGCAAGGTTGCCATCATTGGGATCGGCGATTATGGGATTCAACGCTAATTTATCATTAGTAAGTGACATCGCCATGGGCATTTTGTTCCTTCTGGTTATGGGAGTAATTTTTTTGTTCTTAGGAGTACTACTTCTTATCCGAATAATTGCTATTTGGATATTAATAATTCTAGCACCTTTGGCTTGGCTTATTGGTATAATTCCCACTGGTCAAAATTTTGCTAAGCAGTGGTGGGAAAACTTTATAAAATATTGTTTCTTTGGCCCAATTATGGCTTTCTTTCTCTATTTGTCATACAAATCGATGACAAATATCGAAACGTTTACCAAAGCAACTGAAGCAAGTGGATTTCTAGGAACTGCTTTCCATAATTTTCTAATCTATATAGTAATAATGATTTTACTAATTGCTTCTGCTATTGTTAGTAAATCTTTGGGTATCGCTGGTGCTGGATTTATGATTGGTGGAGCAAAAAGATTGGCTTTTGGGAAGAAAGGTAAGGGAGGACTAATTAGAGGAGCTGGTAAATGGGGAGCAGCCGGAGCTGGTATGGCCGCTGCTGGCGGCGGAGCGGCAATGAGAAAAGTGTTCAAGAAATGGCCAAGGGCAGCTGAAATAAAGAAGGGAATAGTGGAAAAAGCGGAAAGAGTACCGGTAATTGGCAAACCCTTGGGCGGTCCGGGGGCTTATGCGGCTAGACAGCGAGCAGCGATAAATAAGCAAGCTAAAGAATATGCTGATAGGCCAACCGAAGATGTTCGCAGAATTGCCAGACAGTTTGCACCAACCAGAGAAGAACTGCGTCAGTCAGCCGGTGCAATTAAACTGATTAGCCAAAGACCGGAAGGATTTGAAGATAAAGAAAGAAAGCTTGTAGAAAGATATAAACGAGCTGGAGGCAATGTGAAGGGTGATATTTACACAAGAAGGGTTGACTGGGCTGAAGAGCCAGAAAAAGTAATAGCAGGAATGGCTGCTGAACCAAAGAAAGCAAAAAGTATCCAAGCAGAAGCATTAAAAGACAAAAAAGTAATTGCCGCTATCAGAGAAAATTTGAAAGAGGGCGGCGCTTGGACTAAAGAACATTTAGCTGAAATGGGTAAACGCGGAGACCTGGCAGAACAGATTAAAAATGAAGTGGTTGTCCCTCATAAAAAAGAATTCTCTCCCCAAGTCCAAAT
>CAYRSW010000027.1:0-9268 GCA_964427335.1 uncultured Candidatus Saccharibacteria bacterium
TCTACGGCGTTGATGTATTCTTGCTCGCTATCAAGCCGTATCTCTATTATAAAAGTATCTCCATGCTGGTACTCTCCACTGGCTGGTTCTAAATACAATATTGCTGCTGAACAAAATGCAAAATGCAAAATGCAAAATGCAAAACTACAAATCAAAATGCAAAAATATTTAAATTGTTTAGAATTTGAAAATTGAAACATTAGGACTTGATTAGAAATTAGAAATTAGAAATTAGAAATTCCTGCAAAGCCCCGCTCAGCGGGGTGAAGCAGGTTTACCCTGTCCAATAGTAGAGCATTATTGAAAAATCTACCAAATTTACTTTCCCATCGCTGTTCAAATCAGCTTGAGGACTTTTGGGGATGCCCCAATTATAAAGAAGGATGCTAAAATCAACTAAATTTACCCTGCTGTCTTCATTTGTGTCGGCACTTTTTATTATACCGGGTATTTCCCTGCCGACACTAAAAGAAAGAACTTGAGAATAGCTAGAAAGCAATCCTTCAGGAGTTATAGCCTTAGCTCTAGTGGTGTGAGTTCCCTCATCTAAGCCAGTAGTGTCAAGCGGATAATCCCAATCTCCTGCTTCGTCAGCCGTAGTAATTTTAGTTATTTCAGAAGAATAAATAGAAATACTAAGTTCAGACGAAGGCGCAGTCTGACCTAAAATATTCAAAGTCTCAACTCTTCTTAAGCCGGTCTTGCTAAGCTCAATGGTTGGGGGAAGAAAAATACCGCTAACAGTGGTAATCGTTCCCGAAGTTACGCTGGTAGTAAAAGAGAAAGTAATAGATTTTCTTCCTTCCAAATCTTCTCCCCAAATTCCAAAAGTATAAGTTCCGGCAGTAAGGGTAGTTAGTTCTACTTTAAAATTAGCCCCAGAATCAGCTTGAGTGACAGTGGATACCTGGCCATCTTTAAGAATAGTTATTTCTGAATTAGGATAGGCCTTGCCTTGAAGAACAACTTTAGTTTCTACGACAGGAGGGATATAGCCACCACCTCCTCCACCGCCACTCGGACAGGTTCCACAATCAGCTGGGCAAGAGCTACAGGTTTCACTGCCATTACAGGAGCCATCGCCGCAAAATGCCGAAGGTTCAATAACCTGAACCTGAATAGTTACATCGCTTAATTGCCCTATTGAAGGAAAAATCAATACGCCCAAAATAAAAATCACTAAAAAACAAGTTTTCATGGTTCAATAGCCCTCAAAAATTCCTCTATTTGATACTTCAAGGTGGGATCTATATCTAAAACTTTTTCAGCCGCCTGATAAGCTTTTTCTTTATCCCCTAGTTTAAAATAGGCATTAGCAAGAGCTATATAGAGTTGAGAAAGCAAATCGGACATTTTAGCGCTAAGCACCTTATCCTCTCGAGATTTATCTAAATTTTCCCAATAATCTCTGGCTTTTTCATAAACATTAAGCGCCATTTTATAATTACCTAGCTCTTCGTAAAGTCGGCCCACTTTCAAAATAAAACTAAGATCAAATCCGCCCAAAACATATTCCAGCTCTATGGATTTCTTTAGAACGGCTGCTCCCCTTTGTTTATCCCCCACCTTTAAGTAGAGAACGCCGAGACTCTTATGGAATTTAATAAGATTGTTGTTAATTTCTAATCTCTTTTTCAAAAAATTTATTGTTTCGTCTGGCTGGCCCTGAATCATCCTGATTTCTGCCAATAATTGATAAAATGTGGGGTTTTCATTGTTAAAAGCAAGGGCTTCTTGAACCACTTCTTCGGCTTTAATGAGCTCTTCAGGGGACTTTCTATAAAGACATTCTAAAATATAAATTCGCGCCAAAATATCTCGAGAACTAAGATAGCGGATATTGGGACCGGAACCACCGCTTCGTAAAGGTTCTTCAAGCTGACTTAATAAATCTAACATCTGTTCAATATCCCACTTTTTAAGTCCGCTTTTCTCTAAAGTCAGCACCATTCTTTCGGCAATAATGTTTGTTGCATCCCAGTTAAAATAGGCCTGCGTTTCCAGGGCTTTTTTATAATTTTCTAAACTCCTATCCCAATCCTTTTTTTCCGAAGTAAAGCCCCGATATAAATAGACACTGGCAATAAGCGGCTTTATATTAACTTTATAAACCGCAAAGCCGGTAAAGATTAGAAGTCCCAGAATTATTATCCCTGTTATTGCTTTTTTACGATTGCTCATTTTTTAGCGAAGTTGTTACTTATAAATCCCAGGATTAGAAAAAACACCAAATAAGAAGTTATCGTTTCAAAAATAAAAAGATTTTGAACAAAATGGGCAATAAGCATTGAAAAAAGAATAATAGCTCCTAGCCGAAAAAATTCACTTTTCCAGTTTAGAAGAATATAAAGAGCAATAATAAAAAGAGCCAAATAGCTCAAAAGACCAAGGATGCCGGTTGTTGCCAAGGTATCAAAGACCATACTGTGAGCCCGGTCAAAGGATAATCTTTCAAAATCATAATATTTAAAATAGGCAGCTTTTAAATGTTTATCATAAGTGTAGATATACATCTCTTGACCCCAGCCAAGAATCGGTCTTTCTTTCCAACCCTCCACTGCTATGTTCCAAGAAGCCGGCCTAACCTTTGTGGAAGGACTGCTGATGGTTTGAACCAGTTTAGAGATAATAATATTCTCACCTAAAAACTTAAATCGGTCTTGATTGAAAAGAATAAATAAAGAAAAGGCAAATATAAAAAGCAAAAGAATTACAAGTATTTTTTTAGAAGCAAGTATTTTTATTATCGGTTTAAATAAATAAAAGCCAAGGATAAGACCCCCGGCCGTCATTCCTAACCATCCACCTCTAGAATGAGTTAAGATGAGAATTGAGAAATTAAAAAGCGCAATGCCTAGCCAAATACCTCGCCATAAATTTTTCTTACAAACCCAGATAAGAAAAAGCCCTAAGAATATATTTAAGACAAGATAGGGAGCCAGAAAGTCCGGATTGCCCATAGTGCCGGTTACTCGACCACCACCAGTCCCGTAAAAGGTAAGACTGGTTAATTTCTGGACAACAGCGGTGACACTTACCAAAAAACTTATCCCAACACAAAACTTTAAAAGCTTAAGCCAATCTCTCTTCTCTTTAAAAATGCTAGTTAAAACCACAAAAAAACCTAATAAATGGAGATGGGTAATAAGACCTTCATTTCTATCCAGAGTCCCCCAGAAACTGCGCATTGGGTTGGCGCTGAAGCAAGTAGCCAATATTGATATACCAAAGAAAACAATAACAGCCCAAAATAAAATATTTCTCTTGGGCAGATACTGACGATTTAGAAGAATGAGAAATATCCAAAAACAAAAAACAACCTCAATTATTACCCGAAAAAAAATGGTCTTAGCCAGTCCAACTGGACCAAAAATAGGAACTAAGACCAATGGAGTAAAGAGGGCAATAATAATTCCTATTTTTATTGCCTTAAGATAAAACCTCTCCATAGTTACTTCTTAGTGTTTCTCTTTCCGGACAATCTGAAACTTAATTTTACTGGCGATAAACTTAAAGAGAAGCATCAGAATTGCTACCCCCCCAACCAAAAGCGCGGTCTCTTTCCATGGAAAAGCCCAAAAAGAAACAACGGCTGTATGTATTTCTCCTTCACCGTCAGTCAAACTTATAGTGGCTGTGTATTTACCAAAGAGATATTTGGTGTTCCAGATAGCATCAATAAGCCGGGTTCCCTGCGGCAGAACTACTTGTCCAGGAACATCAAAGGTGACTAAATCTTTCTTAAACAACCCGTCAATCTTAATAGTTCCTCTCGGCTCATAATGAGATGTGCCGGTGTTTTTGAATAGAGCAGTAAATTTTACTGGCCCTTTGCAGATAAATCCGGGCGATTCAAAACTTACAATTTTCCCGGTTTGGATCGTCTCGCCAGAAACAGTTACATAAACTAATGCCCCAGCTCGAATAGTAGATGCCAGGCCGCCACTTTTCTCCTCTTCTCCTTTTGGACTGGGTGTAAAAAAGACAGCTGCATAATGACCACCCGGACTAGCATTCTCGGGCACTGTAATTTTCAAAAGAACTTCCCTGGCTCCTCTCGGTTCTAAATCAAAAGGCTCTTGGTTAATTTCAATCCAATCAACTAATGAAATTACCCCCTCACTCTTGGGAACAAAATCAATATCTCCGGGCAAAGAAGATGGAACAAAGTCCTCTATTCCGATATGAACATTAATCGGAAAATCATTAGGACTAGACACCCTGATAGACGAGTTCCCAGTAGTCCCTCTCTCTATCTCAAGTTTTATCTTGGACGGACCAAGAGTAATACCAACTGGCTTGGCCCAAACAATCAAAGATAAAACACCACCCATTAGGACAATAATCAAAATTATCATCCATTTCAGGATTTTCGTACAATACTTTTCCATAAATTTTATTAATTAGCCGTTGCCGTATAGGTTACTCCCCCGTCATAAGTGCCGGTTTTTTGCGAAGTGGCAACATCTAATTTGTATTGAACTAGTACATAAAATTCAGTCGAGGTGTAGCCGGCATAAGTAGAAATTGTCTCTGACGTTGTAGTAGGGAAACCAGCAAATAAGGGAGTGCCGGCATCTGCCCCCCACCAGGTTGTGCTCCAGTAGTTTGCTTCTGTGCCGGTTTCTTTAACGCGAAAACCAAGTCCGGTGCCTGACCATTCAACACTATTAGGCGTAGCAGAGGTCCAGGCAGTCTTATCAGTAATATTGACTGTGTCATCACTCTGTAAATCCAAGGTGGTATCAGTACCTTGTTTGACTGCCTTAATAACATAGCCGCCAACATCATTGCCTTCTAAAGTCAAAGTAGTGTCAGCCGTCACCGGTGTCCCTGGATCCAGGGCGCCCAAAGTTTTGGTAGGTGAATCAACGCCAGTAAAAGTAAAGGAAGAGCCAACAGTAGTATCTAAAGTAACATCACCACCAGCTCGCACCGAAAGAATAGCGGCCCAGGCAAAAATTACCAAGCTGGCAATCAGAATAACCGGCAAACTAGACCGTAATATTTTTTTCATAAGTTTTTCAGTTAATTATTAAGTTCTCTTTTAGAGATTCGACCTTTATTATTTAAATTATTTAATTTTCTATTGCTGTATAGGTTACTCCTCCAGCATAAGTGCCGGTTTTTTGGGATTTAAGAACATCTAATTTGTATTGAACTATGATATAAAACTCACCCGCTGTTGAACCTGAATAAGTAGAAATCGTTTCTGCCGCTGCAGGGAAACCAGCAAATAAAGGAGTGCCGGCATCTAGGCCCCACCAGGTTTCGCTCCAGTAGTTTGTCTCTGTGCCGGTTTCTTTAACGCGAAAACCAAGTCCGGTGCCTGACCAGGCAGCACTATTAGGCGTAGCTGAAACCCAATCATCCTTGTCAGTAATATTGACTGCGGCATCGGTCTGTAAATCCATGGTGGTATCAGCATCTGTTCTGACTGCTTTAATTGTAACGCCGTTAGCACTACCGCTTGTTATTGATAAAGTAGTATCAGCCGTCACCGGGGTACCGGGATCTATAGGGCCTAAACTTTTGGTAGGAGAATCAACCGAAAAAGTAAAGGTAGGAGTATAATCAACATTCCACTCAACAGCACCAACTTCAATCATGCTTTTGTTTCCACCAGCTATACTAGCAGTTCCATAGATGTAACACTCAACTATGCTACCATCAGCCGTTCCCAATAAGGTAGCATCCCAAGGCACAGAAAGGACCACCCCAGGGTCATCTGTGGTAACATCGGTAGCTGCTAGAATAATTCCTTTAGAGACATTATTCTCATATAGTTCTATTCTAACTGTTGGAGTTTTGCCTACTCCCACAGAAGCTCTTCTAACCAAGACTCTAAACTCCTGCAAGTCAGCACCAACATTAGGATTACTTGTTGGCGTAGGGAAACTAACCCTTGCAACAGTATTCGTTCCCGCAGTAATATAAGTTAACCAATCTCCTGTTGAGCTATCTGGGTCCTCGTCAATATCAGTAACTGCGCCAGATAAATTATCTTGTTGAAGCAATCCATCGGGGCTTTGTCTTTCAGTCGCCGCCTTCGCTTCCTCCACCTCCGACGGAATCGGCGGTTCTTGCCAAATCTGCGGCCAACCGGAAAAAATCCAAACAGTCACCACCAAAAAGACAAAACAAATCACCCAAAGATTCCCGAAATTATTTTTTACAAGTTTAGCCATTGTTAAAAAGAAGCAAAAAATTGACAAAAATAAAAACCAAGCACAAAATTATGGCTTGGTTACAAAAAATCGGTCAATATTAAATTGACAAGGGCTATTTCGTCTCTCTCCTTGCCCCGCATAATCCCAAAGGATTTGTGCGGGGTCTCTCTCTCTCTCTCTCTCTCTCTCTCTCTCTCTCTCTCTCTCTCTCTCGTATTGTTATCTTCATAAGTATTTTTGTTCTAATTGGGTAACCCTCTCTTCTAATAAATTAACTCTCTCTTCTAAAGGCTCTTTTTGAGATTTTAATTCCTTTAAGTCTTTCTTAATTTCTTTTAATTCTTTAGAGTGTTTAGCTAAAGTTGTTTTGATTATCTTAATTTCTTTAGTATGTCTAGTGATAACATCTTCTATGTGAATTGCCCTTCTTTCTAGGCTTGTTACTTTTCTTTCTAGGCTCGCCAATCTATCCTTAATCTCTTTCCTATCTTCTTTAGCTTTTTCAAACCCAAAGTCAACTGCCTCAATAATTTCACCAGTATACTCTTTAAAATATTTAGTTAAAGTTTCTTCTAAATCCTTTAGAGTAAGTGCTTTATTACTTTCTTTTTTCGCCATACTTTACATTTAAAATAAACTACAATTTAGCAATATAACAATATAGCAATTCATTTTTATTATAACACAAAAAACGCTTGTCAAGAAGAAAGGGGCTGTGGATAAGTTCACGACAATAGCCATTTCCATTTATGCTAAAAAATAATTTCTAACCGCAAATTCAAATTGCTGGATAAATAATTCTTTGAAAAATCTAGCACTGTTCTGCTCATAAAAAAGTATCATGGCTTTTTTATAGTCGGCCTCATTTACGCTGCGAAAAGAAAGGGGGCAGATATTATAAGCCAAAAGAACAGCATCTCCCAAAAGCCGAGCCGTACGTTTATTGCCGTCTTCAAATGGCTGAATATAAGATACCATTAAAATAGCTATCAATGCTTTTGGAAAAGAGTCTGGACAAGAATTAATAACTTTTATAGTCCTTTCCACTGCCTCGCGAACTTGATACTGATTATCCAGGGGCTTGTATTTTGTACCCACAACTCCTACTATTCTTTTCCTTAGACCTTTAGCAATACCAAGATTATCAACAACTAACCTATGTATATTTTCAATTTTTCGCAAAGTAAGCTTTTTAAAATCACTTTTTTTGTCAAAAATATAATCCAGGGCTGATTTATGATTAAGAATCATAATGGCTTCCTCTTTTTTGTGGCCTCTTGCTTCTTGCTGCTCTTTAATTAAAATCTCTGTGTCAATTAAAGAATATGTATTTCCTTCAATTCGTGAAGATTTCCAGCTTAATTCAATGGTCAATCTTTCAAACTCTTTTTTTAGAATAGCTGGCGGCAGCTTTTTTATCCTTTTTAAATAATTATTATTAAGAGCTTTTATTTTTTTCAATTCCTGTTTAGTAAAAATATTTAGAAGATTTTCAAAAATATCAAAATTAAAAGAATCAAAAGATGGCTTTCTTTCATCGGGTCCTAATTTAAAATACTCCTCAACATCAAAATATGATAACAATTTATTTTCTAACACCTCGCTATAGCGGACCCCCCTGCCATGACCCTGCTTCTTTATCAACCCATTGGCCAACAACTTACTAAGATCTCGGACTACGGTAACCCTGGAAATGTTATCAAATTTATTTTCTAAATATTTTCTAATCTCTAAATTGCTTATCTTGCCGCTTTTTCTAACAAATTCAAGAATATTTAATTGTCTTTTATTTAATTGTTTCATTGCACCTTAATAATTGTATCATTTTGCAACAAAAAATGCAACAATTAAAAATAGAGTTAATTTTCAACTAACTCTATTATACCAAAAAATAATCTGTTGAGCAAAAATTTATTGTTCTACCACACTTCCAGTGTGCCTTTAAATTATTGATTATCGTCTACTAAGAAACATAAAAGGCAAGAAATAGCGTTCAAGAGCTTTAAGGGAGCTTCGGTAACGCTTTCCCCCAAAGAGAGCGTCACAAAATACTTCTCGTACCCTGGCAATCTCCCGAAGACGACCATGCCAGCGAGAATCTTCAAGCATTAAATCAAAAAGTTCAAGAGCTCTCACAACCGCACTCTTAAAAAGTTTTTTATCTTTCCCCTGCCAGTTGCGTGCTCTACTTACCTCACTACCAACATTTGCCAGCTGTTCTGCTAAAGAAAGTTGAAACCATTTTCCTGATGCTAGTTCTTTGTGAAGAAATTTCCTCATTTTGACACTAGTTTTTCTACAATATTTTTTATTTTCTCCCGAATTGCGGAATTATCAACTTCTCGAGAACGATTGCCAAAAGAGGGCTTCAAGTTAATTACAGAATCAAATTCAATCCAGTCCTTATCGCTTTTCTTGGGATAGAGATTTATACCCCAAGTATGCTCACGCTTTGAGCCCGCCTGTTCCATCAGAAGAACCTCTTCATCACAGTGGAGTTCTCCCCCCACCGCCATAATTTCTTGCTCCACATCTACCACCGCCTTTATCAAATCACCAAATTGCTCTTGGGCAATATGTTCAAGCTCATCCTTACTAATTTGATTTTTGATGATTTTTGCCTCCATATAAATAAAAATAGAGCTAGCTTAAAGCTAATTCTATTATATCACAAAAAATCCATTAAACAAAAAAAATGAAAGTGGGCTCGGGAGGATTCGAACCTCCGACCTCTCGGATGTGAACCGAACGCTCTAAACCACTGAGCCACGAGCCCCCACAAGATACAAGACCCTAAAGCCTCAACTTATTTATCATCTTCTCGTGCGGCCCTTCAAGGATAGACCTAATGAACCTATCAAACATATCGTGCCGATAATTGAATTCTTCAGTGCTCATTAAAGCATAATTTATTTCTTTACCCACTTCTGCTTCAAGATTGGCTATGAATTTATTGAATTTCTGCTGATTGATATTTCCAACAATAAGTAAATCAGCCCGACAGTTATCACAATTTATAAGCGTTCCAGAAATAACGGCAAGCTTAATTCTGCCTAATTTTCTAATCCAATTTATAATTTTATCTTTTGAGGCAGGGG
>CAYRSW010000028.1:0-503 GCA_964427335.1 uncultured Candidatus Saccharibacteria bacterium
GCGGTCAGGAACTGCCGCTTCCGACTAAAATTATTATTTGGTTGAGCGATTTCTTAAAGGGCTTTTGGTGGCTGTTTTTAGCGATAGTTTTTGGGGCAGCGGTGGGACTATTCCGATTTAAAAAATCAAAAGAAGGTGCAAGGACCATTGACCGACTCATCTTGAAAATTCCGGTTTTTGGTAAACTCTTGAGGCTTACATTTCTTGCTCGGTTTGCTGATAATTTAAGTATTCTCATAAAAGGAGGACTGCCCATTACCAGGGCCTTAAAAATCACAGCGGACGTAATTGACAATACTGTTTACAAAGAACTTCTTTATAAGGTAGCCGAGGAAGTAAGAGGTGGAGCAAGCATTGCTTCAGTTCTTTCGCAAAGCCGAGATGTACCAGTTATGGTTAGTCAAATGGTTAATGTTGGGGAAAAGACAGGTCGGTTGGATAAAATACTCGGAAATATTTCTAGTTTTTATTCTAAAGAAGTAGATAGGATAGTGGCTAGTCTT
>CAYRSW010000028.1:513-9125 GCA_964427335.1 uncultured Candidatus Saccharibacteria bacterium
ATAATCTGGCGGGAGGGCTCTAACATAAAATTTTCTTAAGAAAATTTTATGTTAATTTCTAATTTCTAATTTCTAATTTCTAATTTCTAAACAAAATTGAAAGGAGGTGAAAAATAAATGTTTAAGAGAAAAAGAGGGTTTACCTTAATTGAGCTTTTGGTAGTTATTGCCATCATTGGGATTTTAGCCACTATTGTTTTAGTTTCTTTGAGCTCTGCCAGAGTTAAGGCGAGGGATACCCGGAGAGCTGCCGATTTAAGACAGGTAGCCTTGGGTTTAGAGATGTATTTTGATGACAATAATAGATATCCGGGCACAGCTGATAGTGAGTCTTGGAATACTCAGTTGACTCTTTTAGTTCCTACATATCTCGCTGCTCTTCCACTAGATCCGATTAATGATACTACTCATAAATACAAATATTATATGGACGATGATAAACTGGGTTATATTCTGGCTGCTGCCAGTCTGGAAAGTACTACTTCGTCTCTACTTGATACCGATCTTAATGACTGCAGTTCAAGCACTAATGGCGCGTGTGTCTGCACAGACCCTATTTATTGTATTGGAATATAACATTAATTGATAACTAATGGTGTATATTCTTTTATTCCTTATTGGACTGGCCGTTGGCAGTTTTCTTAATGTAGTTATTTATCGGCTTCACACTGGCAAGAGTTTTTTATTTAATCGCTCCCACTGTCCTAAATGTAAAAAAATACTAGCTTGGTATGACCTTATTCCTTTAGTAAGTTTTGCTTTGACCAAGGGAAAATGTCGTTACTGTGGCGAAAGGATTTCCTGGCAGTATCCTCTCGTAGAATTCTTCACTGGTCTTCTTTTTGTTTCGGTGGGTTATTTGGTTTTTGAGAAATTTTCTTGTGAACAATTGTTATATTGCTATATTGTTATATTGCTATATTGTTTTTTTATTTCCTGTTTAATCGTAATTTTCGTTTACGATTTAAAGCACTTTATCATTCCTGACCAGATAGTCTATCCGGCTATTGTTGGGGCTTTACTTTTTAAGATAATCCCGATTACGAGGACTAAAGTCCTCTATAATTTAGGAGGCGGAGGAATCGCTGCCGGGCTTGCTGCCGGGTTTTTCCTAATCTTAATACTTACTTCTCGAGGCAAATGGATGGGCTGGGGCGATGTAAAAATGGCCCTTTTTATGGGGCTGCTGCTGGGCTGGCCAAATATTTTGGTTGCTTTGATGCTTGCTTTTGTAACGGGAGGAATTATTGGGTTGGGTTTGATTTTGACTAAAAAGAAGGTTTTTAAGTCTCAACTTCCCTTCGGCCCTTTCTTATCAGCAGCAACTTTAATAAGTATTTTCTGGGGTGATAAATTAGTAAACTGGTATCTTAATTTTATCGGATACTAAATCATGTAACATGAAACATGTAACATGTAACACGAAATAAATTTTTGTTATGTATTATATGTTATGTGTTATATGTTATGTGTTATATGAATTCAAAGGGTTTCACCATAGCAGAACTTGCTGTTGTGTCAATGATTATTGCTCTTCTTTCTGCTCTTCTTTTAGCTCGTCTTCATGCTACTCAAGATTCACGTCTCTTAAAAAGCACAACCCAAGAATTAGCGGCAAATATCAGAAGGGTACAAAGTATGGCTATTTCTACTAAAAAGAGTGATGGAGATATTCCCTGCGGTTATGGGCTTTATTTCAATAAGAATAATCCTCATTCTTACATATTATTTGCTGACCAAGATTCTGATCCTGATTGCGCTAATATCAACCGACTTTATGATGGTGGAGCCGAATTAGTAAAAGAAATTTTTATTTCTTCTCGGGTAGAGATTAGCAAGACAGAGCCCGATCCTTTCTCTTTGTATTTTCTACCACCCGATCCGGAAACCTCTATAAATTATCCCTCTCCCTCGGCAGAAGCAACTATTACACTTGAGGCGGGGGAAGAGTCAAAATTAATAAAAATAAATGCAGTCGGTGGGGTGGAGGTGGAATAAAAAATGCAAAATTCAAAATTCAAAATGCAAAATTTTAAGAGGGGTTTTACCCTTTTAGAGATACTTGTAGTGGTGACTATTATTCTCGTTGCTTTTACGGGAGTTTTTACCTTACTTACTAAAATAATTTTTGTTTCCAAAATTAGCGTCAATAAACTTACCGCTACAATGCTGGCTCAAGAGGCAGTAGAGATAGTAAGAAACATTCGAGAAACTAATTGGCTTCACACAAAGGCATGGAACGACGGGTTGGCCGCCGGTACTTATATAGCACAGTACGACTCTTTAACGCTAAAGCCATTTGAAGATAAATTTCTTATTTTAAATCCCCGACTGGTTCTTTATGGATACACCGAAGAAATTAATCCCGAAGAAGGAGTGGTGGAAAGTATTTTTAAGCGAGAAATAACCATTATTGATAATCCGGATGCAGACCCCCTAACAGATGATATCGCCGTAACTTCAGAAGTAACCTGGGATGAACGCAGAAGACCTCAATCCATTTTATTAGAAGATCGGCTTTATGATTGGAAGTCGAGGAAGTAACATCAACGAATGTACGAATCTTTTACGAATATACGAATTCGTAAATTCGTACTGATTCGTAAATTCGCTGATTACCATGAAATCTAAGGGCTTTACTTTAATAGAACTTCTAGTCGCCATGACGATTTTTATCACGGTGATTTCTGCAGTGGTGGTTATTTTTAGCCGAGCCCTAGAGGTACAAAGGAGAACCTTTGCCTTGCAAAACGTCCAAGACAATGCCAGGTATGCTCTTGAAGCAATAGCTCGCGAAATTAGAATGGCTGATGTTGTAACCGGTGAGGGTGGTTATGAAGAATTGGATATTATTAATTACAAAGAGGAAGATGTTAGGTTCAAGTGGTTTTTGGGTGAGGCCCAAAAGCAGCTTAAAGTAAAGAGAGGTGATAAGCCCTATAGTCCTCTTACCTCTGAAGATGTAGAAATAACCAATCTACAATTTTATGTAAGGAGATGCACGACCGAAGAACCGATTATTGATATTCAACCTCGAGTGACCATTTCAATGGCTATTCGTTCAGCTAATCCTAGTTATCAAGACACAGCTAAAATGCACTTAGAAACAACTGTGTCAACGAGAATATACAAGTAATCATACAACATGGAACATATAACATGTAACAAATTTTTCTTAATGTTATGTGTTATGTGTTATGTGTTATATGAATTCAAAAGGTGCCGTGGCTCTTCTTCTTACTATTTTAATTCTGTCTGCTGTTTTAGCTATTACTATGGTGGTAGCTGCCATAACTCTAACTGAGATGAGAATGTCCGAGTCAGCCAGGCAGTCAACGCCAGGCTATTTTGCCGCAGAATCTGGAATTGAAAAGGCACTATATTATATCAGGATACTCGGAGATAGACCTTCTCCAACTCTCGAATCCCCTTATCTTACCGGCAGTGTTTTAGCGGGTAAAGGAAGCTATGAAGTTTATATTGTTGAAACCTCTCCTGATTTAATAATGAAATCTATCGGGGGATATATGGATGTTCGCCGAGCATTAGAGATAACTTTTTATGCGGCAGGATGGGAAGATTAAAATTTTCAATTTTCAATTTTCAATTTTCAATTTCTACCCTGCTTTTAGCAGGCTTTTTATTTACCTCTCGTGACAAATGGAGTATAATGATATACGATGACCAAAGTAGAAGCGAAAAAAAGGATTGAAAAATTAAAAAAAGTGATAAATCATCACCGTTGGCTTTATCATGTTTTAGATAAACCAGAGATTTCTGATGCTGCTTTTGATTCTTTAAAGCATGAACTCTTTAAGCTTGAGCAAAAATTTCCCGAATTCATCACTCCCGATTCTCCTACTCAAAGAGTAGGAGGAAGGCCCCTGGAAAAGTTTGAAAAAGTTTCACACCGAGTCCCTATGCTTTCCATAGAGGATGTTTTTACCACTCAAGAGCTTGGGGCCTGGGAACAAAGAATAAAAAAGAAGTATCCTCATGGGGAGATTGGCTATTTTTGTGAGTTAAAAATCGACGGTTTTGCTATTTCTTTAGAGTACAAAAAGGGAATGTTTTTTCGGGGCTCTACTCGCGGCGATGGCAGAGTAGGAGAAGACGTTACTCAAAATTTAAGAACTATTCTTTCTATTCCTTTGTGTCCGCGTCTCCCTGAAGAAAAAGAGTTAAAAGCCCTAGAATTCAGTGGCTCTGAAATCAAAAAAATTCTCGGCTTTGCTCAAAACGGAAATTTAGAAGTAAGGGGCGAAGTGTATATGACCAAAAGAGAGTTCGAAAGAGTAAACCTTGAGCAGAAAAAATTAGGTCTCTCTTTGTATGCCAATCCTCGCAATACGGCTGCCGGAAGCATTAGGCAGCTTGATCCTAAAATTGCCGCAACTCGGAAGCTTGACTTTCTGGCTTATGATATTATAAATGATTTAGGCCAGAAAACACACCAACGAGAACATGAGCTTGCTTTACTTTTGGGTTTCAAGGTAGATAAGGGACTGTATTGTAAGAATCTCAAAGAAGTGGTTCGTTTTTGGCAAAAGATAAAAGCCAGCAGAGAAAAATTACCCTATCAGATTGACGGCATAGTGGTTAATGTTAATGATAATAAGACCTTTGAGAGGTTGGGAGTGGCTGGCAAGGCCCCCAGAGGAGCTATAGCTTTTAAATTTCCAGCCAAACAGACTACCACTCAAATTGAGGATATTGTCGTTCAGGTAGGCCGCACCGGCGCTCTTACTCCGGTAGCGGTACTGGGGCCTGTTAGTTTGGGCGGAACCACTATTTCTCGAGCCACACTGCACAATGAAGATGAAATTAAACGGCTCAATGCAAGGATTGGCGATACGGTAGTTATTGAGCGGGCTGGGGATGTTATTCCTCACGTAGTAAGGATCATTCCAGGACTTCGCACCGGCAAAGAAAAGGAATTTAGGATGCCCCAAAAATGTCCTATTTGTGGTTCAAAAGTTATACGACTCCACGGAGAAGTGGCTTGCCGTTGCACTAATCCAGATTGTGGAGCAGTTCAGCGGAAATTACTTTATCACTTTGTTTCAAAAAAGGCCTTTGATATTGAAGGACTTGGTCCGGAAATAATTAATCAGTTGATAGATCAAGGACTTGTCTCAACTGTCGCTGATATTTTTGAACTGAAAGAAGGAGATTTGTTACCTCTGGAAAGATTTGCTGAAAAATCCGCCTTGAATATTGTGAAAGCAATAGAGAAGGCAAGAATAATAACTTTAGCAAAATTTATCTATGCTTTGGGCATAAGACACGTTGGAGAAGAAACAGCTCTGGATTTAGCTAATCATTTTGGCAGCGTCGATGCTATTAAGAGAGCTGCTTTAGAAGATTTAGAGAAAGTGAAGGATATCGGGGGAGTCGTTGCCAAAAGCATTCACCAGTGGCTTTCTAATAATAGAAATTTAAATATTTTGACTAAACTTTTGAGGATTGTTAAAATAAAAAATCCGCCACAAACGAGAAAGATTCTTCAAGATAAAGTCTTTGTTTTAACCGGCGTCCTTGAAAGTTTAGCTCGTGAGGAAGCAAAAGAAAAAATCCGCCGCTTAGGCGGCGATATCTCAACTTCCGTGAGTAAAAATACGGATTTCGTTGTAACCGGCAAAGAGCCGGGGTCAAAGTACGATAGGGCGAAGAAATTGGGTGTAAAAATTATTGGGGAAAAAGAGCTTCTTAAATTACTCTCCTGATATCCGATATCAACAGCGGCTGTTGATATCGGATATCAACAAACTGTCATGATTTCTAAAAAAGAAGTCCAACACATCGCTAAGCTTGCTCGGATTGATTTTTCCGGAAGACAGCTTCTTAAATTAAGTAAGCAGCTTTCAGCTATTTTAGATTATATTGAGAAACTAAAAGAGGTTGATACTTCAAAAGTTGAACCGACAGCGCAAGTGACAGGACTTGAAAACGTAACACGAGAAGACAAACCCAAAATCCAAAATCCAAAATCCAAAATCCAAATACTAGATTTGGTACCAAAAAAGAAAGATGGGTACGTAAAGGTAAAAGCAGTACTATGAATTTATACGACCTAACAATTCATGAAGCAGCAGACCTTTTAAGGAAGAAGAAGGTTTCTTCGGTTGAGCTTACAAAAGCTGTGCTTGGCCGCATCAAAAAAGTTGACGAAGAGATTTTTGCCTATCTTACTAAAACTCCGGAGATAGCTTTAGCTCAAGCCAAAGAGGTAGATAAAAAAATTGCCGCCGCCCAGAACATTAGTCCTTTGGCCGGTATCCCTGTGGCTATCAAAGATAATATTGTAACTTATGGAATAAAAACTACTTGTGCTTCTCGGATTTTAGAAAATTACATTCCCCCTTTTGATGCTGCGGTGGTTGAAAGACTTAAAAATACTGGAGCAGTAATTGTGGGCAAAACCAACTTAGACGAATTCGGTCATGGCTCTTCCACAGAACATTCGGCGTTTGGCCCGACACATAATCCTTGGGATAAAACCAGGGTTCCCGGCGGTTCTTCAGGGGGCTCGGCAGCAGCCGTAGCCGCCGGCGAGTGCCTTTTTGCGCTAGGAACTGATACCGGTGGTTCAATCCGCCAACCGGCTGGTTTTTGTGCGGTTTCGGGGCTTAGACCCACTTATGGCCGGGTTTCTCGCTATGGGCTTATTGCTATGACTTCTTCAATGGACGTTATTGGTCCAATGACTAAGGATGTCAAAGATTTAGCCCTGGTTCTTGAGGTTTTAGCCGGAAAAGATGAGCTTGATTCAACTACTGTTGAGAGGCCTGTACCTAATTACTCCTATTTTTTAAAAGAAGATATTAAGGGATTAAAAGTAGGAGTGCCCAAAGAATTTTTTATTGAAGGTATGGACTGGCAGGTAGAAAGGAGCATAAAAGAAGCCATTGAAAAATTAACTTCTTTGGGAGCGAGCGTTAAAGAAATTACTCTTCCTCATACGAAGTACGGTGTGGCCTGTTATTATATTATTACTCCTTCAGAAATCAGCAGTAATCTTTCCCGATTTGACGGAATTAAATATGGTAAATCCTCCCAAGCCTTTGATTTATTTAAGGTTTATACTAAAACAAGAGGAGAAGGTTTTGGCCAGGAAGTTAAAAGAAGAATTATGCTGGGCACTTATACTCTTTCAGCCGGATATTACGAGGCTTATTATCTCAAAGCTCAAAAAGTAAGAACAGTGATTAAAAATGAAGTTCTTCGAGCACTAGAAGAGGTTGATGTGATTGTTGCTCCTACTTCTCCGAATCTACCCTTTAAGCTCGGTTCTCAAATAGATGCCCCCTTGAAGATGTATTTGGAAGATATATTTATGGGTACTGCTTCTTTGGCAGGGCTTCCGGCCATCAGCATTCCCTGCGGCTTTGCCGAAGGCCTACCAGTCGGCCTTCAGATTATGGGCAAGCCCTTTGATGAAGGAACGGTTCTTAAAGTAGCACATAATTATCAGCAAGCTACTAATTGGCATAAACAGAGACCGAAACTATGAAATATTTCCTATACGATCTCTACGATTTCATACTTTATTTCCTCGAGTCTCCCGAATGGGAGAAGGCCTTCTTTTATATAAAACTTACTTCAGCTATAATTTCTATTCTCTTTATCTTTGGCATCATAATTCTTATTATAAAAACAGAGACTTTAACTATCAGCTTAAGGTATTTAATACGAGGCACTGAAATTCCAACTTTGTCAAAAAGTAAACTTAAGAAAAAATGGGAAAAGATTCAAGCCCGCCTTGAAGAAAAAGATGAGGCAAATTTAAAATTAGCAGTGATTGAAGCAGATAACTTCATAGATTACCTGCTAAAAAGGATTGGTTATAAAGGCGAAACCATGGCTGAAAGATTAAAACAGATAAAACCGGCACAACTCAAAAATCTTGATGGGCTCTGGCAAGCCCACAAAGTCCGCAACAACATTGTCCATGAACCAAACTTTAAATTAACTCTTCACCAAGCAGAAGAGGCGATTGAAAATTACGAGAAAGTTTTAGAAGAGTTGGAAGCTATTTAGACTATAGATTATAGATGTTTGTTTCATAATTTTGAAACTTAGTTTCAAAATTTTTTATTCCTTGCGTTTTTTCTGAAATCGAGTATACTTAGGACGCGGGGTGGAGCAGTAGTAGCTCGCGAGGCCCATAAAATTTTGTGGCGCGGAGTGGTAACATTCTGTGGAAAATTCTCTAAATTGCTGGGAAGCCGTCAGAGTTCGCTCTCGGTAATCGGCAGCCAAGCCCTGAATCAGAAAGTACGGTTCAGGGAAGGTTCAGAGACTATAATGGGAACTACCTAATGTATTATTTAGGTAGATGGGATAGTCCATTCCATTTGGAAACAAATGGGTAATAAGAACCTCGAGGTCGCAGGTGCAATTCCTGCCCCCGCAATACCACTTTTCTCCAAATCTTTGATTTGGTGAGAAAATTGAGTACCTGCCGAAACGAAGTGTAGGCAGGCCCGCCTTCGTTTCACTTCGGCGGACGCTGAATTTTTTAACTAAATCAAAGATTTAGAAAAAATTCGCGGCGGGAAGTAGACTGGTGTCTAAGGTCGTCTCATAAGCGATCTCTGGTGGGTTCGATC
>CAYRSW010000029.1:0-7759 GCA_964427335.1 uncultured Candidatus Saccharibacteria bacterium
CTTTAATTTCGCTCATTAGGTAATATTGCCTTTCCAGATAATCGGCTAGATAGGAAAGTGATTTCTCCAAGTTTCCAGAGGCCTCCCCGGCCTTAACCATATTGACGTAAAAGTTAGAAAAAACTTTTGGGTGTTTGGCTAGGGCTCGTGAAAGCGTAGAACCACCTTCCACGTCCCCAGAAACTTCTAAAATTTTCTCTTTTAAAACCCGACTTGAGGTCTGTTTAGCTAAAACCCCCAGGCTTTCTATTAAAGGAACTTTTGCTTCTATTAAAGAGGCAAGCTGTCTAGAGAAAATTACCACATCTTTTTTTCCCACCCTTTCAAGAAATTTAATTCTTTTAGCAAAAATTGGTACTTTTGCTGCCGGTTTAACTGAAGTGATAACTAAATCATGCTTGAGCAGTAAATTAATAGCCGCTTCTCTTGAGGGAGCTTCTACGGTGCCTTCTCTAAAGTCGCCGGCCTCGGTTCTTGCGTGGTAATTATAAACGGCCATGATTAAACTATTTTTCTAATAAAGTTCTTAACTCTGACAAATTAAGTGAGTATTTTTCGGCATTCTCCATAGAGATAAGACCATTTCTTACCAGCCCAGCTAAGGAATTATTTAAGGTGAACATCCCTTCTTCAGAGCTGGTCTCTATAACCAAATCTACTTGATGAATTTTTCCTTCCCGAATTATGTTTCTTACAGCCGAATTAGCAAGCATCACTTCGCAAGCCGGAATTCTTCCTCCTTTAAGTGAAGGGACTAATCGTTGAGAAACTATAGCGGTAAGGGTGGCTGCTAATTGGGTTTTAATTTGACTCTGTTGATATGGAGGAAAAGTGTCTATAATCCTGTCAACAGTTTGAGCGGCATTATTGGTATGCAGCGTAGCAAAAACCAAATGGCCGGTTTCAGCGGCAGTAACGGCAATACCCATGGTTTCTGGATCTCTCATCTCCCCAACCATAATCACATCCGGGTCCTCCCTAAAAGAACTGCGGAGCGCCCGAGCAAAACTTTCAGTGTCGCGACCAACTTCCCTCTGATCAACAATAGCTTTATCCGCCCTAAAAACATATTCAATTGGATCCTCAATGGTAATTATGTGGTGTGGTCTTTCGTGATTTATTTTATCAATAAGTGCCGCCAGAGTTGTTGATTTTCCATGCCCAGAAGGACCAACTATAAGAACAAATCCTTGAGAGGGTTTAGTAAATTCATTAAGAATTATCGGTAAACTCAACTCCTCTATTGTTTTTATTCTGGTTGGAATCACTCTTAAGGCAGCACTAATATAACCTTTCTGGCGGAAAACATTCACTCTGAATCTCACTTTATCCTCAAAAGAATAAGAAAAATCAATCTCCAATGCCCGTAAAAACTTCTGTTTTTGCTCTTCGGTAAGTAATGCTAAACATAACTCTTCGGCCGCCTCTGGAGTAAGCACCTTTTCGCGAACGAGAGGAATAAGCCGTCCGTCAATACGAAGAGTCGGCGGCCGGCCAACAGAAAAATGAATATCAGAAGCATCTTCTTTGATAGAGGAAAGTAATAGTTTGTTTAATAGACGATGGATATCCATATATTATTTTATTATTTTATTATTTTATTTTTATTTACACTTCCACCACCTGCAGCACTTCCTCTAAAGAGACGATTCCTCTTAAGGCCTTAATAATTCCATCTTGTTTCATGGTAATTATTCCCTGACGCTTAGCTTCTTTTAAAATCTCTGCTTCAATTGGTGCTTCGCCGATAATCCTTTCTAACTCATCAGTCATAGCTAAAAGTTCAAAAATAGCAACTCGGCCGGATTTACCTTTATAGTTGCAATATTTACAACCTTTTCCTTTATAAAACTTCAAATTTTGGAAATTTACATCCGGCCTTAAACTTTCTGGAACTTCACTTAATTCTTTTATTACCAAATCTTTTTCTTTTTTGGGAATAGAAACCTCTTCGCGACAATGTTCGCAGAGCCGCCTTACCAGCCGTTGAGCAATAGCTACATTTAAGGAGGTAGAAATTAAAAATGACGGCACCCCCATATCAACAAGCCGTGGAATTACTCCTATGGCATTATTAGTATGAAGCGTTGAGAGAACTATGTGACCAGTCAGAGCCGCATGAACCGCCAGTTCGGCGGTCTCTTTATCTCTAATCTCGCCAACTAAAATCACATCTGGATCTTGACGAACTATTGACCTCAAGCCCGAAGCAAAGGTATATCCGATATCCGGTCTTATCTGGGATTGATTTACTCCCTCAACAAAATATTCTACCGGATCTTCCAGGGTAACAATATTTACCCCTTCTTTATTTAAGATATGGGTGATGGCATAAAGTGTGGTTGATTTACCACAGCCAGTCGGCCCGGTAAGAAGCGTCATCCCATAGGGCTTTTCAATATTTTTTTTGAGAATTTCTAAACCCCTACCCCAAAAGCCAAGACCTTCTAATTTCAAGAGTTTGCCTCCTTTTTCTAAAATTCTTAAAGCTACTTTTTCGCCGTTAGCCGTGGGCAGCGTTGAAACTCTTAAATCTATTTCCCTTCCCTCAACTCTGGTGCTAAATCTTCCATCCTGTGGAATTCTCGCTTCATCAATTTTTAAATTAGCCAAAATTTTTATGCGCGTTACAACTGCTGAATGATGCCTCCGGGGAAGCAGCAAAGAAGTATGAAGTATCCCATCCATCCTGAATCGAATTTTTAGCTCTTTATCTGTCGGCTCAATATGAATATCAGAAGCACTCCTCTCTACGGCATGTCTCAAAATTACAGCTACTACTTTACTAATCGGCGCTTGGCTTATTGCCTTTTCTACATCTTCTGGTTTTTTAGGTATCGGCCTTTTGATAATTCTCTCGGGCCTTAATTCCTTCTCTAATTCCTTTAACGCTTCTTTTGCTTCCTCGGCTAGAGGTCTGTACTGTCTCAAAATTTCATCAAAATTCTTCTTAGAGATTACATATGTCTTAATCTTAAGATGGCGCCAAACGCCAATAAACCTTAATGCCTCTAAGGCGCCGGGGTCCCGAGGATTAACCATTCCTACACTAAGAACATCTTCTTTGCGAGCAAAGGGAATAAATTTATAGTAGGTTACTGTCTCTAGGGGTATTGCCCTTGATAACTCCGTGGGAATACTCTCTCCGGTAAGGTCTTTATAGGGAAGATTGAAAAATTCTGCCTTGGCTTTAGCTAAATCTTCGGGAGGAATAACTTTTCTCTCGTAAATTAAATCCTCCAAGGTTTTCTCACTTTCTGCTGCTTCCTCTTGGAGCTTCTTAAGTTCAGATGGTTTAAGTAGTTTTTTGCTAAGAATTATCTCAGCTAAAGTATTAGGCATGCCAATTAGTAAGGCTTAAACGGATTATCTCTGCCGGTTACCCCTGCTTCCACCGGCAAATCCCCATAAATCTTTGCTTTTTCAAACCAGGGGTGTTGGAAAATACTAAAATCAAGAATGTCTGGCATCTTTCTCATCATTTCTTCTGCTTTTTTCTCTAGAGCTGCTGGAGCCAGACCCTCGATTATTTCCCCTTCAGAGGGTGCGAACGTCCACCAAATAACTACTCCCCCAATAACAAGAACCATCACTAAAATCATAAGGAGAATTTTTTCTTTTTTTGTCATAGGCATATCTTTACTCCTGATAATAAACGTTCATTGTTAAGTTATAAGTATAAGAAATAATTGTTCCCCCCTCCGTTTCTTTTATTTGGGCAGAAAGATTAATGTCGGAAATATCCATTATTCGCAGGTTGTTCTGGACGGAGACGAGAAATCCTTTAAAGGATTTGTAACTGCCGGCAATTTCTAAATCAATAGCTACTTTTCGGAAAGCTTCCTTGGCGGTGCCTGCTTGGCCGATAACGGGCAAACTATAATTTATATCTTCTAAAAGAAGTCCATTTTCAGAAGCAAGAGTTTCAAGCTGGACTAAAATACCAGGGATATCGGGCTTCTGGGGAAGAACCTGCTCTGCTTTTTTCAATTTTGCCTCTCCCCCTTCGTACTGCTTTTTTAAAACTTCAAACTTAGCTAAAAACTCCTGAATATTAGTAAGTTCCTCTTTTTTGGAATTTGCCTCCAAGCGCAAATCTTTTATTTGAGAAATCCCTGGCTTTACTAAGAAAAAGCCAAGACCAATGATAGCGAGTATTAGGATTATTAAAGTTATTAATGTTTTTCTAGTCATAGGCTAGTTTATTAATTTATTAATTTATTAATTTATTTTATTAGTGTCTCCGGATTAAACGTAAGATTAAATGTAAAACCCACTTCTCCACTTTCGGCTCTGCTCATTTCTGAAAGAAGTACTTTGGTAATATCAGAATCCTCCTCAAAACTCACAAATTGACGAGCCAAGCTGGAATGATTTGCGGCAAAACCATCTAAGGAAATCTTACCTAAACTTTGCGCCTGAAAATCAGAAAACCAAACTGTCGGTACTGCCAAATCTTCCAGTTTTTCAAAAATCTTTGTCCAGTAAGTGTGAATTGGAACAATCTTGGCTAAGCTTTCTAGCCTTTCTTGAGTTTTGTAAATTTTTTCTTCTAAGCTTAAGTTTCTTTTTTGAACCTCATCTTCAACGAGAGTTGTCAAATCTCCAATGTTACCTTCAAGAGTTTTTTTATAATAAATCTCGCCGGCCCAGACCACTAAAAGAGAAATGAAAACCACAAACAAAGCTTTTTCTAAAAGCGTTACTGAAACTTTTGGTACTCTTTTTTTTCGGGGAAGAAGCGTTATTTCTTTTACTTTGGGCATAGTTTTATACTAGTTCCCTCAACGCCAATCCTACAGCCACGGCTAAAGAGGGACCCAGTTCAATAAGTATTGGTTTTAAGGCTTCGGGATAAGTGATTCGAGCAAATGGATCACCAATAATAACATCTATTCCTAATTTTTCAGCCATATAAGAGGTCAAGCCCAACAGTCGAGCCGAAGCCCCAGAAAGTATCACTTTCTGCAACTTTACCTTGTACTTGCGAAGATAGGAATTTTTCATCTGCTCTATTTCATTTATAATCCTATCAACAGCTGAAATAATTAACTCGGCTGTTTGACTTCCTTCATCTCTTATTATTCCTTTTTGCTCTTTCAATTTTTCTGCTCTTTCAAAACTAATAGACATCCCGGAAGAAAGAATTCTGGTAAATTCAATCCCGCTTACTTCTAGGTTTCGAACTTCTCTTACTACTGATGCTTCCACAATATTTATATCGGTACTGCGAGCGCCGATATCAACTATTGCTACTGGTGTAGGGTCGTTGCCGATTAGGGCCCGAATCAAGGAAAAACTTTCTATCTCCAGTGTTTCAAGTTTTAAACCACAAAATTCTATTACACGAGTATATCTATTGATGGTTCCCTTGGGAACAGCCACAATAAGAACTTGTATCTTTGTCTGGGTTGGAATTTTCCTATCTTTGACCTCCCCAGGAATCTTTTTGTCAATAATTTTCCAGTCCAAAACCACTTCGGAAAGAGGAACGGGAATGTATTGCTTAGCTTCAAAAGGAATAGCTTTTTCTACCTCTTCTTCGGGCATCTCGGGAAGTTCTATTACTGTAGCAAAAGAGGCAAAGCCGGGGATAGAAACGGCAACATTGCGAGCAGTGATTTTTGCCTCTTCCAAAATTTTCTTAATCATTATCACTATTTCTTTATCCATCATTTCCAAGCCCCTTGCTTTTGCCCGAATAGGACTGACTAATTCTAAACGACCTTTTGTTCCCAGTACTCCATAATTTTGAAGAGTAGGTTTTTTTTTCTCCAATCCTAATTGCACCACTTTTATATTAGCAGTGCCAATATCAATGCCGAGATAGCCCGATGGCCTTTTTTTAAACCAAGAAAATTTCATGTTTGTATTAATTGCATTCACTACACGGCACCTCTGTGGTCTCTGCTGAATCACCTTCTACTCCTGACTCACTTACAGCTACTACTTTATAATTAAACCAAGTGTAGCCGGCTCCAGCCGGTATGGTGTTATCTTCGTAAAAAGTATTAACAGTAGAACCAAGAGGAAGAGCGGGATAAGAAGCGTCGGTAGCTCGCTTTCGATAAATGTTATACGAGACCCCAGGTCTCACTGGAGAATCCCAATAAAGTCGAATGGTGTCAGGACACTCTCCGGTAGAAATGAGATTTCTTGGGGCAGAAGGCAAACAGGGCGGAGTGATAACATCTATGGTATTAGAATCTGTGAATATAATGTAATTATAGGCCCGAATAAAATAAGAATAATTGGTCAGCTCTTCAAGCTCTGTGTCGGTAAAATTAGTTGCGGTGTAAGGATTACAACCCTGAGGAGTACCGTAAGCTTGACAATATGAGGCAGGAGTAACATTAACTCCCGCTCGCCAGATGCCGTAACCATTTGCTCCAAGCGAGATTGTCCAGGAAAGCCCCACCGTAGAACAGGTAGTTAATTCGGAATTTTCAGAAAGAATAAAATCACCGATACTCACTTTTACTTTATAGTCAGCACCACCGGGCTCATTAGCACCATTAAAACTAATCCAGCCGATGTCTTCACTCCAGGCCCAGTCCTGAAAATCACCATTTACATCAATCCAAACCCCATAATTAGAACCTCTTAATTTTATCCACCCCTTATCTTCGGACGCCATAGAGACAATTTGGGCCCAACCATCAAGTTCGTTGTTAGCTGGATCGTATCTGGCAGAATAATTAGGCAAGTCAGGATAAGGACCGCTTGGGCTAAAATCAATCCAACCAATATACTCGCCCCAAGCAAACCCAACAACATTACCATCGGCCTCAACATCAACTCCGTAAGCCGTATCTCCTTCAGCTTCCGGATTTAAGTTATTGAAACTAATCCAGCCAACGTTCTCCGACCAAGCCCAACCAGAGCAAGCATCGTCTTGAGCCGCAAAAATCTGTTTTGGACTAAAAACAAGAAAAAGACTTATACCAACTAAAATAAGAATGACAATCTTCTTATAATTGCTAGTGAGGATGAAATTAAAACTTGTTTTTATTTCATCCGAACGACGCAATTTCAAGCTTTGCTTATTAAATAATAGCATAAAAATTGAAAATTAACTATTCCACTTCCTCCAAAACAAACCTATAGACCTTACCTGTTTTCACATTTTCAAGATAGAGTCCTTCTTCATCCTCAAACATCCTCCAGAGTATCTCCTGGGTCTTCTGGTCCTTGAAGGTAATATCTCCTACCTCAAATGCCGGAGCAGTAATCTTTCCTCTCACTTGAAGACCGTTGGTAAGTGCGGGGTCATCTAGGGGTCCAACATAATGCAGTGTCATCTCATTCTGCATACTCCAAGAACTATACCACTGCCACTCATCATCTGCTTGAAAAATAATCTGTCCTCCGCTGCGAAAAATTTCTCCGTCATTCTCTGTAATAATAAGTTTTTTATCGGTGGCAATCTTAAGATTACCTTGCGCGTCGCAGGTAGCACAGGTAAGTCCTCCTCCGCCGCCAACTTCATCCCAACTAGTAACACAATTAGCAGCAATACATAACTCACCATTGGATGTAATCTTACTCGATGCAGTTAATGTATCGGTGGTGATACCACTAGACACCGTTAGTTCACCGCTATCTCCATTAATATCTATGGTTTCTGTTCCAGCACTATTATGAAGCACGATATTTCCTCCACTGGAAATTGGATTCTGGGTCCAGTTGCCTAATCTTATGTCGTCTCCATAAAGAAAATTTACTCCCAAATCACCGGTTTTCTTTTGATAATCAGAAC
>CAYRSW010000030.1:0-7384 GCA_964427335.1 uncultured Candidatus Saccharibacteria bacterium
GGCTGATTCAATTTTCTTCCTTAATTTTTCGTTATCAACTATTCTCTTATAGAAGTTCATGTTGTTGTTTAAGAGCTTACTTAATTCTCTATCTAAATATTTAGGAAATATTACTTTTACGTTTTCCTTTGAGTTATGCTCTATCTTGTTTTTTAGTTCTTTGTCCTCTAAAAGGTTGTCTTTTACTCTGCCTAAGAAGACTTTACCATCATCTGTAAAATCAGTCCCAAAGGCATCGTTAAGATCCTTAATAATTTTTGATAATTTTGCATTTATGTCAGGGGCATATTCACCAACACCAGCGGATATGGGTTTTAGTTCTCCTTCAGATTCAATTTTAATTTCTCTTTTACCTTTCTTTACAATTTGATATGAATCAATATCCACGTCTTGTAAAACACTAAATGGAAGAGGATTGTTTATTGTCGGGAGTTTTTTGCTTAAGAATTTGTTAAATATAAATAACTTTTCCAGATTAACATCAGAAAAAGGAATAAGTTGTGATAGAAAAGAATAGATATTTTGATACCTTCTCAGAGTTTTCTTGAATTCAACCTGCTCTTTCTTACTTTTTTGTCTAAATTCATTTACAACAGGACTTAAGATATTGTGCAATTTAGGTTGTGATTCTCCTTTTTTCCATGATTTAACAAAAGTTTCAATGTCTGATTGATCAAACACTTGATAATCCAATAGTTTCTCCTCTAATTCATACAACTTATGAGGGTCAGTAGCTTCTTCAAGGTATGTAGTTTCGTAGTATGGCTGGAACGCCTTTTGGATTACTTCTGTTTTGTTTGCAAAATCCAAAATCAAAGTATCAAGCCCTTCTACATTATCAACGCTGTCGGCCGCTTTTATAAATTCTTCAAGGGTGGTCGGGGAGAATTTTTGGATGTAAATATGGAAAATATCAGGACGAACCAGTTTAGCTAGAACTGTTGGCTCGGCTCCAAATGTATCATACTTTTCTTTCTTTTGGGTATCTGACAATACTTCGTAGGCATATTTTAAATCTTTAAGTTCTTTCTTTGCTTCAGGAGTCGATTCTTGTTCTAAATCAGAGCTTTTTTTATCAAAAGATTCCTTTATTTCATCTTCAGAGGCACCTTTCTCTATCTCCAGCGTTTCGTATAGATTGGTTTCTGGGTTAATATTTTGAATATTATTTACAAGGTCTTCTCTTTGTTGTGTAGTAAAAATTTTGCTTCTTCCCAACGGCTCTAAATTTACCAAAACAATATTAGCAAGATGAGCTGAAAACTCTTTCTTTTTTTCTAAACTATCTAAACCTTGAATTACACTCCCGAGCATCTGGAGAACCCCCTTTTTTTCATAAGAAGAGAGAAGCTGGGGGGTTCCGGTTAGTTTTTCCGAACCTCGTTTAAAAAGGTCGCAGAGTTTTTCATCGGTGATTTTGTCCCAATAATACTGTTTAATTTTGTCGTAGACTTCAGATAAAAATTCCAGGTAAATCTCGGACTCGCTCTGCTCGTCTTTTGGGCTTTCTGCATCTTCTTTAGTAGGAGCCGCTATCTCTGATTTAATATTTTTTCGTATTGATATTAAACTTCCTTGTCCGCCTCCTTTATAATAATATCCCGTGGCAGCCCCTAGAGAAAATACAAGAACAAAGAGCAGAATCCATCTTAAATACTGCTGTTTCAAATGGCTTTTCAAGTAGTTTTTTAAGTTTTTAAAAAGTTTGTTCAGCATATTATTACTATAGCATAAGTTCCTAAAATCAAAAAGCGCCCGTTGGTTTGGGCGCTCTATTTATTTAATTGCTTTATCTAAAAGCCAAATCAGATGATCGGTGAGTTCTTTTCCGGTTGCTCCATTTGATCGTCCGGTAACTACCACTGCTTTTGTGATTCGACTAACATCCAATGCACCTTCTACTCTTTCAGCTTTTTTTTCAAAGCCGATATGCCTCAAAAGCATTGCACCAGCTCTAATTACGCTGGAGGGATCAGCATATTTGGTTCTGTCTTCTTCAACCATTCTTGGCGCAGTACCGTGGATTGCCTCAAACATTGCGTAGCGCTTACCAATATTGGCACTTCCAGCCGTACCCACTCCACCTTGGAGTTGAGCTGCTTCGTCAGTAATAATGTCGCCGTAGAGATTAGGTAATACTACCACTCTAAACTGAGTTCTTCTATTTGGATCAATTAGTTTTGCGGCAAAAATATCAACAAACCAGCTGTCAAATTCGATTCCAGGATATTCTTTAGCAATTTCTTCGGCAATACTTAAGAATTTACCATCAGAAGTTTTGACCACATTGGCTTTAGTAACAGCACTAACCCTATTAATTCCATTTTTCTTAGCATACTCAAAGGCGAGTCGTACAATTCGTTCGGTGCCTTGGGTAGTTATGGCTTTAAAGTCAATAGCCAGGTCAGGTGTTACTTCGATTCCTCGAGAACCAAGGATATAAGCACCCTCAGTATTTTCTCTAAAAAATGTCCAATTGATTCCTTTTTCTACAACTTTAACCGGTCGGACATTAGCAAAAAGGTCAAGCTCTCGCCGCATCATCACATTTGCACTCTCAAGATTTGGCCACTTATCTCCCTTTTTAGGAGTAGTTGTTGGACCCTTAAGAAGCACGTGGCACTTTTTAATTTCCCTCAAGATATCATCAGGGATAGATTTCATCTGCTTAGCCCGATTTTCAATAGTTAAACCTTCAATTGTTTTAAACTTAACTTTTCCAGAATCTAGCTCTTTTATTAACAAAAATGCGAGAACACGCTGTGCCTGCTTAGTGATAGATGGACCGATACCATCTCCGCCGATTATACCGATTATCATTGGTCTAAGTTTTCGGTAATCAATCCACTTTTCCTCTTTTTTTAATCGTTCTACTCGTTCTAGTTGGCCTCTAAGAATTTTGCCAAAATGTTTTTCTCCTTTTCTGACAGCTTTTTCATCTATTTTCATATTTGTTACCTCCAGAAATTTAATCTTTTAAGGACAGTCCTTCTTTGAAGGACTGTCCCTTTTGGTTTTAAATCTTGGTTTTTCTTAGCCAGTTAAGTAGTCCACCGGCTTTAATAATTTCAATGTCTCGCTGGCCGGCAAGGCAGTGTTTTACTTTAAACTCATAACCCTTACTGACATTTTTAGCTTTAAGAACTTTGGTCTTACCAATTAAATCTCGGACATTAGAGATTTCTATTTGGTCGCCTTCTTCAATTCGTTCATAATCGGCCTTGTCAACAAATTCAAGGGGCAATACCCCAAAATTAACAAGATTATCTGCGTGAATCCGGGCAAAACTCTTTACTAAAACAGCAATCACGCCTAAATCTCGCGGTGCTAAAGCTGCATGCTCTCGGCTGGAACCCTGTCCGTAGTTTTCTCCGCCGATAACAATACCCAGTCCACCTTCATTTTTATGCTCAATTGTTCTTTTGTAAAAATCAGAATCAATTTTAGAGAAGGTATACTTTTCAATTTCTGGAAGATTTGACCGCAAAGGTAGAATCTTAGCTCCGGCTGGCAAGATATCGTCAGTACTAATATTATCTTCTATTTTTAAGAGTACTTTTAAGTTCAAAAGGTGTTGGGGTAGTTCTGGGAATCTAGGCAACTTGACAATGTTTGGACCACGAATAATTTCTACTAATTCTTTGTCTTTTGCTGGTTTAAGAATTCGGCTATCATCAATGTGGAAATTTCTCTTTAAGATTATTTCAAAAGGTTTTCCCATCATCCGAGGATCAGTGAGTTCTCCTATGATAGCACTAACTGCCGCTGTTTCGGGGCTGACCAGATAGACCTCTGCATCATCGGTTCCGCTTCTTCTTGGAAAGTTTCGGTTAATTGTTCTTAAAGAAACTCCCTTTGTCCCCGGAGCTTGGCCCACGCCGACACAAGGTCCGCAAGCACATTCCAGAATTCTAGCTCCGGCTTCAACCATTGCCTCCAAATCACCTTCGCGAGCCAAATGCCAGAGAACTTGCTTTGAACCGGGGGCGATGACTAAATCTACATCAGGATGAATGGTCTGTCCCTTAAGAATATGGGCCGCTTTTTTCAAATCAATAAGTGAAGAATTAGTGCAGGAACCAATCATTACTTGCTCAATTTTTATACCTTCTATTTCTGAAACTTTCTTGATATTGCCTGGAGAATGAGGACAAGCTGCCAATGGCTCCAATTTGTCTAGAAAGATAATGATTGTTTTTTCATAAACTGCATCTTTATCGGGTTTTAATTCCTGCCAATCTTCGGGACGACCTTGTGAGGTTAAAAACTCTAATGTTTTCTCGTCAGAAGGAAAAATAGACATTGTTGCTCCGGTTTCAGTTCCCATATTAGTAATCGTTGCTCTTTCGGGAACTGAAAGATTTTTAATCCCTTCTCCGGCGTATTCTAGGGCCTTACCTTTCCCACCCTTAACGTCTAAAATCTCTAAAATTTTTAAGACTACATCTTTCGCTGAAACATAAGCCGGGAATTCACCCAAAAGTCGAACTTGAATCACTTCAGGCATAATTAAGTGATAGGGCCGGCCAGCCATAGCTAGAGCTACATCTAGGCCTCCGGAGCCGATACCTAATTGTCCTGCTCCGCCGGCAGTCGGTGTATGACTATCTGAACCAAGCAACGTTTTACCAGGTCGAGCAAATCTTTCCAGCCAGACTTGATGGCAAATTCCATTGCCTGTTCTGGAAAGCATCAATCCGTATTTTGCCGCAAAAGACTGTAAATATTTATGGTCGTCGCGGTTCATAAAGTCTGTCTGAAGGGTATTATGATCAATAAAAATTACTGCTCTTTCGGTTTTGACGCGTGAAATGCCCATTTCTTCAAATTCCAAGCAAACGGTAGTTCCGGTTGCATCCTGCATCAGCACTTCGTCAATTTTTATGGCAATTTCTTTACCCGGGGTCATTTTCCCTTCAACTAAATGACTTTCCAAAACTTTCTGGACAATATTTTTGCCCATTTTTCACCTCTCCTATAAGTTATTTTTCAAAGATCTCATTCTAACTTAGCATGGTTGATTTTTCTTGTCAAGAGGTCGAAAAATTTGACATTTTTCTGGATTTTTGGTATAATAGATATTGTCAATTTTAGCTCACAAATACAAAAATCGTGGAGGAAAAAATGAAAATATCTGAAGAAATAAAAATTATCTGGCAGTACCTTAAAAAGTATAAAAAGGAGGTCTATCTAGTTGCCGCGGTCGCACTAATCGGTTCTTTAATTAGCGCTGTTATTCCTTACCTCTATGGCCGTTTAGTTGATATTGCTATTCTTAAAAGCTCTACTATTTGGCCTATAATCTACATTCTTCTTAGTTGGCTAGTCCTCACTGTTATTTCTGATTGGACTAGTCGTTATGTTCACCTAAAAGGGAATGTTATTGGGCTGGAGGCTTCTAATGATTTGCTTTCAGAAACATCTGGACATCTTTTGGATCTGCCAATGGAATTTCATAAAGATAAAAAGATGGGAGAAATTATCAGTCGGGTCTCCAGAGGTAGTAACTTTCTGGAATCAATTATTGACCAGGTGGTGTTTTCTACCTTGCCCGGATTTTTTACAGTAATTGTTGCTTTGATATTTATGGTATTGGTAGAGTGGAGATTATGCTTGTTAATTATTTTTGTGCTTGGTTTCTATTTTTTAGTTACCCTAATTAAAATCAGTCCAATTATGAAGGTACAAATAAAAATTAACAAAGCTTATGAAAACGCCTATGAGCATATATACGATTCCACCCTCAATATTGAAACCGTAAAATCCAATACCAAGGAAGAGCTGGAAAGAATGGAAAATAAAAGAAATCTAAAGAAAACAGTAGTAGTTTTTAGGTCTCTGATGCGGCTTTGGATGAACCTAAGTGCCTGGCAGCAAACTATCTTCGGTTTAGGTTTTGTGACAATTTTTGGAACATCTATATTCTTCCTGCGGGAGGGACTTATCTCTCCCGGTGAATTGGTTATGTTTATTGGTTATGTGGCTCTTGTTTATCGACCCTTTGGTCGGTTAGCTGAAAATTATAGAATGACTAGACGAGGATTAGTTGTTATTAAGCGAGCCTCTCAATTATTGGGAGTTAAGCCCGAAGAATATGATAAGGGTGTTGAATTAAGAGAGATTCGGGGTAAAGTGGAATTTCAAAATGTTAATTTTAGTTACAAAGGTGGGGAAGTGGTATTGAAAAATATCAATTTTGAAGTAAATCCCGGTCAAGCCGTTGCTTTAGTTGGAGAAAGTGGAGTTGGGAAAACTACTCTCATAGATTTAATTTCGCGCTATTATGTTCCTGATAAAGGAAAGATTCTAATTGACAATAAAGATATTCAAAAAGTTAACCTAAAATCTTTAAGAGACTCTATTGCCTTGGTTCCACAGGAAGTAACCCTTTTTAATGATACTATTAAGAATAACATTCGCTACGCCAGAATCAATGCGTCGGAGAAAGAGATCATCCAAGCAGCTAAAGCAGCCAATGCTCACCCCTTCATTATGGGATTTCCTAAAAAATACGACCAGTTGGTCGGGGAAAGAGGAATTAAACTTTCTACTGGTCAAAAACAGAGAGTAGCTATTGCCAGGGCAATACTGCGAGACCCAAAAATTTTAATTCTTGATGAAGCCACCTCTTCTTTGGATTCGGTTTCAGAGAAATTAGTCCAGGAGGCACTCAAGCGTCTGATTAAAAATCGTACCACCTTTATTATTGCCCATCGGCTAAGCACCATTACCGACGCAGATAAGATTTTGGTTTTAGAAAAAGGCACTATAGTTGAAGAAGGAAGTCATAAAGATTTGATAGAGAAGAGAGGAGTCTACCAAAAGTTATACTCCCTGCAAACTTTCATCGGCTAAATTTTGTAAAAAGCCCTAATTCTCAAGGATTGGGGCTTTTTTAATAAGATAGATTAAGGTATAATAAAATTGATATGACTAAAATTACAAAATTTCCCAAAGGTTTTCTTTGGGGCACGGCTACTTCGGCTTATCAGGTGGAAGGGGGGATTAAGAATAATGATTGGGTGGCGGCCGGCTACGATGCGGGCAGGGCCTGTGACCATTATCATCAATATGAGCAGGATTTTGATTTAGCCAAGAGCTTGAATAATAATGCTCATCGGTTTTCTATTGAGTGGTCAAGAATAGAACCTGAAGAAGGGAGATTTAATCAAAAAGAAATTGAGCATTACCAGAAAGTTATTGATGCGTTAAGAAAAAGAAATCTTGAGCCATTTGTTACTTTACATCATTTTACCAGTCCTCTTTGGTTTTTCAAAAAAGGCGGCTGGACTAAAAAAGAGTCAGTCAAGTATTTTGCCAGATATGTTGAAATTATAGTTAAAAATTTAAAAGGAGTTCGCTTTTGGATAACTATTAATGAGCC
>CAYRSW010000031.1:0-7326 GCA_964427335.1 uncultured Candidatus Saccharibacteria bacterium
CGGAACCGAGTTTTCTTAATTTCATCACTTCTTCAATAGGGAAATACCCGGCTTCGGCTAAAGCCATATAAAGAGCCGGGGCTTTATGGCCGGCAGACCAGATGATTCTATCCCTTTCTGGCCAGTCGGGATTTTTAGGGTCATGTTTGGCAACTTTCAGATAGAGAACAGCGGTAATATCCATAATGGATAAAGTTCCGCCAGTATGCCCAGAGCCGGCAGCCGTAATGGTAATCATATTATAAGCTCTCATCTCTCTTGCTTTTTCTTCTAACTCTTTGACGGTGTAATCACGTCTGACTTTTCCAGTCTTAGAGTCTATTAACATCTATTCACCTCCGTTGATTTTAAAGAACATTATTCTAATAAGGTATGTTATCATAGCGATTCAAACTTGTCAACCGGTCTTTAAGTTGGTATAGTGTTAATATGCAAGACTACAATCCACAAAAAATTGAACCTAAATGGCAGAAAAGGTGGGAGAAAGAGAAATTATATCAGGCCGAGGATTTTTCGAAGAAACCAAAGAAATATATTTTAGTTGAGTTTCCTTATATTTCGGGCGTTGGACTTCATGTTGGGCATGCCAGGAGTTACGCTGCTTTGGATGCTCTGGCGCGGAAAAAAAGAATGGAAGGTTTTAATGTGCTTTTTCCCATTGGTTGGGATGCTTTTGGTCTGCCGGCTGAAAACTACGCCATAAGAAAAGGGGTGCATCCTCGCGACATCACCGATAAAAATATTAAAACTTTCCGACGGCAGACAAAATCTTTGGGGCTTTCTTTTGATTGGTCTCGGGAGATTGATACCACCGACCCCAAATATTATAAGTGGTCTAAATGGATATTTTTGAAACTTTTTGAAAAGGGGCTGGCTTATAAAAAAGAAATGCCGATTAATTGGTGTCCGGCTTGTAAGATAGGACTTGCTAATGAGGAAGTGGTGTCAGGCCAGGCTACAGCCTCACGAAGTGAGGCAACTTGCCTGGCAGGCAAGTGTGAGCGCTGCGGCACGCCGGTGGAGAGGCGAAAGATTAAACAATGGATGTTAAAGATTACCAAATATGCGGATAGATTACTTAAGGACTTAGATAAGGTTGATTATCTGCCAAAGATTAAGGCGCAGCAGAAGAACTGGATAGGGAAAAGTATGGGGGTAGAGGTGGTATTCAAAATCAAAAATCAAAAATTAAAAATCAAAGTGTTTACAACAAGACTAGATACTATATTCGGAGTTACTGCCTTAGTTTTGGCGCCGGAACATCCGATAATCCAAGAAATAGCGACTGGAGTAGCGACCTTCAGGTCGCGATCGAATCGCGAGCTAAAGCTCGCTACTCCGAATTTAGAAGAGGTAAAAAAGTACTGTGAACAAGCAAGAAAGAAGAGTGAGTTAGAGAGGACAGAGTTGGCTAAGATTAGGACTGGGGTGGAGCTGAAGGGGATAAAAGCAATTAATCCGGTAAATGGTGAGGAGGTGCCTGTTTGGGTAGCTGATTATGTGATTCCAACTTACGGCGGGGGAGCGGTGATGATGGTTCCGGCGCATGATAAGAGGGATTATAGTTTTGCAAAGAAATATAAGCTTGAGATTCGCCAAGTTATACAAAATACAAAATACCTGCCCGCCAATCGGCTGGAGCCTCAAGGCGACTGGCAGGCGGGCAAAATACAAAATACAAAATTATTGAATGAGGCCTTTGTTGATTATGGCATTTTAGTTAACTCCGGTAAATTTAGTGGGCTAAGTTCGAAAGAGGCAATTGGGAAAATTGCAAAGTGGCTTAAGGATAAAGGTTTGGCAAAAAAGAAAATCGAATATAAGTTGAGAGACTGGATTTTTTCAAGGCAGCATTACTGGGGAGAACCTATCCCGCTTGTTTTCTGCGAAAACTGCGCGGTCAAAATCAAAAATCAAACCCTGCACCAGAACAAGTTCGGTGCAGGGCAAGAATCAAAAACGTGCCCCGTACCGAAACGGAGTTTCTGGTTCGGGGTCAAAAACAAAGGTGAATTATTGAATCCTGGGTGGGTTCCGGTGCCGGAGGAGCAGTTACCAGTGGAGTTGCCTTATGTGGTGAGGTACGAACCGACGGAGACGGGGGAGTCGCCGTTGGCAAATATAAAGAAGTGGGTTAATGTTAAATGTCCTAAGTGCGGGGGAGCAGCAAAGAGAGAAACCGATACTATGCCTAACTGGGCTGGTTCTAATTGGTATTACCTTCGCTATTGTGACCCAAAAAACGACAAACAATTAGCCGACCCGAAAAAGTTGCTTTATTGGCTGGCGCCTGCCCGCCGAAGCTCGAAGAGCGTAGGCGGGGTTGATCTTTATAATGGCGGAATGGAGCATACCACTCTTCATCTTTTATATTCTCGTTTTTGGCATAAATTTTTGTACGATATTGGAGTAGTGCCAACAATTGAACCCTATCAAAAACGGACCTCGCATGGTATGGTTTTGGCCTCCGACGGCCGCAAGATGAGTAAAAGCTTTGGCAACGTGGTTAGCCCTGATGATATTATTAGAAGATTTGGAGCAGATACTCTACGGCTTTACGAAATGTTTATGGGGCCATTTGAGCAGGCGATAGGTTGGGACGATAAAGGGGTGGAGGGATGTTATCGATTTCTGAGGAGAGTGTGGAAGAAGATTTCCGCTCGGCCTGGAGTAGCGACGTTTACGTCGCGACCGAATCGCGGACTAAAGTCCGCTACTCCAAGACGCTACTCCAAGGTGTTGCGCAAACTGCATTGGCTAATAAAAAAAGTAACCGAAGATTTAGAATCAATGAAGTTTAATACGGCCGTGGCTGCTTTTATGGAATTTATAAATGTTTGGCAGGCCAGGCAAGCTGCCTCGCGAGGCGAGGCTGTAGCCTGGCAGGAGGAAGACCAGAGTCTTAACCAGAAAGATATTGAGCTATTTCTTAAAATCTTAAGTCCTTTTGCTCCTCACATCACCGAAGAACTTTGGTGGACTTTCGATCATAAAAATAGTATATTTAATGAGTCTTGGCCTAAGTATAACCCTAAATTAATTCTTAAAGAGAGTTTTGAATTAGTCATTCAAATTAATGGCAAGGTGAGAGATAAAGTAGAAGTAGCTTATGACATTTCAGAAGACGAGGCAAAGAGGATAGTTTTGGAAAGAGAGAAGGTACAGCGCTGGATTAAAGGGAAGCGAGTTAAGAAGACGATTTTCGTGGCAGGGAGGCTTATAAATTTAGTCGTGAGTTAAAATTCACCTAATTCACCTAATTCACCTAATTCCTAATAAAAGGCTAAATGCCCAATGTCTAAATTAAAATTATTTTTGAATTTTGAATTTGACCTTATGAATTTTATTAGGTGAATTAGAAATTAGATGAATTAGAAATTTTGCTTATGTGCGGCATAATAGGCTATATTGGCAAACAACAAGCAGCCCCAATTTTACTTGAGGGTCTTAAGCGACTCGAATATCGTGGGTATGATTCTGCGGGAGGAGCTGTTTTTGATGGAAAGAGAATAAATCATTTAAAGGTAGTGGGCAGAGTTTCCTTGCTCGAAGAAAAACTTCAAAAACAGCCTTTACCGGGTAAAGTTGGCATATTCCATAGTCGCTGGGCAACCCATGGCGCTCCAACAGAGGAAAATGCCCATCCGCATTCGGATTGCACTGGTAAAATTTGGCTGGTTCATAATGGAATAATTGAAAATTATCAGGAATTGAAAGAAAAATTGGAAGCTCAAGGTCATAAGTTTAAGTCAGAGACGGATACGGAGGTGTTAGCGCACCTCATAGAAGCGCAAAGCGCAAAGTGCAAAGTGCAAAGTTTAGAAGATGCGGTGAGACGGGCTTTAAAAGAGGTTCAAGGCACTTATGGCCTCGCGGTGATTAGCCAAGATGAACCGGATAAAATTGTGGTGGCTAAAAATAGCAGTCCGCTTCTTATTGGGGTAGGGGAGGATGAGTATTTAGTTGCTTCTGATGCTTCGGCAGTGATTACTCGTACTAAGCAAGTGATATATTTAGATGACGGAGAGATAGGGGTGCTCAAGCCGACTGGTTTTAAAATCACTACTTTAAATAAAAAGCAGATTACTAAGAAAGTAAGTCAAATAGAATGGAAAGCCGAAGAGATAAGGAAAAAAGGTTTTGCTCATTTTATGCTTAAAGAGATTTTTGAGCAGCCTGAAGTGATTAAAAACTCTCTTCGAGGACGGCTTATTCCAGAAGAGGGGCTGGCTAAACTGGGCGGTCTTGAGCCCAAAGAGGATTTTTTGAGAGACGTTAAACGGATTATTATAGTTGCTATGGGAACTGCTTATCATGCTGGCTTGGTCGGAGAGTATATGCTGGAAGAATACGCTGGTATTCCGGTAGAAGTAGAAAACGCGGCAGAGTTTCGTTACCGAAAACCGGTTTTAGATAAGGGGACTGTAGTTTTAGCCGTAAGCCAGTCAGGCGAGACAGCTGATACTTTAGCCGGTATTCAGGAGGCAAAGAGAAAAGGGATTGTCACTTTAGGTATAGTAAATGTAGTGGGCAGTTCTATTTCAAGAGAAACTCACGCTGGCGTTTACAATCATATTGGTCCGGAAATAGGAGTGGCTTCTACTAAGGCATTTACCTCTCAACTGGCAATTCTGGCACTACTTACTTTATTTTTAGGCCGCCAGCGACAGCTCTCTTTGGTGATGGGTAAAAGAATAGCCGAAGAATTGTCCCTTGTCCCGGATAAAATAAAGCGGATTTTGGCTCAAAACGATAAGATTAAAAAGATTGCTGAAAGTTTCAGCTCCTACGATAATTTTCTTTATCTCGGCCGTAAATATAATTTCCCTATTGCTTTAGAAGGGGCACTTAAGCTTAAAGAAATTTCTTATGTTCATGCCGAAGGATATTCAGCGGCAGAAATGAAACACGGCGCCATCGCTTTGGTTGATAAAAAATTTCCAAGCTTTGGGGTGATACCAACTGACTCTGTTTATGAAAAGACACGTTCTAATTTGGAAGAGATTAAAGCCAGAGGCGGCAAAATAATTGTCGTGGCTACTGAAGGCAATGATGAGGTGTCTAGATTTGCCGACGAGGCAATTTATATTCCCAAAACCTTAGAGATACTCACCCCAATTTTAGCTACTATTCCCTTGCAGCTTTTCGCTTACTACGTTGGAGTGGCGAGGGGATGTGATGTGGATAAGCCCCGTAATCTTGCTAAAAGTGTTACGGTGGAGTAAGTTTTAGAGTTTAATTTTTAATTTTCAATTTTTAATTTTAAATCAATAATTCGTATTAAACCCCAAACTCCAATGACCAATGACCAATCAAATCCCAATTCTCAAAATCCTAAACAGGAGTTGGACATTGGGATTTAGGGCTTGAATGGACATTGGGATTTGGTCATTGGGATTTAAAGAACATATGATTATAATCGACTTCGATGATACCTTATGCAACACCGGTCAGCTTTGGCAGGCGGTGGCCAAGATGCTGGAAAAGAAATATGGGCTTTCTCCTTGGCTATTTTTTGAATTAAGACATAAAGTTTTGCCTAAAATTACTACTCTTTATAGATTAGATGAGCATCTAAAAGAAATAGCAGCCTCTACCGACATAAAGAAAAGCCAGCTTCCGCAACTAAAAAAAGATATTCTTACATCTATAGAGGAAAATACCCATAAATTTCTTTTTTCAGACACTATAAGATTTTTAAAAAAATACACACCAAATCTTATCCTTTTAACGCTGGGAGAAAAAGAACCACAAGGAGCAAAAATTGAAGGAGCAGGGATTGAAAAATATTTTAAAGAAATTATTATTACTCGTCGTATTAAGGCGAAAGATTTTCAAGAAATTTTGATTCCTAAATACTCTAAAGAGACTTTAATTTTTATTGATGATAAACCTAATGAAGTTAATTCGGTAGAGAAGAAGTGCCCTCAAGTTTTTACAGTCAGAATGAAAAGGCCGGAAGGAAGATTTACGGCTATTGATTCTTCCATAGTCAATCTTTCAGCAGAAGATTTAGATAAAGCATCAAAAGTTATTGACAAAGTTTTAAAAAGTGGTAAGATGTGATGATTGTTCATTAAAAAAATATACGGAGGTATAAGATGAAAAGTTATTGGAACGAAAGACAAGAGTGTATGGATCCCGAAGAAAGGAAGGAAGAGCAATTGAGTAATCTTCTGTGGACTCTGAATTGGGTTTATAGACGGGTACCCTTTTACAGAAAAAAGTTTGAGAAAGCAGGAATAAGTATACAAGACATAAGAAGGTTTAAGCTTGAAGATTTGCAAAAGTCATTTTTTACTGTCAAAAATGATTTAAGAGATAATTACCCATTTGGTCTTTGTGCGGTTCCAAGGAGTGAGTTGGCAGAAATTCATGCTTCTTCTGGAACTACCGCAAAGCCAATCATTGGACCTTATACTAAAGATGATGTGGGGCAATGGGAAGAATGTATGGCCAGAAATTTCTGGGCAGCTGGAGTTCGTCCAGGGGATATGTTTCAAAATGCTTTAGGCATGGGACTTTTTACTGGTGGATTCGGGTTTGTCTGGGGAATTAGAATGGTTGGTTGTATTCTTCTGCCAACTGGTACCGGGGAAACCGAAAGACAAATTACATTAATGAAAGACCTTAAAGCCACCGTGCTCGGCTGCACTCCTAATTATGCTCTGAAGATTGCTGATGCAGCAAAAGAGATGGGTGTGGACATTAAGAAACTTCCTTTGAGAATTGGTATATTCGGCGCTGAACCTTGGAGTGATAAACTTCGTCAACAAATAGAAGAACGGTTAGGTATAAAGGCCCATGAAGCATATGGACTGACGGAATTGATGGGTCCGGGCGTTGCTTTCTCTTGTTTTGCAGAGGGTAGATATAATCTTCATATTAATGAAGACCATATTTATCCGGAAATCATAGATCCTGATACAGGGAAGATTCTGCCTCTAGGAACCAAAGGGGAGTTAGTTTTGACTTCTCTTCAACGGCAAGCAATGCCAATGATTCGGTACCGAACTCATGATATTACTGCTCTTCATCGCGGAAAGTGCGCCTGCGGTAGAACTCTTATCACCATGGATAGAGTAGCACTTCGCTCTGACGACATGCTAATTGTCAACGGTGTTAATGTCTACCCTTCGCAGGTTGAAAGTTTACTCTTGGATTTTGAGGAAGTAGAACCTTTCTATGAGATAGCCCTGGATAAGAAAGGCCGTCTTGATATCATGACAGTTAGGGTAGAAGCAAAGGTTAGTGAGAGTGGGATAGGAGCGCTTGAGAATAAGTTAGCCAAACACCTTCAAGAAAACATTGGCCTTAGAATAAAAG
>CAYRSW010000032.1:0-7199 GCA_964427335.1 uncultured Candidatus Saccharibacteria bacterium
CATTTAAGACGACCGATTGGCCTTCATAGACTTCTTTGTCGCCTCCGGCGTTGGCAACGGGGGGATTGTTTCCTCCCTGGCAGGCTCCCCAGCTGCCCCAACTACAACCTGACTGACAAGTTCTTGTTTGGGTACCCCCTGCTCCACAACTCTGAGTTTGAGTATCTCCAGAGCAGCATTCTCCTTCCCCCTGACAAGAACCCCACTGGCCCCAATAATAATTTTGCTGACAAATCTTTGTTTTGGTTCCACAATTACCGCAATCTTCGGTTTGTGTTTGGCTGGGATTACATTCTGAATCTTTAACCAAAACCATCATCTCATCGGTATCACTTAGCCCTTTATCATCTGTAACCTTTAAGGTGCAGGTATAATATTGGGCGTAACTGACTTGAGGAGCGTTAAAAGCAGGTTCGGCAATGTATTGATTGTTTAAGTAAGCTCCGGTACAAGTCCAGTAATAAGTTATTGGGTCTCCGTCGGGGTCTGAACCCGAACCATTTAAGACGACCGATTGGCCTTCATAGACTTCTTTGTCGCCTCCGGCGTTGGCGACTGGAGGATTATTAACAACAGTCACTGTTGTTAATATGGAGTCACTTTCTTTAGGGTCTGTCTCTTTACTGTCAATTACGGCTTTATTGTAAATATTGGTGGTACCAACAGCAAGGTCAGTTTTTATCTTTACTTTAAATATTTTACTTCCCGAAACATTTGAAGCTAAATTTCCAATATCCCAACTAATTTTTCCCGAAGAAACAGAACCTCCACCATTATCATAAATACTAACATAACCTTCGTCGTAATCGTCAGAGATTGTTATATCGGTTGCCGAAGCAAAACCGGTATTTTTATAAGATAAAGTATAAGTTAAGATATCGCCTGGTTGGGCTTGTGTTTTATCAACCGATTTACTAAAAGAAAACTCTGGCTTAAAAATTTCTTTAAGAGAAAGAATTGCTGATACACTATATACACTATTTGCTTGGCCAGGCCAGTCATATGTATTCCAAGGATGGTCAACTCTAAGTGTATGCGTGCCAGCGCTAAGATTGCGTTCTCCTAAAAGTTCTTTTCTACGGCAGTCTGTTCCGCAATCAGTCGTTGTGCCAATATATTCTTCGTCAACAAAAAGTTTAAGTTGTTCGTGTTTTTGTATCTCGGGACCGTTGCAGTGAAAGTTAACATAGAGATCGTATTTTCCATAATAAGGTAAATTAATGGTGGTTTGTTGTGAGTGAGCTGAAGCAGCCCAGCCCCAAGCGGAGACAACCCCTCCCAAATTTGCCGTATATTCGGCAATATAAGTTTGGGCAAATGCAAAATTAGCTGATATTGCTACCATCCCTGTTAAAAATAGAATCAACGCTAAATTTGTTAATCTTTTAATTTTGCTTTTATTGTTCATAAATAAAATTCTACAAAAAATGATAATTTAACTTATCCTATAATACTAGCATATCTAATAAAATTTGTCAAGCCCCTTCGGCCCAAACAGCGATTCTTTTAAAATCTTTGCCTGGCGGCCAGCATGTTACTAAGACTAATATATTTTTAGAATTTGTCAACTCTGCTTGGGGAATTTCCTCCCCTCTGGCCAAAAAGATTTTTTTGGTCACATAATAAGTGTATTTCCTATGATTAAAATGGATAAAAATTTTATCTCCTTCGTTCAGCTCACTAATATTACTAAAAACCCAGTCGTATTTTATTTTAGGCCAATTGGCAGGCGCGCTATGACCCAAAACTATAGTTTGCCCCCTCTCCCCCGGCAAAGCTGAGCTTGGAAAATGAACCACACCCCTGTCTAACTCTTTTTCCAAATCTGCTGTATTTGAACTTTCTGCAAGAACAAGTGGTGCCAAAATTCCGATCTTGGGAATTTCCAAACTATTTTCTTTATCAGTGTAATCAAATTTCATTAAATCGGCATTGCTCTCTTCAGGAAGATTAAATACTTGGTGGTTAACAGTATCCTGCTTGTCAGAATCAGATACTACCTGATGGTCATCTTTCTGGAAAAAATTAGAAAAAACTCCTGAAACAGCTTTGTAATTAAAAACCCAGGAAATATCTTTCCAGTTGATAATTAGAAAGCTTATCAAAAACAGAATAATGAAAGCTTTCAAAAGTTTCTTTTTGTCTTTGTCTTTGGGTCCTGTCATATTAATGTATTAGTAAATACTAAATTCGTGAGGAATGAGTTGGATTATCACTCCTTTATCAAGAAGGACAAAAGAAATTAGTATTACGATAAAAATAATTGTTTTTAAGATTAAATCTTTGCGTTGGATATTAAATTTAACGAAAATATTAATCATTAAAGAAACGATGATTAAAATTAATGCACCATATGTGATTTTTTGGATTAAATCATAATAATTGAAAGAAATGAATTGGAAAAAATTGAAAGCAGGAGTAGCCTCGGTAGATTCTACTGTCTGGGAAGAAGTACCTCCGGAAACAACGCTCTCTTCTTCTTTCTCGGATAAGACCTCTTCTTGTTCCTTTGGTTGTTCTTTTGGTTCTTCTTTTGGTTGCTCTTTTTCGGGCAAAATATTTTCTTGCGGCTTTTCTTCTGCCTTTGGTTCAGGAAGAATTTCTTCTTTCTTGGGAATTTCTACTGTCGGTGTTGGTTCTTCTTTTGCCGCCGTTGAAGATATCGTAGTTTGAGGGGCCCCGAAAAGCTGAACCACTAGGGTGGTTTCATTGCCTTGAAAATCTCCCCTGGCAATGGCAATTCCAACTTCATTATAGTCCGGATTTAGAAGATTGGCTTTGTGAGAGGGGGAGTTAAGCCAGGCTTGATTGACCTCTTGAGAATCCAAAAAACCAATAGCTAAATTTTCTCCAGCCGACTTATAATTGTAACCGACTTGTTTAAACCAATACCAAGGAGAAAGCCCATCTGGACTTTGGTGAGAAAAGTAATCCTTCTCTATCATATCCCTTGCCTTTAAATAAGCTGCCTCATTCAACTTCTGACTTTCGTTTAGGGACTGAATTCCCAAAGACCCTCTCTCTTGGTTGAGAAGCCTAACTAAAGCAGTCTTAGTGATATCAGCAAAGAAAATACTTTTAGGAAAATAGGCAAAAAACGGAATGGTAATAAGCTTTAAAACCAACAAACCAACCACGCAGTAAAACAAAAATTTGCCTTCTAAGAAGTTCGGCCGATATTTATTCTCTTCGGAGGGAATAAATGTTAATTTAAGCTTTGAAACTATTTCTTTATACATAACACTTCTATTATACCAATTATTTTAAAAAAAGTCAAATTTTTTCCCAAAAAATCTCAAAAAACAAAAAGACCCGCTGCCGCGGGTTTCTTGCAATTATTTTTGGATAACAATCATCGCTGACTTCCCATTTTCAACATCGCCACTGTTCCAGTCGTGTAAGGCCTGTTCCAAAACTTGATAAGAATAAGCATAATCCGCTCCTCTTTTTGTCCCGGCATCATTCACAATGAAGTTATCTCGAGTATAACCCTTTATCACCAACATATGATAGAGAGGGCCAGGAGAAGTATAATAGGGATTTCCTAGCATTCTGCCAGCAGCAGGAACAATAACAGGACTGCCTTTGGCCAATTCCTTTTTAATATCTTCCAAAGAGATATCATAATAAACCTCTGCTTTATAACCATAGTAATCTCTAATTAATCGAGCAGTTTGTTCTGATGTGGTGCTTTCATAAAAACCATAAGTTTTTACTTCAAAGGCGACTAAATCTTCAATTTCTCCAGCGGCTGCTTTCGGTTCAACGGATTTCTTCCCCTGAAAATAGTAATGAACCATCAAAATATTCGCTTCCTCGCAAGCATCCCCAAAAGGAGGATTCCAATCCCCCAGAGGTGCCTGGCAAATAAAAGAAATCTCTAAATTCAAAGTTTCCGGAAGTATAATCTCTTTAGGTGGTTCTTCTTGGGGCTCTTTTGGCTTTTCTGGTTCTTTTGGTTTCTCAATAACTAATTCATCTTCTTCTTTTGCCGATTCACTGGGCCCAACAGATTTAGGCAAATGGATGCAAATACGAACCGCCCAAAAAATTAAAACCACCAAAACTAAAACAAGAATCACCCCTAAAATTTTATTGGTTTTTGATTTCATCCTATACCACCCCTACCATAATCAAAAAAAACTTCTAATTCTTTAAATTTTTATTTGTTTTTAACTTCAACAATGACTATTCCAAAATAGTCTTCTAATGCTTTTCTTTGGCCACTGCTTTTGGTCTTTTCCAAAAATTCTGATTGGCATTTTTTGTCGGTTAGTTCAATAGCTTGAACTATAGATAATATTTGCTCTTTATTTATTTTCATGCCGTGAAGCGACATTGGGTCCTTGATTTTAATGCCGTCAATTTTTGTGGTTGAAAAATCCATTTTAGTCAAATCAGACCCTTCTATTAAAGACTGGCTTAAATCTGCATCCGGAAAGATTGATTCGTAATTAGAACCGCCGCCGAAATCAATATTACGCCATATAGTTTTTTTAAAATTGCCCTGGCTGGCATCAAAACCAAAAAGTCCGCCAGTATCTTCAGCTGTCGGGGCTTTGCCGGCTTTTTTGTGACGCTTCCTCCTAGAGACTAAACTTTCCGTATAGCCAAAAGTTGCTCCTTTTGCATCAACGCGACCAAAAAATACCCCTTCCCCAAGGTCTGCAATGATTGCATCTGTCCAATCGGAATCTCTAATGTTTGTTCTTCTCTCAATAATCGTATCACCTTCTCCTTTTTCTTTCCCATATAAAGTCATGCCCCGAATATCAGAGCCGCGAAAACTTCTTCCTTCAAAATTCAATCCAGCTAGATCAAGATCCGTTAAATCAAGGTTCTCTAAACTATCGTCTCTTTCAAGTCTACTTTCCACGTCTGCCCTTGTTAATTTTTTCGGAATTTCGGCCTCTGATTCTGGCGGCCTAAATTCTTTTTCAAATTTATTCATATATACCAAACCTCCCTACTCCTAGTATAACCTATTCTTGAAATTAAGAAAAATCTAACCAACAAAAAACCGCCTGATTGGCGATTTTTTGTTGGTTCTGCTTGAAAAAGTTTTAGATTTTTTTAACTTTCGTAGCAGCTGGACCTCTTGGTGTATCTGACATTTCAAAACTTACCTTATCGCCCTCATTGAGTTCACCGAACTCCACACCTTCAAGTTCGCTGGCATGAAAAAATAAATCTTTTTCAGAACCTTCTTGACTGATAAAACCAAAATTTTTATCAGTTAGTTTTTTGATAGTTCCTTCCATAAATGTAGAAATAAAGTTAATAAGTATAGTAATTAGTAGAAATTCGACTCTATTTCTACACTTACTACATCGTGATAGCAGACCGGGCAACTTGCCTCGCCTTGCGAGGCTACGGCCCGGCAGACCACTTTGGTCTACCACCAGACATTATCTATCTTATACCTTTCTGAAAATTTGTCCAGTCTTTTTGGCATTTTAGGAGTGTTACCTATGTATCTCATCATGGACATATCTTTTTTTTTAAGTTCAACAACAATATCAATATCCGCTGTAAATCTGGGCCTACCCCAAATTAAAACAGCCATACCTCCAGTAATTATGTAAGGAATCTTTAACTGTTTAAGAATCCTAGCGATGTTTATTAAAAGATGCCTTGGATCTATTTGCTCCGCCATAATTAATTTTATCACCTACTAAATCCTTAGCTAATTGCCACAATTGAGAACCTAGCTCAACTTTTCTATCGGCTGACATATTTCGAAAAATTTCATCTTGTCTATCCTGAGCAACATTAAAAGGTTTTTCCTGCGTTAATTTTTTAATTTTGTCTTTTTTCATCTTTAGAACCAACTTTAATTAAAGCTAGCTCCATTGTATCACGAATTTACCTACTAAGCAAAAGCCCTGCCAAAATTGGCTCAAATAAAAGAAAAACAGCCAAATCTTTGGCTGCTATTCCGAAATGGCAGGGGTGACAGGACTCGAACCTGCAGCACGACTTTTGGAGAGTCGCCGCTTACCAATTAACGAACACCCCCATATTTATCTAGCATTTCTTGAGCTAAAGCAGAAAGTTCTCTCGCTAATAAGGAGTCAAAATATCTTATACTAACACAACCCGGATAATCTTTTTTTACTCTTTTACCTGTGTGAGGTTTTTGATAAGGTTTAATAAATTGAGAAGTAGGTATGCCAGTAATTTTTGACCAGAATAGAATTTGTTTTTGTGGAGAGTGATATTCATGTAAATGTAAAGATACACGGAGTTTTTCTTCCTGAATGTTAAAAGATGATCTTAAAAGTTTAAGGAATGTGCCAACTAAGGATGGATCTGAATTAGAAAAATATATACCGCCACGCGTATCTTTCGTTCCCTCACACCAAAAAAGTAAAGCACAAAACAGTCTTAAGTGATTCTTTGTGATATCTGTAGAGGTTATTAATTTAAGAGCTTTTTCTCGAAGAAGTTTTTCAAATCTCTCACGTTTTTTTCTTTTAGTCTCACTGGCTCTAACTCTACCTAAATATCTCCTTTTCTCTAACCTATTTAGTGCCAGAGGAGATAATTTAAAATCTCGAAACCACAAAGAAGCCGTGCTCTTACTAATATTTAGCTCTTCACTGATTTCTTTTAACGAATAACCCTTACTTCGAAGTTTTTTTGCTCTAAAAAATTTTCCTATTAACCGAGGCATATCGAACGAATTAAAGTTGTTATATAACCACTGCTTAGATTCTATCTTATGGGTGAATTTTGTCAATGTGCAAAATATACATCCTACATTAACCACTACTTCGTTTCCTTGCGCAAGGTGTATTTCCAGCACTATCTGTAAAATTTTTTCATTTCAAGAACTATTCTGTATATTCTAAAAATAACTTTTTATCAAATCCTCCCCTTGATTCCCTTCTCTCTTTTCTTGTTTTTTCTATTTCTTCTTTATCTAAATCAAGAACCTTAATTAAATAATCAATAATCTCTAACACATCGCCAAATTCTTTGGTGGATTCCTTTTTATCTCCTTTAACTTCTAAAGCTTCCTTAGCTTCCTCAACAAGTTTTTTCAATAGTTCTTCTTTATAATCTTTCTCACTAAGAGTCCTAACTTTTGATCTACTCCCACTTTTTTCAATTATCTCGGGAATTCTATCTCGGATAAGTTTGTTATATATTTTCTTCATACTTTCGTCTCTTTATGAACAGTATGCTTTCGGCAC
>CAYRSW010000033.1:0-7192 GCA_964427335.1 uncultured Candidatus Saccharibacteria bacterium
AGTGCGTTGATAGATATCTGGACTATCTTGGACGCTCAGGGCTATATGCAACAATAGCTCTTAGAATGGGAGATCCCGAAGGGAGATGGCAGGCATTTATTGATTACTATAATTATGTTTATAAACGGATTACTGATGAAAAGGAGAGAATGAAACTTGGAATAAATGAGAGTGAAATTGGAAAAATTGAAGATGTTGCCTTCAAAATCATCAGAAAAAGAAAATTGGAACATCTGCCAAAAGCACATGAGATCATAAGATCATTTCCAAAAATGTTAAGTAAAAAAGAGTCAAAAAAAGAACTCCTTAAGCTTTCGAATATAGATCTAAATCTTACAAAAGAGGAAAGAATGGAAAAAATAATTTATTATCGAAAAGTAAGATTGGCTGGTCAATTTTTTTGCCAAGAAAAATGGAAGTGCGATGAAGAAATTGAAGAAGAGAAAGGTTATGGCTACTTAGGCGCTTATGGATGCCAAATCATACCTTTTAACATAAAAGTATTAAAATAATATGCTAGCTGGTTTTCTACTAGGGCTCTCTACAGGGGTTTTTTGTTTAAGCTGGTGCATTCCCTTTATTGCTCCATATCTCGTTTCTGAAGAAAGAAACTTCAAGAAAAATTTTAAGATAATTTTAGAATTTATTTTTGGCCGTTTAGGAGGTTATATTATTTTTGGAGCAATATTTGGTTATTTTGGCCAGAAGTTAAACAATCAAACAGTAAATCTCGTCTTGATTTCTTCTTTGATGGTTCTTTCTTTGATTCTTGTTATTTATGCCTTGGGTTTTTTAAAACCCAAAGGTATTTTTTGTTCAAGCAAGTTACTTAAATTCAGAACCAAAGCACCAATTTTAATGGGTTTTCTGATGGGAGTTAATATTTGCCCGCCTTTTTTAATGTCTTTGGCTTATGTTTTCACTCTTGGCAGTGCTTTAAAGGGGGTGCTTTATTTCTTAATGTTCTTTCTGGGCACTGCAGTTTATTTTTTGCCGGCAGCCTTCTTGGGATTTTTAGGAAAAATGAAAGAATTTCGCTTAATTGCCAGAATTAGTGGCTTAATTATCGGTCTTGCTTTTTTAATCTACGGAATATACTATATTGTAAGAGGTTTGAGTATAATTCATTATGTTGGATAGATTTTTAATAAAACTTAATAGGTTTAGCGGTTGGGCTTTGTTGGTTCTGATGATTCTTTATATTATTTCTGGTTATGGAATTACTAAGCAGATTATGGATCCGGTTTTGGCTAAATATTTACATGAAAGATTACTAGCCATCCCACTTTTTGTCTTCTTTGTTCTTCATGTAGCTATTAGTGTCAGTTTCTCCTTAATAAGATGGAGGGTGTTTAAAAATTTAAAGCAAGCTTATGTCTATACCTCTATTTTGGGACTGATACTCTTGGTTTTATTTCTCTGGCTTTATTTACTATAATGAAAAAATTCTTTGCTATATTGTTTCTAATTATTATAGTCGGTTTTGTTGGTTTTTTAATTTATAATCGGGAAAAATCGGTAATTAACACCGAGGGTCTATATCAAGCAAAGTATTACGAGAAACTACCCGGCGATATGGTCCGGTGTAATCTTTGCCCTAATCGCTGTATTCTCTCTGAAGGTCAGGTGGGTCTCTGTAATGTGAGGAAGAACATTAAAGGGGAACTTTATAGCTTGAGTTATGGCCAACTGGCCTCGGCCAATGTGGACCCCATTGAGAAAAAACCACTCTTCCATTTTTTGCCCGGAAGTCAAGCTTTTTCTATTGCTACTCCAGGATGTAATCTTCGTTGTCTTTTTTGTCAAAATTGGCAAATTGCTCAAGTTATGCCAGGCGAAATAAAAACCATTGAAGCTTCGCCGGAAGAAGTAGTAGATAAAGCTTTGGCTTCTGGAGCAAAGTCTATTGCTTTCACCTACTCTGAACCAGTTATCTTTTACGAATATATGCTGGACATTGCCAAACTTGCACAACGAAAAGACATAAGAACAGTGATGATTAGTGCTGGTTACATCGAAGAAGAACCCTTGAGAGAATTATGTCAGTATATGAATGCTATAAAAATTGACCTTAAGGCATTTAAAGATAGTTTTTATAAAAAGTTTACTGGAGGGCATCTTGATACTATCTTAGATTCACTTAAAATTATTAAAGAAGAGGGGGTGTGGTTGGAAATTGTCAATCTCCTTATCCCCGGAGAAAACGACTCTGAAGAAGAAGTGCGGGAGATGTCCAAATGGATTAAAGAAAATCTTGGGCCGGATGTTCCTGTCCACTTTTCTCGATTCCATCCTGATTATAAGCTTAGGAATCTTCCTCCCACTCCAATAGAATCATTAAAACGAGCCCGAAGAGTAGCTCTAGAAGAAGGACTAAAGTATGTTTACACGGGGAATATCCTTGACCCTGAAGGAAGTACCACTTACTGCCCAGACACAGGTGAGCCGGCTATAGTGAGAAATGGGTTTTTTGTGACCACAAATAACCTACAAGGCGGGAAATGCCCAAGCGGAGAAATAATTCCTGGGATATGGAAATGATAATATTATGAAAAAATTCTTACTCTTGATTTTTATAATAATTATTGGTATAATAATAGCTACTTTTTATTTGGGGCGTGAAGAACAGTCTTCTACCCCAGCTACTATTTATGGTGAGCCAAGTCGAACCATTATGGAAACTTTAGACACCAAAAAGGAAGACTTACAAGTCCGCCAGCCGGCTGTGGCTGGAATGTTTTATCCGGGCGACGAGAAAACCCTTAAAGCGAAAATTAATGGGTTTTTAGAAAAGGTCGACACAGCCGAGTTTGAAGGAAATCTAAAAATGGTCATAGCTCCTCACGCTGGTTATGAATATTCAGGCGGAGTGGCTGCTTATAGTTTTAAAGCTGTCCAAGAGGCAAAAAATAATGGCCAGAATTTTAAAACGGTGATTCTTATCGGCCCCAGTCATCATCATTGGTTTGAGGGTGTCTCTATTTTTCCAAAAGGGTATTACCAGACACCTTTAGGCAAGGTCAAAGTAAACCAAGAGCTGGCTGAAAAGATTATTAAAGAAGACAAAAGATTCCATTATGAAGAAAGCGCCCACATAAAGGAGCACTGTTTAGAAGTAGAAATTCCTTTTTTGCAGTCTATTTTAGGCGATTTTGAAATAGTTCCTATTATTACCGGAGAGACCTCTAACGATACTTTGGAGTCCCTGGCAAAAACTTTGGTAAAATATATTGATGAAGATTCTTTGGTGGTAATATCAACTGATTTTTCTCATTATCCGCCGGCCGACATCGCCCGGGAGATTGATAATAAAACAATCCAAGCCATTCTTTCCGGAGAAGTAGAGAATTTAGAAAGAACGATTACTAGTTCTATGGCAGAACGCCATTCTAATCTAGGCACTTGTCTTTGCGGGGAAGACGCAGTAAAAGTAGGACTCTTTTTGGCCAAAGAAAAGGGATGGGGTAAAATAAAACTCCTAAAATATACTAATTCTGGAGAGATAACCGGGGATTCTTCACAAGCGGTTGGCTATACAGCGATTAGTTTCTCTGCAGAGAGCGAAAGAAATCAGATTTCAACAGGTCTGTTGAAATCTGATTTCAACACACCGTTTTCTTCCGAAGACAGAAAGACACTTCTAGAAATTGCTCGTCAAAGCTTGGAAATTTATCTTAAAGAAAGAAAAATTCCAGAGTTTAATATTGCTTCTGGGATACTCCAGGAAAAAAGAGGAGCTTTTGTAACCCTCAAGAAAGATGGACAGCTGCGGGGCTGTATCGGAGTTTTTGAACCAGACATTCCTCTTTATAAAGTGATTACTCAAATGGCCATAGCTGCCGGCACTCAAGATACAAGATTCTATCCAGTGGGGCTTGCTGAATTAGAAAACTTAGAATACGAGATTTCTGCTCTTTCGCCGCTGGAGAAAATAGACAGCTGGGAAAAAATTGAAATTGGAAAACATGGGGTCCAGGTAAGAAAAGACTTCCACTCTGGCGTATTTTTACCCCAAGTGGCCACCGAGAACAATTGGGGACTTGAAGAATTTATGAACAACCTCTGCGCCCACAAAGCAGGGCTTCCTATAAATTGCTGGAAAACCGGCGACGCCGACCTCTACATCTTCACTGCAGAAGTATTTGGAGAAGAATAAATAACTTATCCACACTAAAACCCTTGACATACATATCGTATATGATATATAATAATAGTGGATATAAAGTAAAGTTCTATAAAGATATAAAAACTGGTCGAAGTCCGGTTTTGGAATATATCAAAAAATTAAAACCCAAAGAAGAATCAAAAATCTTGAAATATATTGAATTTTTACGGTTACAGAGAGGGTATTTAGATGAGCCTTATTCTAAGCACATCAAAGGAAAGATTAGAGAATTAAGAGTTGATTTTAGCCAAAATAGGCATAGAGTTTTCTACTTTATATTTATAAAAAGGACTATAGTTTTACTTCACGCTTTTTCGAAGAAAACAGCCAAGGCACCTAAGGCCGAAATTAAAAGGGCCGAAGAAAATTATTTCAATGTTTTAAGTAATAAAGAAATTTATGAGTAAAAATAAAAAACTTCAAAAAGCAGTGGACTTTCAAGAATATCTTGGTAAACGATTGAGAAACCCTAAATTCAAGAAACATTATGATGAACATGGTAAACAATTAGAAATTGCTTACCAGATTTTACAATTGCGCAAACAAAAAAGAATGTCTCAGGCAGAACTAGCAAGAAAGATAGGAACAACACAGAGCAATGTAGCCCGAATGGAAACAGGTCAACAAAACTTTACTACTAATACTCTTCAAAAAGTTGCTAGGGTATTTAAATGTGACTTAAGGATTGAATTCGTTAGATAATATAAAACCGGCGACGCCGACCTCTACATCTTCACCGCAGAAGTGTTTGGAGAATAATGATATCTCGATTTTAGCATAACTAAGCCCTGTTCAAGCTAAGCTTGAACAGGGCTTAACCAAGCGGTTTTAAGCCCGACATCGCAGGGCTTTTAAATTTATTTTAAATCTGTTATAGTGTAGAGAAATCGAGGTTGAACCTTAACAACAAAGGAGAAGGAGATGAAAGACAAAGTTAAATGTTTGTTTTGTGATAAAGACAACCCAAAAAAACACAGAATTATTTTTGAGAATGAATTGTTCTATGCCAGATGGGACAATTTTCCTGTAAATAAAGGACACGCGGAGATAGTGCCGAAAAGACATATTGTTTCAAGATTTGATTTAAACGAACGAGAACTAATACAGATGTCCGACTTATTAAAGAGAACAAAGCAATTAATTGAAGAAAAATATCATCCCGACGGATATAATATAGGGATGAATGAAGGCAAATCAGCTGGCAGAACAATAGACCATCTTCACATCCACATCATCCCAAGATATTTCGGCGATGTTCCTAATCCAAAAGGAGGAATAAGAAATATCATTCCCGAAAAAGGAGATTATACAAAAAGGAAAGAAGGAGATAAGAATGAATCGAGAAGAGCAGCGAAAGTTGCTGCCGTACCTTCCTAAAGACCGAAAAATTTTATATGTAGGTGCTAATAGATAAGTTTATGAAAGAGGCAACTAAAATGCTGGCTAGTTCTGGTTGTGTTAAGCAGCCGACTGCCGCAGTTATTATTAAGGATGGAAAAATCATTGGTCGGGGCGTAAATGCTGGCAAAAGGATAGATGTTTGTCCAAGGGTAATCCATAATTGTCCAACTGGCACCGGATATGAGTTCTGTAAAATAGTTTGCCAGCAAGAAGGACATGCTGAAGTTATGGCAATCCGCGATGCCCTTAAGACGGCCAATGATCTAAAAAGTGCTGACTTATACTTAGACGGTCATTGGTGGGTGTGTGAGCCTTGTTGGAATGAAATGATAAAAGTCGGTATTGCTCGAGCATTCTTAAGAGAAGATAGTATTAAACTTTATAAAAAATAATCCCACAGTTAGTTAAGCTGTGGGGTTTTGTTTTAACTATTGACTTTCTGTGAGAAGATTGTTAGGATAGATGAAAGTTCTTTTACAGAAAAAATTGATGGGGGTGGTGTCATGCAAAACGCATCTTTGCTTGGGAAGAATCTCCAAGCAGCCACTAAACTAGAGTGTGAGCATTGTGGATGGCCTCTGGTTAAAGATGGCAAGCTTAAATGTAATCGGTGCAAGCGTACGGTCCAAGCGACCCTGCGGCAAAAACCAACTTTTTGTCGTAAATGCTGGAAACCGAGAGTAACGCTTGCCGTAAGAAATCAAGCGGTCTGTCCAAAATGCAACAAAAAAACCTCAATGGTTAAAGAGGTGGAGATAATGAAAACAAAAAAGACGAATAAAATAAGTAAAGACTTTGCGTCAGGGTTTGCTTTTGTACGCTTAACAGAGATTGCTCCAGTAAAATTGGTTGGATTTACTAAAGCTTGTTATGACCCTGAGGGAGGCGGGCAGATGGTTGATATAGAATCCGTTCCAGATAAAGAAAGTCAAACTAATTACATCTGGGGCGAGGGGCCGTCTATTATTAGTCAGAAACAAATCATTCGAAAGATTACAGCTGAAGAAGCTTTTGATTTCTTACGGGCACAGATTTTGATAGAAAGAATAAAAGACAGATTTCCTCAAATAAAGGGATTCATGGTCCTGAAGGATAAAATTATAATCATCAGCGACCATTTGACTGTGGCCAAAAGAGATGAAACTATAGGCCAATTGATAGGTGCCTATGAGCGTAGTGATATTTTTTTCTGTGCCGGTGGAGAAATCTCCGAAGAGGAAATTGCCTCTTTACAAGAAGCTCTTCTTAACTATTCTCTTCCTAGCGGATGGGAATTGGTCTGTGGTTCAAGCCCAACATGGAAAACTTTTCCCTTAGGGCTTGACTTAGATTAAAAGATTAAAAGCTGTGGTAAACAATCCACAGCTTTTCTTTATTTCCCGAGACTTAGCCTCGGGAAAAGCTGAATTTTGTAATTAATACAACTAAGATATTTACAAAAGCTAGGATAAGGAGGGTTTGGAGGATGCCGAGGATGGGGATGAAGAAGAGACAAAGGAGAATTGCTCCGAGACAGCTTCCCAAGACGTCGGCGCCGTAGATAACGCCGGTTTTTTTATCGGGCTCTGACTCACCCCTGAAGAAAAGTTGGTTGAATTATTTCTGATGCTAAATCGAAACTGCGAA
>CAYRSW010000034.1:0-7133 GCA_964427335.1 uncultured Candidatus Saccharibacteria bacterium
GTCTTAATCCCAATAACAAGCTTATTGTAATCTGTTTTTTCTCCTACCCTTATATTTTCTACATTATAAAATACTTGCCTTATCGGAGAAAATATAGCATCTAAAGCTACGCTTCCCACTTCTAATTTTTCTCTTTTTTGCTCCTCTCGAGGCACATAACCTAAGCCCTTTTCTACCAGGATTTCTAAATCTAATTTCGCCCTTTTATCGGTAAGGGTAGCAATATGAGCGTCTTTATTAACTATTTCTACCTGGGTTGGGCATTTAAAATCTTTCGCTTTTACAACCTTCTCTCCTTTTGCCTTGAGAGTTAATTTTATTGGTTCTTGAGAATCCATCTTGAAGCGTAGTTCCTTTAAATTAAGAATTATTTCTATAACGTCTTCTAAAACATGAGGGATGGTGGAAAATTCATGTTTTGCGCCACTGATTTTCACTCTAGTCGCAGCGGCTCCCTCAAGTGAAGAGAGCAGCGTTCTTCTTAAGGCATTTCCCAGGGTATGTCCATAGCCGGGATAGCAAGGTTTGATTTCAAATAAAAACAAATCTCCTTCTTTTTTAATATATTTTGATTTTTGAGGTAAGGGTATAGCCATAATCTTCATGGAACATGGAACATGGAACATATAACAAACCGTTTGTTACGTGTTACGTGTTACGTGTTTATCGTGAATAGAATTCTATTATCATTGAAAGATCGACTCCCGCCTCCAGCTCTTTTCCAGAAGGAAGCTTCTTAACCTTTCCTTCCATCTTTTTTAAATCTAAAGCGAGCCAGGAGGGAGGATTGTGAGCTTTTAATTTAGCTTTAAGACCGGCAACATACGTACTTTTAAGAAACCCTTTTTTAGGGGTTATCGTATCCCCTGCTTTCACTTGGTAAGAAGGGATATTCACCGGCTTGCCGCTGACTAAAAAGTGGCCGTGGTTTACAACTTCCCTTGCTTGGGGGAGAGAAGAAGAAAATCCTAAACGATAAATTACATTATCCAAGCGAGTCTCCAAAAGACAAAGCATTAATTCTGAAGTCAATCCTCTTCTTTGAAGAGCCTCGATATAATACTTTTTAAACTGCCTCTCGGTAAGATTATAGATTCTTTTTAATTTCTGCTTTTCTCTAAGCTGATAGGCATATTCCGACATTCTTCTTGGACGGGTTGATTTCTTTACACCGGGCGGATAGTTTTTTTTAATCACAGCGCATTTCTGGGTATTACAACGCTCACCCTTTAAGAAGAGTTTCTTTCCCTCACGGCGACAAATTTTGCATTTAGGACCTGCTTTCATATTAAACGCGTCTAATTTTACGTGGTCGGCATCCATTATGAGGAAGCGTTGTAACGTCTCTTAATGAAGTAATGGTAAATCCACTTTGAGCCAAAGTCTTAATTGCTGTATTTCTGCCGCTGCCTATTCCTTTTACTAAGATATCTAATTCCTCCATCTTCATTCTCTTAAGAGTATCTACCAAAGATCTTACTACCGTAGAGGCCGCATAAGAAGTGGCCTTTTTAGGTCCCTTAAAACCTAAGCTGCCGGCGCTGGCCCAAACTAAAACATCGCCCTTAGTATCAGTAATAGTCACGATGGTGTTATTGTAGCTTGATTTTATGTGAGCCTGACCTTTAGTGACTATCCTTCTGGGTTTCTTTTTTTTAGGACCATGCTTTTTTGAAACTTGGTCTGATTTGATTTCTTTTATTCTTCTTTTACCCATGGCTTTATGTTTTCTCTACCGCTCTCTTTCGGCCGCTGCTTACTGTTTTTCGAACATTACCCCTAACTGTTCTAGAATTGGTTTTCGTTTGCTGCCCCCTTACCGGCAGATTCTTAAGGTGTCTGCCCCCTCGGTAAGAACTAATCTCCTTAAGCCGTTTAACATTAAGCATCACCACTCGTCTTAAATCACCCTCTACTTTATGTTTTTCTATTTCTTTATTGAGAATATTTAGTTCTTGAGAGCTTAATGCCTTTACTTTTTTATTGGAATTGATTTTTACTTGAGATAAAATTTTATTACTCAAAGACCGCCCTATTCCGTAAATATAGGTCAAAGCTATTTCTATTCGTTTGTCTTGGGGAATATTTACTCCGGCAATTCTCATGTTGATTTAACCTTGTCTTTGTTTGTGTTTTGGATTAGAACAAATAACGTAAAGCTTACTCTTACGCCGTACAATTTTACACTTTTTACATCGTTTCTTAATCGAGGCTTTTACTTTCATTATTTTTGTCGATAGACAATCCTTCCCTTAGTTTTATCATAAGGGCTTATTTCTACCTTCACTCTATCTCCTGGTAGAACCCGAATGCGATAGAGCCTCATCTTGCCGGAAAGGTGAGCTAAAATTTCATCACCTTCATCCAGTTTTACCCTAAATTGAGTATTGGGTAATGCTTCAGTAACTACCCCCTCTTTAACAATTACTTCTTTCTTGGTATTTACCATAGAGTTTTCTTAATTATACTTAGTAACATTATTTTGTCAATACAATATTTATTTTCTTGGGTGAACTTGGCACTTTCTTTACCCAGAATGGCCAAAGTAGAACCTTTGCTCTTTCAATAGTTGTATAGGTTGAAAGAATTTCTTTTACTTCGGACTTATCCTTGCCGGCAAGATCCTCTTTGATTTTTGTCTCATCAATCTCGTAAACCAGGGTCTTTTCTACATGAATGCTAAGCTTGAGCTGTTTTTTTTCAAAATCAGATTTTGTTTCCAAATAGCTAAAATTTTCACTTTCCTCAATTATGACTTTGCCTTCCGGAATTTTTGAGTAGAGAAGACTATTAATGAAACTTTTGAGGATTTCTTCGTTAAATACTATGGCTTTCAAAGAAAACTCTGCCTCCACGGTAAAATCTTTGGCCATCTCCCCCTCTTTATGGGAGGAGGTAACACCCTTTTTCTCCAAAAGGGAGGCACCTTCCATTAGCTTATATCCCTGAGGCAGTTGTCCATCTAAGTTAGAGGTAACCTTTTCGGATACCTTCCTAATAAGTTCTGTTTCTGCTTTTTTAAGGTCTTCTCTTGAAACCACCACCTCTTCTCGATTAGCCCCACCGGTCATTGGATTTTTAGATTCTCCATAAATAGTAGAGTATTTTTCAAGCTGTTTATATTCTTTAAACGCAGGGATGCTAAATTTAGAGGGTAAAATATTATAATCTTCGCCAATATCAGCTGCTTCTACTTCTACATCAATTGTTCCTGGTTGGGTTACTCCCTCTACTATTTTTGCTCCGGGGACAACTACTGTTTTAAGAGTTCTGAAAAGCTTGCCCTCTTCAGAAAGAAACCGAGTGGTCTCAATCAGTGTCTGGCTCTGTGTGCTCCACTCATTTGAGACTTGAATTATTCCTCTTGCCTTCTGTTTAAGGAGCTTTCTTTCTGTGGCCGGAAAAGTTTCGGAGCCCTTACTGCTTACCGATATAATCTTTGCCGGGATTTTTTGGGCAAGAATATCCTCAATATCTAAATTTGCATCAGCAATAATCTGAAGGTCCAAACTTAAGGGTTCGGTTTTTGGTAAAATCTCGAGCTTTGCTCGAGGGAGCACTAGAAACAAAGCAAGGCCAACGGCCAAAATGGAAATCAAAAGAAAGACTAAAAAAGATTTACTACTGATTGTTGAAAGAGTAATCTTTTGTTTTGGCCTAAAGTCAACTTTTGCGGGTGCTTTTTTCCTTGAAATTAAATTTTTATCCGGAACTTTGCGCCTTACAATATCGGTCATCTTAATTGGTGCACGATTTTGTTTCTTGTCCCGCCGAGCGGGGTGAAATTTTTGAGGCATAGTAGTAATTTTCCTTTCTTGATTAAAATGAGAAGTTGCCGTGGAAAATCCGGCCTTTTGGGCTAAAAATTTACCATTATTGTCCCCAGCTGCCACTCTTACTGCCCGACGAAGTATTTTAGATAAATTCGTCCCCCTTTTTTGTAGGTCCACAAAAAAGGAAGCTAGAGCCAGAGTAGCAACGTCTCCAGAATCCAAAAGCTGCGCCGACGAATTTAGAACTCTCAAATCCTCGGGATGTATAATTTTAACTACCGGGTTTTTAAGAAAAGGTAGGTTTTTTCTCCATTTAGAAGCTCCCAATATTCTTTGGAGTCCCGGCAATAAACTCCCCCCTCCCAAAAGTAAGATTTGGGTAGGCAGCTTCTTCAAGGAGAGTTGTTCCAGCCCAACTCCCGCAGCTGCTGCCCAAAGCTTAATCTTTTCTTCTAAAATTTTTCCAATACTTTCCCTGGCCCTGGAAGAAACTTTATTTTGAGAGGTCATTAGTTTTATCTGTTCTGCTTGGAGCTTATCCACCCCTAAAGCTCTAGAAATACATCCAGTGAAACTTTTTGCTGCAATATTAAAGGTAAAATTTCCCAATAAAACATTATCTTTAATGACACTCACTTCAGTAGAACTTCCTCCAATATCTACAAGGATAGCTTCTAGACCCTTTTTTTGAATAAAAAACGTCTTTGCTGCAGCATGAGGAGTGCCGGCAAGAATTAAGTTTTCCAAATTCAAGAGAGAAGAAATATTCTCTAGTGCTTTAAAATAGCAATTATTACAGAAACTATTAAATATTTTAAGCGAAACTTTCTTGCCAGAAAAATCCAAAGGATTATCAACCTTGTAACCATCAATGAGTATTTCCTCCAATTCAGTATCAATTAATTTTATCCCGGTTTCTCCGAAAAAATGATCTTTGCGAACGCTAGATTTTATTTCATCAAAAATTTTCCATTCTGCTTTCTGGATAAGGTTTTCCAGTTCAGCAGGACTAATTTTTTCCTCCGGATTTGCTCTCTTAAAAGTGTACTGGCAGGTTTTACCTTTAATAAATTTTCCTCCTAAACCCAAGATTGTTCTTGAGGGGGTTATTTTTGCTCGCCCCGTACCAAGCTTGCTTTGGTTTGGGGCTTGGCCTTGAGCTTTTTTTATTGCTTCGGCTACTCCCAGAAGCAGTCTCTCAACATTTAATAAGTCCAATCGGGGACGCGAGGCACAGCCAATACCTAGAATTTCTATGTTATTCTCTTTGCTATTCGGTCTGCCCCGCACCAGAACAGGTTCGGTACAGGGCTTGAATATCAATGCTTTAACAGATTCCGTACTAATATCTAATGCAAGATATGCCTCCTGCCTATTTTTTTTAAAAATTCTCCAAAAATTTGCCATGGTTCAACTATGCTCGCCATAAATTGCATCTTTATTATACAATATCTCGGTCTATACCGCAACCTACGAGGTTAAACAAGTATTGCTTTGATTCTTCTTACTCCAGCCGAAGAAGACTGTTCTTTAATAATTTTAAAAGTTCCAAGCTCGCCAGTGTGCTTTACATGCGGCCCAGCGCAGATTTCTTTAGAGTAGCTTCCTATAGAGTATACGGAAACTCTTTCGGGATATCTCTCTCGAAAGAAAGCTAAAACTCCGAATTTCAAAGCATTCTTATAAACCATTTCTTCTACTTTTACCACCAAATCCTCTTTAATTTTTTGATTGACAAAATCTTCTACTTTTTGAATTTGCTCTGGGGTAAGTTTTTCTGAATGAGAAAAATCAAAACGAAGCCGCTGGGGGTTAATATCACTGCCCATTTGTTTAACATGGTTTCCCAATATATCACGCAGGGCTTGATGAAGTAAATGTGTTGCTGTATGTAGTCTTTGTATCTTGTATTTTGTATCTTGTATTTTGTATTTTTTTATTCCGTGACCACCAAATTTTTTTTCTGCCCCAGCCCGAGAGACTTCTTGATGTTTCTTAAACGCGACCTCAAATCCTTTTTCGTCAACTTTTAATCCTTTTTCCTTGGCTAATTCTCGGGTTAATTCCAATGGAAAACCATAAGTATCATAAAGATGAAAAGCATCTTTACCAGAGATCTGCCGGCTGGCAGCTGTTGCCACTTTCTCAAATCGTTTTAGCCCCTTTTTTAGGGTTTTACTAAATTTCTCATCTTCTTTTTGAATGACCGTAAGGATGTCTGCTTGTTTTGCTTGGAGTTCCGGATAATACTCTCGGTAAGTCTCAATAACAATTTTAGCCAGTTCTATCAAAAATCCTTCTTTTTTACCCCGCACCGAGATTTCTCTGGTGCGGGGTAGGTCTAAAAGTTTACCATAACGGATGGCTCGTCGAAGTACCCTTCTTAAAATATAACCCTGCTGGGTATTAGAAGGAAGTATCCCATCAGCAACCAGAAAGCAGGCTCCCCGAATATGATCAGCAATAATCCGACAAGCCTTCTCTTTATGTGGGAGGTTCGTCATTATCGGCTGAAAAATATCTATATCAAAGACTGATTTTTTTTGCTGCATTAACATGGCCAATCTTTCCAAACCCATACCCGTATCCACTCCTTTCTGTTTAAGAGAGGTAAGTTTACCATCTTTTGCCTTGTAATACTGGTTAAAAACTAAATTCCAAAGCTCAATAAATCTGCCGCAATCGCAGTTGGGGATACAATTCTTACCTTTCTTACACGGTTTTCCCGTTAAATCGTAATGAATTTCGCTGTTTGGACCACAAGGACCTTCTTGACCGGTCGGACCCCAAAAATTATCTTTCCTGCCAAATCCATAGATTCTTTCTTTAGGAATTCCTAATTTTAACCAAACTTCTCTTGACTCTTTATCTTCTGGTACCTCTTTATCGCCTTTAAAATAAGTAATCCATAATTTGTCAATTTGCAATTTGCAATCAGAAATTAGAAATTCGAGCGCCAGCTCGATAGTTTTTTCTTTAAAATAATCCTCTCCGCCTTCGCCAGAGGCTCCCGCCGTCGCACGAGCTTTGGCGGACAAGTCGGCGGACACAGCAAAACTAAAATTCCCCAGCATTTCAAGAAAAGTTAGGTGACTACTATCCCCTACCTCCTCAATATCAGAGGTCCGAAAACACTTCTGAACGGAAACAATACGCTTGCCTCCAAAATCCTTCTGGGGATCTAATTTAGAAGTAAAATACTCTTTAAACTGCTGCATTCCGGCCGTGGTCAAAAGAACCGAAGGGTCAGTGGGAATAAGCGAAGAAGAAGCAACAACTTTATGTCCCTTCTTTTGAAAAAAATCTAAAAATTTTTGCCGGATTTCCTTAGTGTTCATACCTTTAGTATAACTTAAATAG
>CAYRSW010000035.1:0-6986 GCA_964427335.1 uncultured Candidatus Saccharibacteria bacterium
GTAATGGAGACAACTCCTATAAAAGAAACAGAAATAAAGGCAGAAGGCTTATTTTCGGAAGTGACGAAACGAAGAAAGATAACCTTTAAATCTAAATACTATGAAGTAAAAGTGAAATTGGAGGGAGCAAGGTACGGAGAGGAACCGCCTGACGGAAAACATGCGATCTGGTATATGACTCAAGCTAAAATAGTGAATAGAATGCCTCCACGCCCACAGAAAAAAACTCGAACTATAAATCCACACCAGTTTGCAAAAATAATGGCACGTAGTTATGGTTTTGGAGAGTGGCGGAAAAGGTACGGCTTTGAATAATTAAAAGACTAATTTTAACCCAGCCGTTCCGCTGGAATGGATAAAAACAAGCCCCGCCGTAGATACGGATGGGGCTTTTTGTTTTAAGTTTAAGGTTTAAAGTTTATAATGGTGGTTCTGGAATAGGAGAAATTTGTGGTTTTGGAAGAGGTCCTTTAGGACGACGATATAAATCCTTTTTAATTATTAGAAGCAATAGGGTGGCTATCACGGCAAGAATTCCGACCAGGGCAAATAAACTTTGAAAACCAAAGCGACTGACAAATATTCCTCCTAAGGCACCAGTAATACCAATGCCGATACCTAAACTGGTGCTCCTAACACTCCATTCGAAGGCCTCTTTTCCTTTATCAATATGACGGGTAAATATGGCGCTCCAAGAGGGAACAACCATAGCCATTCCCACTGCTTGAAGAATCTGAAGAATATAGATATGCCAAGGTAGAGTGCTCCAGATATAGCCAAAGGGAACAACGCCAAAGATAAGTGTGCCAATAATCATAAACCAAAAATCATCCCGCTCTCCATGGTTTTTGTCAAGCCACTTAGCAATAGGAATCTGAAGCGGAGATTTAACCATCCAATAAATAGCCGCGGCGAAACCAACCACCTTAACATTGCCGCCGCTAATTTGGTCAGTAATAAAAACAGCAAAAATAGGAGAGACAAATCCAAAAGCAGAATTAAGGACTATGTCGGAATAGATTAGGGTTTTGATGACTTTGTTAATCTTCATATTACAAGTATACAACAAAACCACCCAAACACAAAACCTGCTAACTAAAAGCAGGTCTTGTGTTAATATATTATAATATATTATTTACGATTAGAATCCGCCGTAGAGTTCTTGGATTCCTATAATATCTCCGGCATTTAGATCTCTCTTCTTTATCTCTCCGTAATCAGAGTAACCATACATTGTTTCTTCAGCGCAGACTGTATCGTATAAATCAGCTAAACCAGCACCGTGACCAAGCTCATGAACAGCTATATTCTGCAAATCCATTACCATAGAATCAATTGTGGCATCTCCCCAGGTAAAGTCAGTATCAAACATAATATCAAATTCAACTATTCTTCTGCTGCTTGGTCTTCCTCCGAAATATCCCCATATTATCGTTACTGCAATCACTCCGTCTTGTTGATAGTCTCCGAATGACAACTCATTTCTACCATCAGGAGCATTGCTATCCCAGTTTGCCGTTGCATCCAACGTATAACTGTCGGAGAAAAGTTCTCTTGAGACTGCATCATCCCAGGTCTCTGCACTAGCAAATATTGCCCCCGAAACGACTGCTTCTAAGTCTGGATGAACAACATAGCTTACTGGCAGCTCTTTCCATTCAACCCCTCTCCCCAAAAAGGCATAGCAAGAGCTTGTATCTGGTTCTTCTGGTTCTTCTTTATCCTTCTTACAATCTGCACAACTTGGATTCTCTCCAAGGTCTTGCTGGCAAATTCCGTCATTGTTACAAAATCCTCCATATCCTTTCTTATAATGAATAAAAACAACCTTTTCCAAACCAGGCGGTGATAAAGCCAAACCGCCCTCTGTTATTTTTACTGCCGGTGATTTATCTGATACCTTTGCGTTTTCTGTTGCCGAATCGGGTAGAGGAATAATCCAACCTGCTGTAGCTACACCTGAAAACCCTATAACAAGTAGGGCAACTAAAATTCCTAATCCTATTTTTTTCATGCTTTTTCTTTTTAAATTAAAACTTATAATTTTTCATCGACCTTTTAATTTGAGTTTAGCAAATGGTAGATGTTTGTCAAGGGCTTTGTCTACAGCTTGCACTCTTGGGAAAAATTGGCATTTGACCGTTGGGCTAAAAAATGATAGAGTTAGTTTAAAGGATTAAAAAAAGGAGAGGTGCGAGAGTTGGCTTAATCGGGCGGTCCCGAAAACCGCTAGACCAGAAATGGTCTCGTGGGTTCGAATCCCACCCTCTCCGCCTTCGCTTCGCCAAAGCTCGCCAGAGCGAAGGCGAGCTTCACCGAAGCTTCGGCGGACAAGTCCGCCAATTATCATCATGAACACTTTTATTAATACCAACCCTACCACTCTTATCCTCCTTATCCTCCTTGGCTGGAGTGGGTTTTTAACGTGGCAGTTTTTGAGAATATGGAAGAAAAACAAGATGCTTTTTAAGGGAACTAAGGGTAAAGATCTGGAAGAAGTAATTAAAAAAGAACTTAAAGACATTAAAAAGCTTGACCAAGATTACAAGGATTTGCTAAAAATAAGCGAGAAGATTCACCAGATTGCTGCTCGAGGAATTCAAAAGGTAGGTATTGTTCGGTTTAATCCTTTTCAGGATACCGGGGGAAATCAAAGTTTTGCCATTGCTCTCTTAGATTATTATAATAACGGTTTAGTTATCTCTAGTCTCCACAGCCGAGAGGGAACACGGGTTTATACTAAACCGATTAAGAAGGGTCAATCGGAATATAGTTTATCGGAGGAGGAAAAGGAAGCAATCAATAAAGCAATAAGCTCAGAATCCAAATGACAAAAAAATCCACAAAAACTAAAAAGTCTAATTTAAAACCTCGTCCCCCGGTAGTGGTTGTTTTGGGTCATGTTGATCATGGGAAGACTTCACTTTTGGATTATATCCGCAAAACCAACATTGCTGAAAAAGAGGCCGGCGCCATTACCCAACATATTGGTGCCTATCAAGTCGAGGTGGATGAAAAGCTTATCACTTTCATAGATACCCCGGGTCACGAAGCTTTTTCAGCCATGAGAAAACGGGGTGGAGAAATAGCTGATATCGCTGTTTTAGTAGTAGCCGCTGGAGAAGGAGTAAAACCACAAACCATTGAAGCAATTAAATGCGCTCGCAAAGCAAAAATTCCTGTTATTGTCGCGATCAATAAGATAGACTTACCCCAGGCCAATTCTCAAAAAATAAAAAAAGAACTTACTAAAGAAAATCTCATAGTAGAAGATATGGGGGGCGAAGTAGTCTCGGTGGAAACTTCGGCTAAAACCGGCCAAGGTGTAAAGACCCTTTTAGAAATGATACTTCTGGTTGCTGAAATCCAAGATTTAAAAGCTGACCTTAAAAGTCCTGCCTCTGGCCCGATTGTTGAAGCGCATCTTGACTCTGAAAGAGGACCAGTGGTTACTGTTTTAGTAAAAGAAGGGATTCTTTGCCAAAAAGATATAGTTGTTGCGGGCAATACTTATGGAAGAATAAAAAAGATGGAGGATTTTAAAGGCAAGCTTTTAAACGAGGCCCTTCCTTCCACTCCGGCTTTAATATTAGGATTAAAAGATGTTCCCTTGCCGGGTGATGTTTTAAAAAGAGTAGCTAGCGTTGAAGAAGCTATGAATTTAGCTAGGAGTTTTAAAAAACCACTCAAACCTACGCAGCCGTCAGTCCAATTCAAAAAGTCTTTAAAATTAGTTATAAAAGCCGATGTAAAAGGAACTTTGGAAGCAGTAGTTGAAACTTTAAAAAGTATAGAGTCAAAAGAAGTGGGGTTGGAAATTCTTGAAGCAGAAGTAGGAAATATTAATGAGAATGACATAAAGCAAGCTCGAGCCGCCAAAGCAGTAATAATTGGCTTTAATAAAACTCTCTCAAAAAATTTAAAAGATTTTGCCCAGAGACAAAAGGTAAGGATAAAAACTTTTGATGTCATCTATGAATTAGTAGAAGCAGTACGGATTGAATTAAGTAAGCTCTTGGAGAAAGAATTAGTTAAAGTGGCTTTAGGAAAAGTAGAAATCCTTAAAGTTTTTAAGACCACCAAAGAGGGGCAAATTATCGGAGGAAAAATCCTTTCCGGGAAAATAGAAAAGGGAGCCCAGGCAAAAGTAATCCGTAAGCAAAAACCTATTGGCCAAGGAAAAGTAGCTCGTCTCCAACAAAAAGAAAAAGGAAAGAAAGAAGTTAAGGTTGGCCAAGTTTGCGGAATCTTCTTTGAAGGAGAAGTAAGTATCGAAAAAGGAGATGTGTTGGAGGTGTATAGAGAGGAGGAGAAGAAGAGAACAATTTAACTTATTAGTTTGACTGAACGTATCCTAAAAATTAATAAACTTATAAAACAAGAGGTGGGGAAACTTCTTCTACAAGAAGTGGATTTTCCAAAAAGCACAATTGTTACCATCAGCCGAGTTGAGACTTCATCCGATTTACTACAGACTCGAATATCTTTAAATATCTTCCCTCAAGAATCAAGCGCCTTGGTTTTGAAAATTCTTGCAAACCGAATATTTAGGCTCCAGCAAATGCTTAATAGGAAACTTAGAATAAAAAAAGTACCAAAGATAAAATTCGAAATCGACAAAGCCGAAGAATATGCAGATAGAATGGAAGAATTACTGGGAAAAATCAAAGGTTAAAACCAACAATGCTAGATGCTAAACTTCACCAAAAATTTGAAACTTGTTCAGACCTAATTAAGAAGAGTAATAACATCCTTATCGTTACCCACGAAGATCCTGACCCTGATGCTATTGGAGGAGTACTTGCTCTTGGTTTAGCTTTAGAAAAATTAAAGAAAAAGATTCAAATTTTTTGCTCTGATCCTCTGCCTGAATATATGAAGTTTTTGCCTCAGAGTGAGCTCGTAAGCAACAAATTTTCCAAACACAATATAGACCTAATTATTGGTCTAGACTACGGGGACTGGAAAAGGACAGGAGTAACTTATGAGTGGCCCGTAATTATTATTACCCTTGACCACCATCTCCAAAGCAACCAGATTGGAGATATTAAAATAGTTGATTCCCGCTTCTCTTCAACTTGTGAAATTATTTACTGGCTTTTCAAAGTTATGGGTTTAGGTCTTGATAAAAATATTGCTACTTGTCTTCTTGCGGGAATATTTGCTGATACGGGCGGATTTCAGCACGCCAATACAACCGAGAGAGCATTAAAAGTTGCCGGCGAACTTCTTCTTAAGGGTGCTATGATTTATAAGATTGCCGGCCACCTCTCACAAAATAAAAATCTCGCTTCTCTTAAAGTCTGCGGCTTGGCTTTATCAAGAATCAAAAAAGACCCCCAAACTGGAATGGTCGTTTCTATAGTTTCTCAAGCAGACCTATTGAAGTGTCAAGCAACTTCTGAGGATCTTTCCGGGGTTTCTGCCATACTTAACTCGGTAAGCGGCGGGAAATTCTCACTTTTTCTTACCGAATATGAAAAAAACAAAATAAAAGGAAGCTTGAGGAGCGAAAAGTATAAAGGGGCAGATGTTTCTCAAATTGCCAAAGCTCTTGGTGGTGGAGGGCACAAATTGGCGGCTGCTTTCAAGTTAGAAGGATCTCTAGAAGAAGTTCTAGATAGAGTCAAAGAGGCAGTTAATAACCAAAATTTCTAATTTCTAATTTCTAATTTCTAAATAAATCCCAAATTCTAAATCCCAATATTCCAAACTCGTGTTTGAAATTTGAAGAATTATAATTTAGAATTTGTTTAGGATTTCGGATTTAGGATTTCGGATTTAGAAAGATTATTATTATGAAGGTCTCCGACATTATGACAAAGAGGGTAATCACTGTTACCCCCGATACTAAAGTTAAAGACATCGCTAGGCTTTTAATAAAGCATGATATTACTGGTGTACCGGTAGTTCAAGGCAAAATTGTAATTGGCATTGTTACCGAAGCAGACCTAATAATGCAGCAAAGTAAAATCCGAATTCCAGATTTTATTCAAATCCTGGAGGCAAGGATTTACCTTAAGGATGGCAAGAAATTTGAAAAAGATTTAAAAAAAATCCTTGGTATTACTGCCAAAGAAGTGATGACTTCTGATGTTGTAGTTACAACTCCAGAAGCTTCGGTGGAAGATTTAGCTACGCTTATTACCGACCATCACATTAACCCTATTCCTGTAGTTAAAGATGACAAGCTAGTTGGTATCGTCAGCCGAGCAGATATCGTGAAGTTATTGGCCGGAGACAAAAAATAGACAAAAAGTTTGACATAATTTTATTTTTTTGCTATTATTATGTGATTTAGACCTTTTACAATTAATGAAGGGAGGCAATGATGAAAGAAAGTTTGTATTCTATGTTTTTAGAGCAGCTTGATTCTGCGGCAAAAAAAGTTAATCTGGATCCAGACATTCATGCTATTTTGAAGTGTCCAAAGAGAGAATTAAAGGTTTCTGTTCCGGTAAAAATGGACAGTGGCCGAATTGAGGTTTTTGAAGGTTTTAGAGTTCAGCATTCTTCTGCTAGAGGTCCTTGCAAAGGGGGAATCAGATATCATCCAGAAGTTTCATTGGATGAAATGAAAGCTCTTGCCGCTTTAATGACTTTTAAATGCGCGGTAGTAAATGTTCCTTATGGAGGCGCGAAAGGTGGTATAAGGTGTGACCCGACAAAAATGTCCAGAGCCGAACTCGAAAGACTTACTAGGCGCTACACGGCAACGATTATGCCGATAATCGGTGACCATAGAGATATTCCTGCTCCTGATGTTGGTACAAATTCAGAAACCATGTGCTGGATAATGGATACGGTTAGTATGCTGGGAGACAAGGCTAGTTTTGATATTGTCACCGGCAAACCGGTTGATTTAGGAGGTTCATTAGGAAGAAGAGAGGCAACGGGCAGAGGAGTAACAATTATTACTAAAAAGATTTTGGAAAAAAAGAAGATATCGACTCCTACGATTGCTGTGCAGGGTTACGGAAATGTGG
>CAYRSW010000036.1:0-6629 GCA_964427335.1 uncultured Candidatus Saccharibacteria bacterium
CTTGAGCGTGCTGGCACTCTATGTGATTTTTATTGGCTTTTTTATCATAGCTCTCTGGCAATTTGTTCCGGCATTAGCAGAAGAATTTCAGCAGTTTAGCACTACTTTTCCTAAAATCATTGATAAGGTCATTTCTCAAGTGAGCATTTTTGAAGGAGCTTTTAACTATAATTTAAGTTTGAGCATAGAGCGTTTTTTAGAAGGCCTGGGTTTGCAGATTGGGCAGTTGCTGGGAGGAATTTTTATCACTACTAAAAATATTATAGCGGTTTTTGTCTCTTTATTTATATTTTTGGTTGTTTCTTTTTATTTAGCTACCGAAGAAAAGGGTGTTAAAAAGTTTTTAAGAATGATTTTTCCTAAAAAAATCGGTGTTTATACTGTTGGGCTTTTTGAGAGAGTGGGGGAGAGATTTAGCCGATGGCTTCGTAGCCGCTTCCTTCTTGCCTTTATTGTTGGAGTTTCTGTCTGGTTAGGATTAACTCTGTTGGGGATTCGTTTTGCTTTAGTTTTAGCTTTTTTAGCAGGTGTTTTGGACCTTATTCCGATAGCCGGTCCTATAATTGCTGCTATTCCGGCAATTATTTTGGCCCTGTTTTATTCACCTTTGTTAGCTTTGGCTGTACTTCTTTTATACATAGTGGTACAGCTGGTGGAGAACGTTTTACTTGTGCCCAAGATAATGCAGAAAAAGATAGGTCTTCATCCGGTGATTATAATTCTTGCTATTGTTATCGGAGGCAAACTTGCCGGTGTCTTAGGAATAATCATTGCTCTGCCTCTGGTGATTGTGATTCAGGAATTTTTAAGAGACTTTGGGAAAAAGCCAAAGTCAAAAGGATTTCCGTTTTAATTTCTATCATGGGTTCTTTATTTGTTGTTGCCACTCCAATAGGAAATCTTAATGATGTAAGCATTCGAGCTCTTAAAACACTGAAAAGTGTTGATTTAATTTTGTGTGAAGATACTCGGGTGACGAAGAAATTGTTAATCCGTTATGAGATAAATACCCCCACTCTCAGTTACCACCAGCACAGTAAATTAAAGAAAGTAAATTATATTTTAGAGCTTTTAAAACAAGACAAAAATTTAGCACTTGTGTCTGATGCCGGCACTCCAGGGATATCTGATCCAGGGAATAAATTAATCAACTTTCTCACCACGAGACCCGGACCCGTAGCGAAAATTATACCTATCCCAGGTCCTTCTGCAGTAACCGCTGCTGTCAGTGTTTCTGGTCTTCCAGTCGATAAATTCGTTTTTATGGGTTTTCCGCCCCATAAGAAAAGACGAAAAAAGTATTTTCAAGAAATGGTTTCTTCGAAATATACCGTTATTTTTTACGAGTCGCCGTATAGAATACTTAGGTCGCTACGCGATTTATCCGCTGAAAGTAACGCTGATTCACCCCGCCTTGCTTCACAAGGACGGGGTAAATACGCTGAAGTTACGCTGAAACAATCGGCGTCGAATCAGTTTACCCCATTAGATGCGAAGCTATCTAACGGAGCGAGTCAGCGTCGATTCAGCGGTAGGCAAATAGTTGTTTGCCGTGAGCTAACCAAAAAATTTGAGACTATTTATCGGGGAACTATAGAAGAAGTGATTGAACAAATTAAAAGAGATAAAATAAAAGGAGAATTTGTAGTTTTAGTACGCTCATAAATTTCGACAAAAATGGAAAAACAAATAGCTATACTTTCTTATTCTTGTCCTCCGGTGATTGGAGGGGTGGAAAAAATAATGGGAGCCCACGCTAAATTGATGGCTGATAACGGGTGCAAACCGGTTTTAATGGTAGGTGTTGGTAAGCAGTTTGATAAAAGAATTCCAGTTGAGATTATTCCCGAACTTTCTCCCCAAAAAAATAAAATCAAAAAAATAACTCAAAACCTTGGGAAAGGAAAAATTCCTTCTAATTTTGAAAAAGTTAAAGATTCACTTAAGCAAGTTTTAAAAAAGAAACTTCAGTCATTTGATAAGGTGTTTATCCATAATGTAATGAGCATGCATTTTAATCTCCCGGCTGCGGTTGCCCTTTTTGAAATTATTAGAGAAAGTTTTACCCTGCATCGAAACAGAGTTTCCCCTCGGCCTGAGCTCGGGACGAAGGCTGGTGCGGGGCCCCAAAAGTTTATTGTCTGGCTTCATGACCATACTTTTACTCGCCGTCGTTATAAGGATTTTCAAAGAAAGGAATATCCTTGGGACGTTCTTCTTAAGACAGTTCCTGGCGCTTGTTATATTGCCCAATCTCGATTTCGAGCTAAAGAGCTTTCGAAACAGACCGGTTTGTCATTGAAAAAAATTAAAATTGTTCCCAATGGTCTAGACATAAGGGAGTATTTAGATATTTCTCCAGAAGTATATAAAATTTACACAGCATTGAAACTTGGGATTAGAGCTCTAATTTTATTTTTACCGGTAAGGGTTTTACCTCGCAAAAACATTGAGCTGGCTATTAGGGTAACTAGCGCCTTAAAAAAGAAGAAGGTTGATATTGCCTTGCTTTTGACTGGGGCTTATGATCCCTACAATCTTGATGCTAAAAAATATTATCGCTATCTTAAAGATTTAGTAAAAAAACTTAACCTCAAGGAAGAGGTTTTCTTTCTAAAAGAAGAAAGGGGAGGATTTAATATTACTGATAAAATGGTAAGAGACCTGTTTCAAATCTGCGATATTTTATTTTTTCCTTCCAAAGAAGAAGGTTTCGGGATACCCCTAATAGAGGCAGGAGTTTGCCAAAGGCCAGTCATTGCCTCTAATATTCCTCCATTTAAAGAAATCGGTAAAGGTACAGATGTAGTTTATTTTAACCTTAACGAATCTCCCCAAAGTATTGCCAAAAGGATTATTGAGATTAAAGAAAAAAGCCAGACCCACAAGTTGTATAAGAGAGTTTTAAAAAAGTATAGTTGGGAGACCATTTTTAATAAACAGATAAAGCCATTATTATGACTAAAAACAAGTTCTATATCACCACTCCCATCTATTACGCCAACGCAGCACCTCATCTTGGTTCGGCCTATACGACCATCGCCGCTGATGTTTTAGCTCGTTGGCATCGGATGGGAGGGGAAGAAGTTTTTTTCTTAACCGGCACTGATGAGCACGGTGGGAAGATTGCCGAGCAAGCAAGGATTGAAGGGAAATCCCCTCAAGAATTCGTTGATATAATTTCAGCCCAGTTTCAGTTTGCTTGGGATACTCTTAATATTTCCAATAACAACTTTTTAAGAACCACTGATACAGAACACATAAAGGCAGTGGAGGAGGTTTTAAGGACACTTTATGATAAAGGTTACTTTTATAAAGGTGCTTATAAAGGATTTTATTGCCAAGATTGTGAACAATTCTATACAAAAACTGAATTGGAAGATGGGAAATGTCCTTACCACCAAAAAGAATTAAAAATTATTAGCGAGCCCTGCTATTTTTTCAAGCTCTCCGAGTTTCAGAACAAACTTAAATGTCTGATAGAGAATGATAAGTTTGAAATTAAACCTGTAGAACGTAAAAACGAAATTCTTGGGTTTCTGGGTTCTCAAAAGTTACAAGATGTAGCAATTTCCAGGACTAAAATAAAGTGGGGGATACCATTGCCTTTTGATAAGGAGCATACTTGTTACGTATGGGTTGATGCATTTTTGAACTATTTGACTGGAATAGGATGGAGTCCAAATTCCAAATTCTGGCCTCCAGATATCCAGCTGATGGCTAAGGATATTTTGAGGGTTCATGCCACTATATGGCCGGCATTACTTTTAGCTTTAGATTTGCCCTTGCCTCGGAAATTATTTGTTCATGGATTTTTTACTACTAATGGCCGGAAGATGAGTAAATCTTTAGGCAATATTCTAGATCCAGTAGAGATTTCTCGGCAGTTTGGTGTGGATGCTCTTCGTTACTTCCTATTAGCAGAAATTCCTTTTGGCAAAGACGGAGATGTTTCAATTAAGCGGTTGAAGGAAAGATATAATAGTGACCTAGCTAACGGGTTGGGGAATCTAGTAAGCCGTGTGTTGACTATGGCCATAAAAATAAAAAATAAAAAATCAAAAATAAAAAACAAAAACGTAAAAATAAAAAAAATAGTTGAGGAGAGTTGGTGGGATTACGAGAAGGCGATGAGGGAAATTCAGTTTCATAAAGCTTTGGAGGCATGTTGGAAATTTATTCGAGCGTGTGACGGCTACATCGAACAAGAGAAGCCATGGCAACTGATCAAAGATCAAAGATCAGGAGAGATTATCTACAATCTTTTAGAAAGTTTGCGGCAGATTGCCTGGATGATATTGCCTTTTATGCCAGAGACTTCTAAAAAGATATTTGACCAATTGGGAATTTGGGAAAGCGAGAATGATAAACCATTCGTCGAGGCAAAGGAATGGGGAGGTTTAAAGGTGGATATAAGAGTTGAGAAGGGTAAAGCGCTGTTTCCACGACTTTAATCCACATAACATATAACATATAACATATAACATATAACATAAAAACTTGTTATGTGTTCCATGTTCCATGTTCCATGGAGTTAATCGATACTCACGCTCATCTCAACTTCAAAGCATTCAGTAAAGATTACAAAGAAGTTATCAAACGTTGCTTAGACAGCGATGTTTTTTTAATTAATGTTGGGGCAGATTTTAAAACCAGTAAGCGGGCAGTAGAGATTGCTGAAGAGTATAAAGAAGGTGTTTATGCGGCGATAGGATTACATCCGATTCACGTGGAGGATGAGGAATTTGACGCTTCGAGATATCATGAGTTAGCTCGAAGCACTAAGGTGGTAGCGGTAGGGGAAACCGGATTAGATTATTATCATAACGAAGCAGAGAAGGACTTACAGAAGAAAGTATTTATTAAACAATTAAAGTTAGCCCAAGAACTAGATAAACCGGTAATTATTCATTGCCGCGAAGCCCACAAGGATTTGATAGATTTGTTAAAAAAACAAGAAAGTCAAAATGCTTTGCCAGGGAGGAAAGGAGTTGTGCATTGTTTTATGGGGAGATGGTTAGAAGCCCAGGAATATCTTAAGATGGGCTTTTTAATTTCGTTTACCGGAGTAATAACTTATGTTAAAGATTACGATAAGGCAATATTGAATATCCCTTTAGAAAAATTAATGCTTGACACAGATTCTCCTTATATGGCACCCGAGCCCCATCGAGGCAAGCGCAACGAACCAAGATATTGCAAATATATCGCTAAGAAGATAGCTGAAATAAAGGGAGTTAGTTTTAAAGAGGTGGCTAAAGTAACTACGGAGAACGCAAGAAAGCTATTTAAAATATAATAAAGACGCCCAATCGGTTTTTACGATTAGGCGTTTTTTTTTATATTAATTCAGCAAGGAAATTTTTGATTACTTTTGCTAGATTTTTATTTTTATCTTCTAATTCATATCCAATCTTGACTACTGGTTTATAAATATCAATCAGCTTGGTAAGGTCTGCCGGGGTAGCCATAATTACTACTTGAGCCGGGCTTTTATTTATTGAATCTTGCAATTCTTTGAGTTGTTTTTTAGAATATCCGAGAGCAGGGAGTATTTCTTTTTTAAGAAGCGGATATTTTTTATAAGCTTCTTTAATAGAGCCGATAGCATATTTTTCCGCTTTAACAATTTTTCTAGCCCAGTGTTTCTTAGCGGCTATCCAGCCAGCTCCGTAAGGAGCTTCTCCATGGGTAAGGGTAGGTCCATCTTCGATAACTAAAACTTCAAGGTCGCTTAGTGTTTCATTTTCAGGGAGATCTACTTTTATTGCAGAATAGACCTCTAAAACTTGAGCATTGGGATTAAATACTTGAATATTTGTTCGGATTCTTTTAAGTTGTTTCTCCATGGCTCCATTATCCTTTCTGTTTATAACAACCACATCAGCCATTTGTAAATTTATGAATCCTGGGTAGTAACTTATTTCATGGCCGGCCCTAAGAGGATCGGTAACAACGATATGAAGATCGGGCTTGAAGAATGGAGTATCATTATTGCCGCCGTCCCAGACAATTACCTCGGAAATCTTTTCTGCCTGTTTCAATATCAAGCCATAGTCGACGCCTGCGAAAACCGTGGTGCCACTGATGATGTGTGGTTCATACTCCTCTCTCTCCTCGATCGTACAATTGTGTTTGTCCAGGTCTTCTAACGTAGAGAACTTCTGTACGGTTTGCTTCTTAAGATCACCATAAGGCATAGGGTGACGCACCACCACCGCCTTTACACCTAGTTCGTTTAATATCTCGCAGACCCGGCGTGTTGTCTGACTTTTGCCAGAGCCAGTTCTTGCCGCACAGATCGATACTATCTTGCGTTTTGATTTCAGCATTGAATCTCCGAATAACTTTATTAAGCAGGCATTCTTCAATAGCAGCCTCCCACGTTTCACGCAATTGGCCATACAATACCCCTATTTTCTGATTATATTCCTGTTGATTATTCTGGTATAATGCCGCAATTTTCGTCACTTCTTGTTCTATGAAAAGTAGCCGTTTATTAACTGACATAGCATGCCATGGCCCCTCCCCTCGAGTTACTCCGGCAACATTACCTTCACGATAGACATTGACACAATAACAATACTGTCCTTTTGCTTTAGATTTACCCTGAAGGTCTAACATGAAAC
>CAYRSW010000037.1:0-6444 GCA_964427335.1 uncultured Candidatus Saccharibacteria bacterium
GTATAAGAGATACTCGGAGCTTTGTTTTTAATGGCTTTTTCAACTATTCTTTCTGGCGGCATATCCTGACCAATAATTTTACCATTTTCCATCTTAGGTCCTTGAGAAATATCCCAATTTTGGCAATTTTTGCAGGAAAAATTACAGCCGACAGTAGCCACTGAAACGCTTTTTGTACCAGGTAAAAAATGAAAAAACGGCTTCTTTTCTATCGGATCAATATTTAGAGCCACCGCTTTTGAGTAAACCAAAGAATAAAGAGCTCCTTTTTGGTTTTCTCTTACTCCGCAGATGCCCCGTTTGTCAGGCAAAATTAGGCATTTATGAGCACAAAGGTGACATTGAACTTTATTGTCCTTTAACTTTTTATATAATATTGCCTCCTTCATGATTTTATTTTAACATTGTTTATGGTATAATACAAAATGTAACTATGAAGAAACATCGTATCTTCATCGCCATCAATCTTCCCCAAGATATTAAAAGAAAACTTTTGGCTTATCAGAGGCAGTGGGAGAATTTACCAGTTCGCTGGACTAAGCCCGACAATCTTCATTTTACTTTAGTTTTTATTGGTTATGTTGGCGAAGATGAACTGTTAGAAATTTGCAATCTTTGCCATCAAGTAGCTAAAAAACACAAATCTTTTAATATAAACCTAGAAAGAATTCTCCTTGGTCCACCCAACAGACCTCCTCGGATGATTTGGGTTGAGGGGGAAAGCTCCCAAGAACTAGCCGATTTGAAAAGTGACCTAGAAAAAAGCTTGTTTAATTCATCCAAAAGCGGGTACGACCAGCGAGAACCAAGAGCTTTTAGACCTCATATTACCTTGGCTCGAATCAAGCAGTGGGAGTGGAGAAGAATATCTCCAGAACCTAAAATCAATCTGGAAATAGCAGCCAGTTTTCCCGTACAAAGCATTGAGGTAATGGAAAGCGAACTTAAGAGAACCGGAGCAGAATACACTATACTTGAAAGTATAGAATTGAGAAATTATAAATAATTTGTAGTAAAACTTTCTTCACCCAGATTAGCGTTAAATCAGCGTTTTGATTAGCGTTTAATCGGCGTGGAGCGAAGCGACATGAAAAATAGAATCCAAACATTTCTTAGAGAGCGTGATATCAGAGAAATGATGGCTAAAAACGGCTATGGACTCCAGCAGATAATAGAGGAAATGTTAAAAATAGGCTACAAGGGGTTGCAGCTGCCGGAAAGAATTGCCGAAAAAATAGACAAGTATTATACACCGGAGGAAATAGACTACATAAGGAATCTTTCTGAAAAAGGAATCCAAATTTCTTTTCATCACGACCAGCATAATACGAATTTGGCTCAAAAAGAAAAAATATATTTAGTAAATGCCAAAAGGTCAATAGACAGAGCCATTGCTTTGGGGTCAGATTATATTGTTTTTCATTTGGGCTTTGTGGATTTTGGCGAAGGACCGTATAATACGCCAGAGGTATTAGAAGATGGACGCAAAAACCTGGTGCGAAATTTAGAACATCTAATCAAATATGCAGCAAAAAGAGATATTGACTTAATGGTTGAAAATAATCATAAGGAAGAATACGAATATGTCCGAAATACAAAGAAAATAGACTGTGAAACTGAGGATTTTGAATATCTAAGAGATGAATTAGAAAAAAAAGGTAAAGTTATAAAGATAAATTACGACACGGGGCATGGCTTTATTCAAGGAGCCTGGGTGGTAAAAGATAAGAGGGATATAAAATCAATGGTGGAAGCAGCTAAAAAATTTACTTCTTCCTTTGTTGGTAGATTGGGCAAAAACATTTATGCTACTCACATTAGCGATAATACATTAACCAGTCATGATGACCATATGATTGTCGGTGATGGTATTGCTCCGATTAGGTTTACCTTAAAGAAAATGATAGAATCTGGCTATCAAGGTAATTTTCTTTATGAATTACACCTTGAAAGTTGGCTAGATAAATATAAAGGTAAAAGCATTTTGGAGATTTATAAAATTGCCTATGAACGGCTTTTAAAGATGCTTGAAAAGATTACTTAAACTCATATGGAAGCTCGAACAAGCAGACTTATTAAACCCGGCGAGGTGCGGGTACGGATTGCCCCGAGCCCGACCGGACCCTTTCATATCGGTACAGCCAGGACAGCTCTTTTTAATTGGTTATTTGCAAAAAAATATAAAGGCAGTTTTATATTGCGAATTGAAGATACTGATCTAGAACGCTCTGATATAAAATACGAAAAGGATATCATTGGGAATTTAAAATGGTTGGGTCTTGACTGGGATGAGGGGATAGACGTTGGAGGCGACTTTGCTCCCTATAGACAAAGCGAGCGTATCCATACTTACTCAAAATACCTGAAGATTCTTCTGGATTCAGGAGATGCCTATTATTGCTATTGCACCGAAGAAGAATTGGAAAAAATGCGCCAGGAGCAAATGAGTAGGGGAGAGCCATCTCGTTACACTGGCCGATGTAGGAATTTAACCGAAGCCCAGAAAAGAAAATTTGAAAAAGAGGGTAAAACCCCAATTATAAGGTTCAAGGTTCCACAAAAATTACTTAAATTTAGAGACCTTATTCGGGGAGAATTAGAATTTGATACCTCTTTACTCGGAGATATTTCTATTGCTAAAAATTTAGGACTTCCCTTGTATAACTTCGCGGTGGTAATTGATGACCACTCAATGAAAATAAGCCATGTTATCAGAGGAGAAGACCATATTTCCAATACACCTAAACAGATTTTGATTCAGGAGGCCTTAGGTTTTCCTCATCCCCAATATGCTCATTTGCCTTTGATTTTAGGGCCGGATAAGAGCAAATTAAGCAAGCGTCACGGGGCTACCGCTATAAACTGGTATAAAAAAGAGGGTTTTCTTCCAGAAGCAGTAATTAATTTTATGGCACTACTCGGCTGGAATCCCAAGACTGAAAAAGAGATATTTACTATTCAAGATTTAGTAAAAGAATTTTCTTTAGAGAACGTACAAAAATCCGGAGCTGTATTTAATATCGAGAAGCTTAATTGGATAAATGGACTTTATATCCGTCAAATGGACCCAGCAGAATTAACTAAGAAATGTATTCCATACCTGGTTGAGAGCGCAAAATCTTTCAATCTTGATTGGTTGAAAAAAATTATTGCTTTAGAGCAAGAAAGAATAAAGAAATTAAGCGAAATAGAGGAGAGAACAGAATACTTTTTCAAAGATAAATTAGATTATAAGCCAGAATTGCTTATTTGGAAGAAGATGAGTCCCAAAGAGGTAGCGACTAACCTTGACAAAATAGAAAAAGTGTTGTCTAAAATAGAATCCGAAGATTTTAAGACCGAAAAGCTAAAAAAAGCTCTGGAAGATATTAGCCCAAAAGATAGGGGAGAGGTTTATTGGCCCTTAAGGGTAGCTTTAACCGGCCGCAAAGCTTCACCGGGACCGTTGGAGATAATGGAGGTGCTGGGCAAAGTTAAGACGCTGAAGAGAATCAAAGAAGCAATAGTGATAATTACAAAATCCAAATGACAAAAATAAAGAAAATTTTTAGGGTTTTTATTATTACATCAATAATCTTTTCACTAGCACTTACTAGCTCGGCTAGTTTTATTGATGAGTTATCAAGGCAAATTTCTCAAAGAGAGCAGGAGCGTCAAGAGCTTGAGCTGGAGGCACAAAAGTATCAAGAACTAATAATTGACTCTCAAAAGGAAATCCGCAGCTTAAAAGCAGAGATTCAGTTGATGGAGGCCCAAATTAAAAAACTAGAGTTAGAGGTAGAGATTACCGAAGGGAAAATTGAACAGGTCATATTAGAGATTATCAAGCTTGAATACGAAATAGAAGAAACCAAGAAGAACATAATTCACCAAAGGGAGGTTTTAGCAGAAACTATTAGGGCAATTTATGAATACGACCAGAAGTCTTTGCTTTTGGTATTTTTAGAAGATGAAAGCATATCTTCTTTTTATAGCCAAATCGTTTGGCTAGGGGGTCTCCAGGAAAAAGTAGGAGAGATACTTGAAGAACTCAAAGTCCTTAAAAAAGATTTAGAAAAACGTCGCCTTGAGGAGGAAGCTAAAAAGGAATATTTAGAAGATTTAAAGGAAAACTTAGAAAAGAATAAAACATCCTTAAAATATAAAACATATCTATATGAAGCACTTGTCAAAAAAACTCAAGGGAAAGAAAAGACCTTTCAGCAAATCTTAGCAAGAGTTGAAGCACAGAAGAATGATTTATTGGGCGACATTAACCGGTTGATGGAGCAGAAGCAGGAAGAGCTGGCTCGGCTCAAGGAACTCCAAGAAAAACCAAAAACGGGACTAGCTAGCACCGCTTGGTATTTTTCTCAAGATGACCCTCGCTGGGCTGCTTATAATATTGGCATGAGTCGTTCAACCATGGTTAATTACGGTTGTGCTGTCACTTCTGTGGCGATGGTGCTTAAATATTACGGTGTTGATATTACCCCCGGCATACTAGCCCGAGAGCCCTTATTTTATTACGACTTAATTGTCTGGCCTAAAAAATGGGATAGTGTGCGGTGTGTAAATTGCCCTCCACCGCATCTAAGCGGGGGGATTGACTGGACTTGGCTTGATAGAGAGCTTAAAGACGGTTATCCGGTAATTGTCTATGTTAAAGCCGAAGGTATAAATGGTGGACACTACGTAGTTATTCATCACAAGGATGATACTGGTCGTTACGTTGTCCATGACCCATTATTCGGTCCAAATATCTATTTAGATTCTACCCGTGTTTATATCTCAAAGCTTTACGATACAACTACTAAAGTGGACCAAATGGTTGTGTATCATTAAGGTTGATGGTCAAAGTTGTTGGTCTTGGCTGCCAGTTTAGTTATAGGTCTTGGTCTTTGGTTTTATTACCAATAACTTAAGACTAAAGACCAAACTGGCTGCTATGACTTTCAACCAATAACTATATGCGTTATACGACATTAATAGTAAGTGTAATTCTAATCGTCTTTATTGTAGGAACTGGTTTTTGTATGGTTCGGGCCCAGGAAGATGAATTGCCTAGCCCAGGAATCACGCCGGCTAGTCGGCTTTATTTTTTGGATGAATGGTCAGAAAAAATAGTCTACTGGTTAACATTAGGACTTGAGAATAAGACCGAACGGCTTTTGAAATTTGCTGAGGAAAAGTTGGCCGAAGCTCGAAAACTTCTGAAGGAAAATAAAACTTCTTATGCCGAAGAGGCAAAAGATAAATATGAGGAATATTTAAATAAAGCTGGAATATTAACCCAAAAAGCAAAAAATGAAGGGGAGGTTGGTTTAGCTGATAAATTAATTGATTTAATCACTCAAAAAACTCTCACACATCAAGGGATACTAACAGAGCTTCCTGAGGAGCTTCCCGACAGAGTACAAGAGATTATTCTTAATATAATAGAAATAAGTAAAAAGGGATTTGAAGAAGCGCTTGAGGCAATATCTACTCAAGAAAAAAGAAATGAAATTTTTGATAGATTTAAAGATTTAAAAACAGAAATAGACAAGAAGATTGAAATAATAAGAAAAAATCTTAAAGATTTGGGAGTACCTTTGAGATAAATAACATAAACATATAAGACAAATAAGGGTATCCCCCAAATATATCCAGATTAGAACGTCGTATAAGGAACATTGCACGACCTTCTGTAAATCGCAAAAATAGGGGGTTTTTACTCCCCTATTATATATACGTGATATATAGCGTAAATCTGCTCATTTTTTCTTATCATGAAACGTCTGGTGGATTTCTTTTAATCTTTTATTGGTAACGTGAGTATAAATTTGTGTAGTGCTAATGGAAGAATGTCCAAGCATTACCTGAACCGAACGAATGTCAGCTCCATTAGTTAGTAGATCTGTTGCAAATGAATGACGGATGGTGTGGGGGCTTACTTTTTTAATTATTCCTGCTTTGGTGGCGTAGTATTTAACAATTCTTTGAACGCTTCTCGGGGTAAGGCGCAGATTTTCTTCTGGTTTATTAGATTTGGGGATTCTTATAAAAATTGCTGGATCCATATCTTGACGTTTGTCTAAATAATTCTTAAGTTTTTCTCTTGCTTCATCAGATAAGAACACTAGCCGAAGTTTATCCCCCTTTCCTCTGACACTGAATTCGCCCTTTTTAATATTAATTTTATTTCTGTCGAGCTTTACTAATTCGGAAACTCTTAGACCAGTGCTAAAAAGAGTTTCTAAGATAGCTTTGTCGCGGAGGGATTTTAGGTTTTGTCCCGACGGGGCATCTAAGAGTCTATTTAGCTCTTCCGGCTCTAAGAATTCTACTTCTCTGGGCGATTGTTTGGCTAATTCTACCTTTTCAACAGCCAATGTCTTAATATCTCTTTTGGCCAGATATCTTAAAAGGCCTCTTAAGGCAATAATGTGGTAGTTTTGGGTGATTTTTTTAAGCCCTCTCCCC
>CAYRSW010000038.1:0-2316 GCA_964427335.1 uncultured Candidatus Saccharibacteria bacterium
ATATAACATATAACACACAACATGTAACATTTGACAAAACTTCCGTCTGAATTAAACTACAAATTTGTTCCATGTTATATGTTTCATGTTTCATGAGTTAATCCTATCTCTGCTTCTATAAACTTCTCTATCTTACCATCTAATACTTTTTCCACCTCAGCTGATTTTAGGCCAGTTCGGTGATCTTTTACCATTTTATAAGGATGGAGAACATAAGAACGAATTTGACTCCCCCACTCTACTTGGGGAAGCTTTCCCCTTATGGCGATTCTTTCGTCAGTTTTTTCTCGCAGGGCAATCTCCTTAAGTTTCATTTTAAGAAGTTTCATCGCCCTTTCCCTATTTTGAGCTTGGCTGCGTTCTGCCTGACAACTAACTACTATTCCGGTTGGAAGATGGGTGAAACGCACTGCTGATTCCGTTTTGTTTACATATTGTCCTCCCGGTCCCGTAGCTCTAAAAGTATCAATTCTTAAATCTTCCGGCTTTATTTTCATCTCCCCAATGTCCTCCAGTTCCGGCAAAACCTCAACTAAAGCAAAAGAAGTATGACGAAGTTTCTTTTGAGAATAGGGAGAAATTCTTACTAATCGATGCACTCCCTTCTCCCCCTTTAAATACCCATAAGCATAAAGGCCTCTGGCTTCTAAAGTAACGCTCTTTATCCCGCCTTCAGCTCCGAAGGATTGGCTTAAAACCTTAAATCCAAAACCGTGCTCCCGCATAAAACGCTCATACATTCTGAGGAGCATTTTTGCCCAATCCTGAGCATCTACGCCGCCGGCTCCAGCATAAATACTTAATATCGCATTATTTTGGTCGTATTTTTCTTTAAGGAGTGCTCTTAATTCTTCCAATTGAGTCATATCTTAATGATACCATAGACAAAAATATTTGCAAATCTTCTAAATTTGTGCTAGGTTAATCTGTTATTAGAACTTTAACAAAGGAGACGAAGATGTGCGGAGTGTTTGGAGTATTTAATCATCCAGAAGCAGTTAAGCTTGAAACAATCGGACTTTTTGGTCTTCAACATCGCGGTCAAGAATCAGCCGGGATTGCTTGGCTTAACAAAGGAAATTTAAGATTAAAAAAGGGAATGGGTCTGGTTTTTGATATATTCCCTGCCCCTGAAGGAAAACCTATTAGATGCAAAGGCAGAGTAGCCATTGGCCATACCCGCTATTCTACCTGTGGAGAATCGCTCGCAGAAAATGCTCAGCCACACAAAGCGTTAACTTCTAATGGTCAAATAGCTCTAGCTAGTAACGGAGATATCGTTAATTTCACTTCTCTTAAAGATTGGCTGGAAGAAAAAGGAATGGAAAAACTGAAAACAGACAATGATGGCGAGCTCTTAGTAAAAATGATTGCTTTTTATTATGAAGAGTTCAAAAGCAAGGGGTCTAAATGCGACATTGATTATTTTAGACGAATGGATTGGCTTCAAGCAGCGATAAAAAAAACATTAAAAGTTGCCCATGGAGCGATTTCTGCTTTAGTCCTTACCGAACATGGAGAACTTATTGCTTTCAGAGACCCTCTGGGGATAAGACCATTAGTCTATGGATATAATCTACCTTCAGAAAGCTGGTTTTTTGCTTCAGAAACCTGCGCTCTTGACCCTCTTGGAGTAGATTACCAAGGAGAAATTCTGCCGGGTGAAATCAGAGTATTGGGAAAAGGTATGAATAGATTCTTTTGTCCATCTCAAAAACTTGCTCACTGCATTTTTGAACATATTTATTTTTCTCGACCAGATGGATGGGTCTTTGGAGAATATGTGGCTAAAGTAAGAATGAGATTAGGTGAAGTTTTAGCTCAAGAACATCCGGTAAAAGCCGACTTCGTTGTGCCTGTGCCGGATACGGCAGAGTATGCTGCTGTAGGTTTTTCTCGAGCTTCAGGAATTCCTATAATCCCCGGTTTCACCAGGTCTCACTACATAGGCAGAACTTTTATTGCCCACGAACAAATAATAAGAGATATGGGGGTTAAACTTAAACTCAATCCGGCAGTAGAATTAATCAAAGGTAAAAGAATTGTTATAATTGACGACTCAATTGTCAGGGGTACTACTTCAAGAAAAATTGTGAGGATAGCCAAGCAAATCAAGAGGCAAAGATTAGGAGCAAAAGAGGTACATATGCGGATAACTTCTCCACGGATAAAATGCCCCTGCTTTTTCGGAATCGATACCCCAACCCAAAAAGAACTCATTGCTTCAGACAAATCTGTAGAAGAAACACGCCAGCATATCTCGGCTGACAGCTTGGGCTATTTATCTCTCAAAGGCCTCCTAAGCTGCGTTAAAAA
>CAYRSW010000038.1:2326-5481 GCA_964427335.1 uncultured Candidatus Saccharibacteria bacterium
GCTTTAGTGGCAACTATCCCATGGACGTCAGTGAAAAATTTAAAAAAACGGCGAAATAAACCTTCGCCGTCTTTTTTAAACCTATGGATAACTTTTACAGAGGCTTAGCCTCAGTTAAGATTCTGGGGGCTTTTGAGGTGACGGCGACGGTGTGTTCAAAGTGGGCGGCAAAGGATTTATCCTTGGCGACAAAGGCCCAGCCATCCTGGGCCTGCTCGGCTTGCCAGCTGCCTATAACCACCATCGGTTCTAAAGCCAAGGTCATCCCTACTTTGATTTCAGGACCAGTGCCAGGTTTGCCGTAGTTAGGAATCTGGGGTTCTTCGTGGACATGCTTGCCTACTCCATGCCCAACTAAATTTCGAACCACATTAAAACCTTCTTTCTCTACATATTGCTGGATTGCCATGCTTATGTCGCCGATATGATTTCCAGGGACTACTTTTTCAATACCTATTTTAAGAGCTTCTTTGGTCACCTCAATTAATCTTAAAACTTCGGCTGAAACTTTTCCCACGGGAACGGTTACAGCTGAATCAGTATAATAACCTTTATACAAAACTCCAAGGTCAAGGCCAATAATATCTCCGGATTTAAGTTTTCTAATACTCGGAATCCCGTGAACAATTTCTTCGTTTACCGAAGTGCACAGCCCTGCCGGATATCCCTTATAGCCCTCAAAAGAAGGTTTAGCGCCCAATCTTAAAACAAGCTCTTTGGCGAGCCTATTAAGTTCTTGGGTGGTAATACCAGACTTTACGGTCCTTGCTACTTTTTGAAGTACTTTAGCAAGAATCTTTCCACCCCGAGACATAATTTCTATCTCTTTTGGGGTTTTAATGATAATCATTTAAGTTTCTTGAGTATTTCCCTAAATACCCCCTCAATACTCTGCTCACCGTTAATCTTCATTAATCTGCCCGTCTTTTCGTAGTATCTCACTATAGGCATCACGTCATTGTCAAACCAATCCAGTCGTTTATCAATGGCGTAACGAGTATCGTCCTTCCGCGCCCGCTTAAGTAGTCTCCTTAGCGCTTCTCTCCGGCTAATATCGATAAGGAATACTAATAAACTTTTGCGGCCAAACCAATCTAAAACCACATCTAAAAACTTTGCTTCCTTAAGTTTCCGAGGCGTACCATCGAAAATTATCCCTTGCTTTGGCTTTACTTTCTTTAATTCCATCAACCATAAATATTGAACCAACCAAGTGGGAGCAAGTTTGCCCCTATTTAAATCTTCTCTCAAGCGCTTACTTAAAAAATTTTTTTCCTTAGCTAAGAATCTTAGTAAATGACCGGTGCCAACATATTTTAAGGAGAACTTCTTTGCCAAAAGCTTGCCTTGGGTTCCTTTGCCTGAACCCGAACGACCGAGTAAAATAATGTTTAATGGTTCCATAATTTTAGAACCCCTCGTAATCCCTCATCACTAGCTGTGCTTCAACTTGCCTCATGCTTTCCAAAACCACCCCAACCACAATAATAACCGCTGCCCCTCCGACAGTAAGCGTTGTCATTCCGGTTATTCCTTGACTAATAAAAGGCAGTACGGCAACGACTCCTAAGAATACGGCGCCAGCCAAAGTAATTCTATTTATTACTTTATGCAAGAATCCTGCCGTATGGCTGCCCGGTCTTATCCCCGGAATAAATCCTCCTTGTTTTTGAAGATTATCAGAAATATTTTGAGGATCAAAGGTAACGGCCGTGTAAAAAAAGGTAAAGGCAACAACCAAAAGGAAATAGAATAGACCATAGAAAAGTTGATTTTGAAAAATCTGGGCAACATAAGTTGCTGAAGTAGCCAGCCATTGAACTTGAGAATTAGCCAGAAAACTTGCCACCATGCCGGGAAAAAGCATCACCGACATAGCAAAAATAATCGGAATCATCCCGGCTTGGTTGACTCTTAAGGGAAGATGAGTAGACATTCCGCCGTAAAGCCGCATTCCCCGCACCCGTTTAGCATAAGATATGGGAATATTTCTCTGTGCTTCAGTAATAAAAACAATACCGGCTATCACCAAGACGGTTGTAATAAAAAAGCCGATATAAGTAGGAATTTTGGTCGGATCCCAGGTAGCTATATTCTGCTGGAAAGAAATAGGAAGCCGAGCGATGATGCCGGCAAAAATTATCAGAGATATCCCATTGCCAATATTTTTCTCGGTAATAAGCTCCCCTATCCACATTAAAAATACAGTTCCGGCCGTAATGGTAGCTATGGTACTAACTAAAGCAAAGGTGGAGGAAATTGAAATTACCCCTTGTCTTCCTAAAAGCATAATCATTCCGTAAGATTGCATAATAGCTAGCGGAACGGTTAAACATCGAGTCAATTGATTAAATTTTTTTTGGTTCTCCTGATACGCTTCTTTAAGTCCCGGAAAAATCATTGTTAAAAGCTGCATAATAATTGAAGCAGTAATATAAGGGCCAACCCCTAGCATAACTACGGAAAAATTACTCATTGCTCCCCCAGTAAACATATTCAAAAGCCCAAAAAGCTGATTTCCCTCAAAAAACTCCCGAAGTTTCGTAATGTCAACTCCCGGCACCGGTACGTGAGCAAAAATCCTAAAAACAATAAGAAGAGCTAAAACAAATAGAATCTTGTTCCGTAGGTCTTTTACTTTGAAGATTTGGGTGATTTTTTGTAAAACCATAAACTTAGGATTTAATTTCTCCTCCTGCCTTTTCAATCTTCTCTTTAGCGCTTTTTGACAATAAACATCCTTCAATTATTAATTTCTTTTCTAGTTCCCCTTCTCCTAAAATCTTTACTCCTTTTTTAATACTATCAATAAGTCCTGTTTTTAGCAATTTCTTGGGTGTTATTAAGTCACCATCTTTGAATTTTTTCCCTAAATCACCGATATTAATAATTTCTGGTTTTGGACGTATACTTCTGAAACGCCTCTTTACTTCGGCCTTTTTCCTTTTCCCACCAATCCCTCTCATTTTGGGAAATTTTTTCGCTTGTTCCAAAAAAGAGGACTTTATTTTGGCTCCAGCCCTTGATTTCTGGCCTTTCATGCCCCGTCCAGAATAAGTGCCGCGCTTGCCTCCGCGGCCAATGCGCTTCTTTCTCTTTTTTATATGAATTGATTTAAGTTCGTGCAACTGCATATTATTTAGAAACCACAATTA
>CAYRSW010000039.1:0-5399 GCA_964427335.1 uncultured Candidatus Saccharibacteria bacterium
CGGGGGTTCGATTCCCTCTGCGCGTACCAATATGCAGTGCAAACAAGAACAAAACTTAAAAGATTGTCCCTGTACTTATCCTGATTGTTCGAGGAAGGGGATATGCTGCGAATGTATAAAGTATCATTTGGGTCGCAATGAACTCCCCGCTTGCTGTTTTTCTAAAGAAGTAGAAAAAACTTATGATCGCTCTTTTGAAAGATTTATCAAAGAAAATCAATCATGAGCTTCCCACAACACGAACAAAGGGTTTTTGGGTTGTTTGAAAGAGCCTGTGAGGTGCTGAAAGTTAAAGATTTTACTCTTAAATTGATGCAAAGAAGAGGCGCTGTTAAGACTACTAAAGGATTGAGACTTGCCAGCACAAATCTTTCCAACCGCAAGATTATTCTTGACTTTTATACCCCCAAAAAAAGACTGCCAAAAAGTTATAACAGCATTTTGCGAATCATTGCCCACGAACTTGCTCATCACCAAAAGCCGCCCTATCGAACCATATATAAAGGCCATTTAATAAACAGAATGCATTATCCGGCGTTTTATAGAGAAACAAACAAGATTATTGAGAAGTTTAAAAAGGATGAAATTTTAGGGCAGTATTTTGAAACTTAGTTTCAATATACCGAGAAAGCCCTGTTGAAACTAAGTTTCGATAGTCTCAAAAACTCCCCGATTGGGAGTTTTTTACTTGCCCCGTTAGACAATTTTGTCTAACGGGGCTTGCTTCGACTTTTAAAAAGTGCTAAACTATACTATGAAGCACGCTTATGCAACAAAAACGAATTTTATCTACCCAGACACAAAAACAAGTTGGTAAAATGGTCAAACTTTCCGGCTGGGTTCATGCTCGGCGAGACCATGGAAAGATTATTTTTATTGATTTAAGAGACAGAGAGGGACTGGTCCAACTGGTTTTTACTCCGGCTGATAAAAAGCTTTATAAACTAGCCGATATGCTTCGGTCAGAGTGGGTGATTAGTGTGGTGGGAAAGGTTAATAAACGACCTAAGGGCCAAGAGAATCCAAAACTAGAAACTGGAATGGTTGAGGTTGAAGTAAAAGATTTGGTGGTTTTATCCGAAGCCCGAACCCCACCTTTTCCTGTTGATACTGATGTTATTAAAGCAGGCCTGCAAAAAAGAGTGGATTGGCGTTGGGTTGACCTTAGAAGAGAAAAAAATCGGCTAATTTTTGAAGTTTGGACGACCATGGAACAAGCTTTCAGAGATTACTGGACAACTCACGGCTATATTCAAATTCATTCCCCAAAATTGATGAGCACACCGAGCGAGTCAGGAGCAGAGTTGTTTGAAGTCCCTTATTTTGGGAAAAAAGCATACCTTGCCCAATCTCCCCAATTTTACAAACAAATGGCTATGGCGGCTGGATTTGAAAAGGTCTTTGAGGTGGGCCCAGTTTTTAGGGCAAACCCCTCTTTTACTTCAAGACATGATACAGAATTTACCTCTTACGATATGGAAATTTCTTTTATTGACTCCCATGAAGATGTTATAAAAGCTGAAGAAGAAATGTTAGTTCAAGTGCTGGGGAAAATCAAAGAAAAACACGGAGAAAAAATTGAAAAGCTTTACAAAAGAAAGCTAACCGTGCCCAAAATCCCTTTCCCCCGAGTTACGATGAAAGAGGCAAAAGAACTGCTTGCTAAGGCAAAGGTGTCCCATAAGAGAGAAGGGGATCTTAGTCCAGAAGAGGAAAGAGAACTTTCCGAGATTATCTTTAAAAGGGAAAAACACGAATTTGTATTTGTCACCGACTACCCAACCGATGTTCGGCCTTTCTATCATATGAGATTAGAAAAAAACCCCAAACTGACAAAAAGTTTTGATCTCCTGTGGAATGGCTTAGAAATTACCACTGGAGCCCAAAGAGAACATCGATATAAAGTCCTGACAAAACAGGCCAAAGAAAAAGGTCTGCGATTAACCTCCATTCGTCATTATTTAGATTTCTTTAAGTACGGCTGCCCGCCTCACGGCGGCTTCGGCTTAGGACCTACAAGAATGTTAATGAAAGTTTTCCACATTGATAATGTTAGAGAAGTAACATTTTTATATAGAGGCGTAAAGAGATTAACACCGTAGAAAGGAGGTGAATTATGGCTATACTCAAGTCACTGACAAATTTACTAGATCAATCCAAGGTCAAATACGAAGTTATTGAGCACAAAACAGTTTATACTGCCTTAGATAAAGCAGGGACTCTTTATCTGGATCCAAAATGCGTGGTTAAAACTGCAGTGCTGAAATTAGATACAAAAGATTATGCTATAGCCCTTATTCCGGCTAATAAAAATTTAGATAAAGCAAAGTTTAAGAAAACGGTCAATACTTGGAGAAAGAAACAGGGATTAAAAGCAGTTAAAAAAATTGATTTTGTTAAGGAAGCCTGGATGAAAAAGAATATTAAAGGAAAATTAGGAGCTACTCCACCATTCGGAGCTCTTTTAAAGATACCCACCTTTATAGACGGGGTTTTACTTAAGCAACCGAAACTAATCATCAACGCCGGAGAATATAACCAGTCCATTAAACTGACAAAAGCGGCCCTTGAAAAGGTATTGGGAAGGGAAGTGTTGAAAGGGAGTTTTAGTAAGAAAAAATAATATGCCATACACTGTCAAACTTGAGCAATTTGAGGGACCGCTTCCTCTTCTTTTGGAATTGATTGAGGGAGAAAAGCTGGAGATTACTAAGATTTCGCTGGCAAAAGTTGCTGGCCAGTATCTTGAATATATTAGAAATACCCAGTATATTAAGCCAGAAAGTTTAGCTTCTTTTTTAGTGGTAGCGGCTAGACTAATTTTACTTAAATCTCGGGCGATACTGCCTATTTTAGAAATAACTCAAGAAGAGGAAGAAGATATCGATGAACTCCAAAGGAGATTGGAAGAATACAGAAAATTTAGAATTGCCGCTGTTGGCTTGGGAAAAATGGCAAAAGAGGGAAGAGTTTCTTTTTCTCGGGAAGGTTTTTGGGGCATTAGTACCTTTTTTTACCCCCCTGAAAACATATGCGCCAATGACCTTAAAGTTGCTTTTAGAAAAATATTAAGCGAAATTCCCGAGTTTCAACTTTTGCCCCAAGAAAAATTAACTCGCGCCATCCGTCTAGAAGATAGAATCAAAGAAATCCAAAAATCTTTAAGGGAAAAAATTGAAGCGAGTTTCGGTGAGATGATCAAAAACAAATCTTCAAAGGTGGATGTTATTGTCAGCTTTTTAGCCTTGTTGGAGTTAATTAAACAAAGATTAGTAATGGCAAGGCAAGAAGATTTATTTAAAGAGATATATCTCAAGAATGCCCCAAATATATGAATTTAAAATCAATAATAGAAAGCCTGCTCTTTGTGAGCGCTGAACCGATTAAAATCAAAAAATTGGCTAAGTTTTGTAATCGGCCAATCCCTGAAGTGGAAAATGCTTTAATGGAACTTCAAAATGAATATAGAATTAGGGGATTGAGGATTCTTAAAAAAAGTTCAAAAGTCCAAATGGTCACCGCTCCAGAGGTAGCCCAATATACTCAAAAACTTATAAAGAGTGAGTTGCAAGAGGATTTAAGTCGCGCCTCTTTAGAAACACTGGCTGTAATTGCTTATAGAGGACCAATCTCAAGAATAAAAATAGAAGATATCCGTGGGGTAAACTCAAGTTTTATTCTAAGAAAACTTTTAATCAGAGGACTTATTGAAAGAATTATTAATCCAAAATCAAGAAGAAGCTTCCTTTACAGAATTTCCTTTGATTTTTTAAAGAGACTAGGGATAGAGAAAATCGAAGACCTGCCTGATTATGAGACGTTAAAATACAAAACAGAAAGTAGCTAATTATAATCAATTTATTAGTTTACTCATTTATTTATTTATTTTAATAAATTAATAAACAAATAAATCAATAAATAAATCTAATGTTTTCTATCATTGCCATCATTATAATCTTTCTGGTTCTTGCCTTCACTAACCCCTCTCTATTGGAGAAAGACAAAGCCACTGCTTCTTTTGTCCCAATCCGTGCTCCGGTTAACATAGAAAGCCACGAGCCCGATTTTCCGTATTTAAGAGAAGGATGGGAAGATTTAGAATTAGAAGCAAAAGCGGCTATCGTTCTGGACCGTGAAACTGGCAAAATACTTTATGAAAAAAATATAAACGAGCGCCTTCCTATTGCTAGTTTAACCAAACTAATAGCTGCTTTGATAGTGGTGGAAAATACGGATTTGGATGAGGAAGTTACAGTGAGTAAAAAAGCAGTGGAGACCGAAGGTAATAGAGTAGACCTTTGGCCTCAAGAAGCCATCAGTGTGAAAAATCTTCTCTACGGGCTTCTTGTTTCTTCCAGCAATGATGCTGCCGTGGCTTTAGCCGAACATCTTGGGAATTTTGTTGACTTAATGAACGAGAGAGCAAGAACCCTAGGGCTTAAAAATACCCATTTTGCTAATCCGGCTGGATTTGATGAGCCCGAAAATTTCTCAACTGCCTATGATTTAGCTCGATTTACCAGTTTCCTATTGGATAGACCACTAATCTTTGAAATTTTAAAAATTCCTCGCGCAAGAGTCTATTCAATTGATGAGAGAATAAACCATTTACTTCTTAATACTAACAAACTCTTAGGAGTGCTTCCTAATATTATTGGAGGAAAAACCGGCTTTACTGAAGAAGCGGGGGAAACAATGATTCTGGTGATTAAGGAGCCAACTAAAAATCATTTGGTTATAGGTGTGGTTTTAGGTAGCAATGATAAATTCGAGGAGACCAAGAAGCTTGTTAAATGGGTACTAGAGGCTTATGAATGGTAGAAAAGAGGGTAATATGGTAAAATATAATCATGGAACATAGAACATGCAACACGTAACAATTTTGTTCCATGTTATGTGTTATGTGTTATGTGAGTATGGATAACGCTCTAAGTATCGTTCGAATCCTTTCTATCAGCACCATTTCTTTTTTAGTGGCTATGGCTTGGACACCGACACTGGATAGATTCTTGCACAAATACAAATTAGGCAAAAAAATTAGTCGGAGAGGGGCTCCAGTTTTTAGCCGACTTCACCAAAAAAAAGAAGGAACCCCTACAATGGGAGGACTTTTAGTTTGGGTAACCGTTTTGGGACTTGCTGGTCTTTTTTGGTTTATTTCTCGGAGCTTGCCCGGGTCGTTTTTGGAAAACCTTAATTTCCTTACTCGACCCCAAACTTTCCTTCCCTTGGGCGCGATGATTTGTGGCGCTATTATCGGGCTTTTTGATGATGTTATAAATATTAAAGAAATCGGCCCATTTGGGGGATTGAGAATGTGGCACAGACTGCTCCTTTATACCGGAGTAGCCGTCGGTGGTGCTTGGTGGTTCTATTTTAAATTGGACTGGGATTTAATT
>CAYRSW010000040.1:0-453 GCA_964427335.1 uncultured Candidatus Saccharibacteria bacterium
CATATCGCCCAAATTACAAAAGAATTACATTGTAAAGCATACTAAAAAAGCTAAAGGACTGTTCTTGAATCAAAGACAGTCCTTTTTTCTTGACATTTTTAAAAAGCAATGTTAAGCTTCAATGAAAACGAACCTTGACAAAAAAGGAGGTCAAGATGCTTAAGAAAAGTATCAAGAAGGAAGATCTGGGGAAAATCAACGAAGAGATTCTCCAAGTTCTAGAAGGCAAAGAGATTTTTGATCGGCCTGGACTTTTTGAAAAAGTTTGGCCTGAAAGAAGATTTTCGGTCACCGATGCCCTTTTAGAGTTTTTTGAAATCGGCGTTGTTGGCTTTAAGAAAGAAGTAGAGATTTCTCGCTTAAGAGTGTTGAAAGTAGTTGAAAGAATATTTGATAATTATAAAGAATTTATGAATCATATGGAAACAAAATGTAAATTAAATAAGAAAGAAG
>CAYRSW010000040.1:463-5117 GCA_964427335.1 uncultured Candidatus Saccharibacteria bacterium
AAGTACCTGACCGATAAAAAGTTTGTCCAAGCTCATCTGGAAATCTATTGTATCTTTGCTAAAGCTAAACATATTAAAATAGTTGACGACGACCTTGTCGGTGATGTAGAACCCGGCCAAGAGCCAGGAGTAAGTTATTAAAGATTAAATGAAAGAAGTCCGATCTCCAGGGGAGATCGGACTTCTAAAAATCGACAAGGGGGTTGAAATGAAAATCAGTATTAACGACAAGTTCTGTTCTGGCTGCAGGATATGTGAACTTATCTGTGCTTTAACACACCAGAAAGAAAATAATCCTAAAAAAGCATTTATTAAAATTCACGGAAACTTTCCTAATCCGGGTGGATACACAATTGAAATATCTGAAGGTTGTAAAGGGTGCGGACAGTGTGTCAGATTCTGTGCAATGAACGCCTTAATAGAGGTGAAAAAATGAATGGCTACGGTGGAAAGATATTACGCGTGAATTTAAGCAAAAACTCTACTGCCTCTAAACCGCTTGACCTTGAATTTGCCAAGGCCTGGCTCGGTGGGAGAGGATTTGTCGCTAAAATTCTCTATGATGAGGTAAAACCAGGGACAGAGCCGTTTGGTGAAAATAATAAAGTAGTCATTGCTGCCGGACCTTTATCGGGAGTATTTTTACCGGCTGGCGCAAAGACAACCTTTGCCTCTAAATCTCCAGCTACTGGAGGATATGGGGATTCAAATATGGGCGGTCATTTTGCTCCGGAGATGAAATACGCTGGTTATGATGTCATTATAATTGAGGGAATCGCCTCAAAACCGAAATACTTATTTATTGAAGATGATAGAGTGGAAATAAGAGATGCTGAAAAATACTGGCGGAAAGGTTCAATTGATGCAGAAGAAATGCTTAAAAAAGATTTGGGCGAAGATTTCCAAATTGCAGTAATCGGACCGGGTGGAGAAAATAAAGTTAAATTTGCCTGCATCTCTCACGACTTTGGAAGGCAAGCGGGTAGAACCGGTATCGGTGCAGTGCTTGGAAGTAAAAATCTTAAAGCAATTGCTGTCAAAGGAACAAAGGCAATCCCTCTGGCCGACCGAAAACAAGTATTGAAAGTTGGCAAAGAAATGTTTATGAAATGTTTTGGACATTCGGCGCTTGATGAATGGCAGGAGTGTGGTACTTCCGGAGTGGTTAATTGGGTCAACGAAATCAAAGCTTTTCCCACCAGAAACTTCCAGGAAGAATACTCCAAAGATCATAAAAAGCTCTGCGGCGAAATAATGCGTCATCTAATTGTCACTTCAGATAAAGCATGTTTTGGCTGCCCAATGGCTTGCGGCAAGTATTCGCACACCAGAAAAGTCCCCGGATACAAACACGACATTCGGATTGAGGGACCGGAATATGAAACCATTGCTCTTTGCGGAGCAAATTGCGGATTTTCTGACATTCGCGATGTTGCCTACGCAAACTGGCTCTGTGACCAATTAGGACTGGACACTATATCAACCGGAAACATTATTGCCTTTGTGATGGAGTGTTTTGAGAAAAAGTTACTTACTGAAAAAGATGCTGGTCAAAAAATCAGTTTTGGCGATATAGATAGTTTTGAGTACTTGGCAAAAAAAATTGCTTCACAAGAAGGAATCGGAAAAATTTTAGCTCAAGGTTCAAGAGCAGCAGCTAAAATTATTGGCAAAAATTCTGAAAAACTTGCTATGCAGATAAAAGGATTGGAAATCAGCGGCTATTCTTTTCGCAATGCTCTGGCTATGGCTCTTGCTTACGGCACTTGTGATGTCGGCGCACACCACAATCGAGCTTGGGCAATTACCTATGATATTGAAGTGGGCCGCAAGAAACTCAAAGGGAAACCAGAAAAAGTAATTTTTCTCCAGCATGCCCGACCAATGTTTGATATGTTGGGCGTCTGCCGACTGCAGTGGGTTGAACTAGGGCTTGATTTAGAGTATTATCCTAGAATCTTAAAAGCAGTTACCGGCTTTGATTATTCTTTGGAGGATTTGCTTAAGATTTCAGAAAAAGTTTGGAACCTAACCAGAATGTTCTGGGTAAGAGAAATAAATGACGGAGTAGCGGACTTAAGTCCGCGATCATATGATTTTCCTCCGGAAAGATTTTATGAGGGCGGAATTCTTAATAAAAAAATCTACACCCGACTCTTAAACCGTTACTACAGGTTGCGCGGTTGGTCTAAATTTGGAATCCCGACTAAGAAGAAGTTAAAAGAATTAGGATTAAAAACCTAAAAACGGAGACTAAAAAACGTCTCCGTTTTAAATTTCCCTTGACCTTTATAAAATAATGTGATAGAGTAATATGTTAGTCCTTTGAAGTTCCAATTTCTTCAAAATCTTGATTTTGTAAAGAAATTGAGAACCTGCCGAAATATAATGTAGGCAGGTCCGCCTACGCTACGCTTCGGCGGACACTCATTTTTATAGCAAAATCAAAGATTTTGACAAAAATGGTGGAGGTTAGAATGAAAAAGTTTCTTTTGTTAATGTTGTCAGTAATTTTTCTTCTTTGTTTTATTGCCTGGCCAGCCCAGGCTAAACAGAAAATAGCTGACTGGACCGTTATCGGTTACTTTAATGGAGACAACAATCTGGCTCGAAACATTTTAACAATCATTGATTTCAAACTGGAAAGAATTGGTTCATCTGATAATGTTAATGTCCTAATTCTTTATGATGGCGCTCCAGAGACAAAATATTATGGCCAGGATTTCTCCGGCACTAAACTGCTGTATCTAGAAAAAGATAACGAACTGAAAAAGATAAATTCTAAAGTACTTAGTGGATTTAAAGGTGAATTTGATATGGGCTCGCCCGAAACGGTAGAAAAACTTGTAAGATATGCTACTAGCTCTTGGCCGGCTAAACACTATATGTTTTTAACCTTTACTCATGGTGATGGAATTATCGAGGGAATTATTAATGGATTTTCTCCTGATATAACTAGTGGCTCAACGCTTTCTATCGAGAATTTTCATACTGCTCTTAAGCGCGGCTTAGGAGGGAAAAAACTTACGGCCCTTATTATGTTTTCATGTTTGATGAATATGATAGAGATAAATTATGCCTTAAAAGATACTACCGAGATTTTTATAGGAAGTCCTGATATGATTGAGTTTACCGCTTATCCATTTGAAGGGTTGGCTCGGACTTCACCGGGAGGTATCGCTTTTGATAAAATGATAGAAAAACTAAAAGATTACCCGGGAATCACCAATGAAGAGCTTATCCGCTTCGTCATCGATGCCTCTATTGAACTATACAAAGAACCGATTGCATCTTTTTCCGAAAGTCGTTTTATGCCACTTTCCTTAGCCGGAATTGATACTAAAAAAGTCAATGAGTTTGTGTCTTATTTTAAAAAGTTCTCCAAAGTCTTGGAGAATCGTCTAAGAAATCCTGTAACTCAAACAGAAATCTTTAACATACTTTTAAAAGTAGCTGAAAAGAATCGTTACTATCTGGGAGCATATTGCGATCTTTATAAGTTACTTGCTGAAATATCAAATAATAGTTTTGATAGTGAGATTAAATCACTCGCTGATAAACTTATCTTAATCCTTGAAGACTTAACCATTTGTCGAAGGCATGAATACCGAGAATTTGACGACTCTCGTGGAATAGGAATCTATTTCCCCCACCCTAGCATAGTCAATGAGATTTACCAGTCTTATCAAAAAATCTACCGAGAGTCCCAATTTGCTAAAGATACCGGTTGGGACGAAGTGATAGAGCTTTTTAGAAAATTAGTAAAAAATAAAGATTTATAATTGCTAGAGAGGATGAAATAAAAACTAGTTTTTATTTCATCCGAACGACGCAATTTCAAGCTCTGCTTATAACAAGAGACCGAATAGAAACTTAGTTCGGTCTCTTTAAATTGTAAGGAGTATTGACTATCTTTAAAAAGTTTGCTAAGTTGAATTGAGGTTCATTAACAAAATAAAAATATGGGGTGCTAAGATGCAAATATGGAAAGTGATTATGATGGGAGCTGCTGGAAGAGAGTTTCATAGTTTTAATGTCTTATGTCGAGACAATCCTGAATATGAAGTGATAGCTTTTACGGCCACTCAAATTCCAGGTATTGAGAAAAGAGTTTATCCTCCAGAATTAGCCGGTTCTCTCTATCCCAGAGGAATACGGATTTATCCAGAAGAAAAACTAGAAGAACTTATTGCCCGCGAAAAAGTCGACTTAGTTATTTTTTCCTACAGCGATATTTCGTACAAACAACTTTGGAAAATAAAAGACAAAGTTGAAGCTTTAGGGGCCGAATTTATTATTCCTGACGAAAAATTAATGAGAATGACGATGCTTAAAAGTAATGTCCGGGTAATTGCCGTAACGGCAGTAAGGACCGGCTGCGGCAAAAGTCCCCTTACCAGAAAAATCTGTCAAATCTTAAAAGGTTTTAATAAAAAGGTAGTCGTTGTCAGACACCCAATGCCTTACGGTGAGCTTACTCAAGAAAGAGCTGTACAAAGATTTGAGAAATTGTCCGATTTAGACAAGTTCAACTGCACTATTGAAGAAAGAGAGGAATACGAACCTCTGATTAATAAAGGATTCATTGTTTATGCTGGGATAGACTACCGGAAAATCCTAAGAACAGCTGAAAAAGAGGCAGAAATAATTATCT
>CAYRSW010000041.1:0-4951 GCA_964427335.1 uncultured Candidatus Saccharibacteria bacterium
CAGCAGTTTGGGCTGGATTTGAATTAAGCACCGGCATAGAAATTTCTACCATTGAACCAGAAGAAGCAGCGAAATTCTTAAGAAAGCAGTAAACAATGGGATATCTTTCTTGGTTTAAAGCCCTACCGCCGGAATTAACCACAGTAATTATTGCCAATCTTCCCTTGATAGAGCTTAGAGGAGCTATTCCTTTTGCTTTATTTTATGGAGTTTCTCCAATTTGGGCGTATTTTCTGGCAGTAATCGGCAACCTTATTCCGGTTATTTTTATTCTTGCTTTGCTTAAACCCATATCTTTCTTTCTCGCGAAACATTCTCTATTTTTTGATAGATTTTTTAACTGGCTTTTCGTTCGGACCCGAGCAAAACATAATAAGAAGATTAAACGATGGGGAGCTTTGGCTTTAATTCTTCTAGTAGCTATACCTCTTCCTATGACTGGCGGCTGGACCGGGGCATTAGTAGCTTTTCTCTTTGGATTTTCTTTTAAGAAGGCATTAGGACTTATTACTTTAGGGGTACTAATTGCAGGCCTTGCTGTTACTTTGGCAAGTTTAGGGGTATTTAAAATAATATGAAACCTCTCATAGTTGCAAATTGGAAGATGAACCCTCTCACCATTGAGGCCGCTCAACGTCTAACCAAAACAATCAAAAAAGGCCTTCGAGGAATTAAAGACATTGAGGTTGTTCTTTGTCCTCCCTTTACCAGTCTTTCTATTGTCAAAAAGGAACTCAAGGGCAGTGGGATAAAACTTGGAGCTCAAAATTTATTTTGGAAAGAATTAGGAGCTTATACGGGTGAGGTTTCAGCTAGAATGCTTAAGGATGTGGGTTGCGATTATGTTATTATCGGGCATTCCGAGAGAAGGCATTTCATAGGCGAAACCAATGAGATGGTAAATCTAAAACTAAAAACTGCTTTAAAAGCAGGGCTTAAACCAATATTATGTATTGGGGAAACCATAGAAGAAAGGCAGGAAGATAAAGCTCAAGAAGTGATTACTTATGAACTCATGAGCGGCTTAAAAGATATATCTGGTTTAACTCTTACTCGACTTTCCATAGCTTACGAGCCAATCTGGGCAATCGGCAGCGGAGAGGCGGCTGGCCCCGACGAGATTATGACAGCACGACTTTTAATCCAGAAGATTTTGACTGGCCTTTATTCAAGCATTACTGCTCAAAAGATAAGAATTCTTTACGGCGGAAGCGTGGTGGGCTCTAATGCTTATGAGTTTATTAAGAGTGTGGGAATGGATGGACTATTGGTCGGAGGAGCGAGTTTAAATGCTAGTGAGTTTATCAATATAACAGAAGCATTAATAAAATAAGAGATTATGCTAACTTTACCTCAACAATTATTTAAAGATGCCCAGAAAAAGAGATATGCTCTTGGTGCTTTTAATACCTATAATCTTGAAACAACTCAAGCAATAATTAAAGCAGCCGAGGCACAGCGTTCCCCGGCTGCTGTTCAAGTAAGCGAGACTACTTTAGCTTACGGCGGTTTTAAAACTATCGTAGCTTTAGTTAAAACTCTAATTGAAGAGTCAAAAATACCATTTATTCTGCACCTTGACCATGGAAAGAACTACGAAACAGTGGTGTGTTGCGTTGATGCTGGTTTTTCTTCGGTAATGATTGATGGCTCAAGTTTACCTTTTGAAGAAAATGTTAAAATTACTAAAAAAGCAGCTGATTATGCCCATGAATTTAATATTTGGGTTCAAGGAGAATTAGGAAAAATTCCTAAAGGCGGAACCTTAGGAGAATTGACTGAAATTCAAAAAACAGATCCCCAAGAAGCTCAAGAATTTGCGCAAATCACCGGGATAGATAGTTTGGCCATTGCTGTTGGGAATGTTCATGGTTTTTATAGAGAAGTAGGAGCACATTTAGATTTTAATCGCATAGAAGAAATTAGAGAATTAGTAAAGGTTCCTTTAGTTCTTCATGGGGGTTCGGGCATTCCCGATGCTCAAATAAAAAAAGCGATAAAATTAGGTATCGCCAAAATAAATATTGATACAGAATTGCGTATTGCCTTCACTGGCGCTTTAAGGGAGTTTTTTCAAGCTCAAGTTGAAACTGCAGATCCTCGAAAAATTATGGCTCTGGCTCGCGATGCTGTGCAGGAAAAGGTAGAAGAAAAAATAAAACTTTTCGGCTCAAGCGGTAAAATTTAATTTCCCCTTCTCTTCTCTTTCTTATTCTTAACAAGCTCTCTAAATCTTCTTTCGTAACCTCTGGCAATAACTAGAATTACTACCGCAATCAAGGTAGTAAAAAGTGCAATTGCATAGAAATGACAGCCAATAGCCATTCCAATAGCTGCGGCTAGCCAAATTCCGGCAGCAGTGGTGATACCCTTAATCCCACCCTTTGTCTGAATAATCACCCCGGCTCCAATAAAACCAATTCCGACTATTATATTAGCGGCAATACGAGAAGGGTCATAACTAGTTTTGCCAATAAAGCTATTAAAAGCTTCCCTGGAAAGAATAGTAAAAAGGCAAGCTCCTAAAGAAACAAGCATGTGGGTTCGCAGTCCGGCTGCTTTTCTCCAATATTCTCTTTCTAGTCCTATTGCTCCACCCAAAAGAGCAGCTGCTAATAGCTGAAGACCAATTTTTAATTCGTTAATGTCAATTAGCATGTTAAGTGTAGGCAAGCTATAACCTTTTTAGTTACAGAAAGCTTGTTATAAATCTGACAAGCTTTTTTTGAATGCTCAATAATTATTTTTATCCCTTGAGCCTCGATATTTTCTTTAACCTTTTCAGGTACTTTCATTATACCAGAATAACCGGTGCCGACAATAAGAATTTTAGGCTTGGCTTTAATTACTTCAGAAATATCTTCTAGAGCTAAATTGTGACCCTCAAGTCTTAACCAAGGACAATCTACATGATCCGGCCAAATAACCACATCTTCTCTATACTCTTTACCGTCAATTACTATTTTTCCGAAATCATAAGAGTCTATCATATTGTTGTTATAGCTATCTAGTTACAGTATAATATAAAAAGTAGAAGTGTAAAAGACCATGTTTATTTTATTTTTTATCCTTGGCGTTATTTCTGTAATTGGTCAAGTGATTATCTTAAGAGAGATAACCGCTACTTTTTATGGTAATGAATTTTTTATGGGGGTGGTGCTTGCTTCCTGGATTGGCTGGGTAGCCCTAGGAACCCTTTGGCTTGCTAAATTAGTCAAAAAATCTAAAAAAATTCTTTGTTTAACTTTTGCTCTTATTGCTCTGTTTCTGCCCCTGGAAATTCTTGTTATAAGATTAAGCAAAAATTTGTTGAGTCACGTTGGTGAGATTCCTAACCTTCCCTTGAGTTTTCTACTGGCAGTACTTATTACTGCACCCCTTCCTCTTATTTTAGGGTTGATGTTTCCTTTAGCCAATAGGGTAGGGGTAGGTCTTGTATCTGCCCACAGCGTTAGCCGCGCCTATCTTTACGAAATAATTGGTTTTATTACGGGAGGCCTTGCTTTTAATTTCATCTTCATCTGGCTCAATGAGTTTAAGGTAGCTTTTTTTCTTGGGGGGCTGGCGATTTTGGTTGTTTTTAAGGTGTTAAAAGAAACTAAGCCTCCAAATGGAGACTTAGTTTCAAATAGACTAATTTGGGTTTTGACTCTTTTTGTCGGCTTAGTATTTTTTACCGTATCTCTTACACCCATTAGTGACAGAATAAACTATTATACCTCTTCCCTTCGCTTCCCCTCCCAAAAATTAGTTGAGCAAACTAATTCTTTGTCTGGAAATATAGCCGTTACTGAATCTGGGGGTCAGTATAATTTCTATGAAAATGGAATTTTTGTCACCAGCCACCAAGAAAAGGGCTTTTCTGAAGTATTGGCTCATTTTCCTTTACTTGCGCATCCCCATCCCCAAAAAGTTCTTTTAGTTGGCTCGGGAGCAAGCGGGGCAATAACCGAAATCTTAAAGCATAACCCCGGTCAAGTTTATTGGGTAGAACTTGATCCAAAACTTATTGAACTTTCTTATAAATATGCCGCCGAAGAGTCAAAAGCCTCTATTGATGATGCCCGTGTAAACTCCATAGCCGCTGATGTCCGATATTTTTTAACTGACACTGGCCAAAAATTCGATGCTATTATTCTCAATCTTCCTGACCCTTCAACGGCTCTTCTTAATAGATTTTATACGCGGGAATTTTTTGAAGAGACGAAAGAAAAATTGACCAAAGACGGAGTTCTTGCTTTCTATCTCTCTTCTTCCCCTAACTATCTAAACCCTTCCCTAAGAGAGCGTAATGCTTTAATATATCAGACCCTTAAGGGTGTATTTCCTCAAGTTTTGATTTTGCCCGAAGAAGAAATTTTCTTTATTGCCTCCCAAGCCGAAATTGACAGAACAGGGAAGATTTTAATTGAAAGATTAAAAGAGAGAGATATTAAGACCGGCTTGGTAACACCGTCTTATATTAAATATCGTTTGACCAACGAGAGAGTGGGAGAGTTCTCCGAACTCCTGGGCTCTCCAGCAACGATAAATTTTAACCAAGATTTTAAACCCCACGGATATTTCCTTAATGCCTTGTATTGGCAGAGCTTCTTTTATCCCAAACTGGCTAAATTCTTTAGCCAGTTATTTAAGATTAAACTCTGGCAAATTCTTCTTGCTTTTGGTCTTGTTGGATTTTACCTTTTCTTAAGAGTTAAAAAATCTCCCCAAGCCCTTTCCTTTTTAGCTATGGCCACCGGAGGATTAACTCTCATGGCTTCAGAGGTGCTCCTTATTTATCTTTTTCAGGTTACTGAAGGGTACATTTACCATAAAATAGCTTTACTTATTACTGCTGTTATGGCCGGTATGGCATTGGGGAATTGGTATAGTACAAAATGCAAAATGCAAAATGCAAAATGCAAAATTATTGGGATTCATTTGGGACTGGTTGGGTTTTGTTTAGGAG
>CAYRSW010000042.1:0-768 GCA_964427335.1 uncultured Candidatus Saccharibacteria bacterium
CACTAGCAATAGCCCTTATAACCATTTCCGGTCGTAATTCGCCTACCTCTGGTAAATAATCCTTACCATAAATCTTTAACCTAGGATTTACATCTTTAGCTAATCTTTGGACCTCTTTTTCAAGATATGGATCTAATTCCTCAACAATTAAAACTTTTTTAAGTTTCTTTATAAATTTACTAATCTTTGTTTCTGGTAACGGATAGAAAAAACCGAGTTTCAAAACCGGTATATCTAAATTAAGTTTTTGCAGCGCCTCCATCACATATAAATAAGAGACTCCCGAAGTAACAATACCTAGTTTTGTATTTTGTATTTTGTATCTTGCCTGCCCCGTAGCGAGCTTGCTCTGCTTCGGGGTATCTTGTATCTTGTTAATACTGCTTTTTTCCGCCACTTCTCTAATTTTCTCTATTTTCTCAAGAAGTTCTTTTTTCATCTCCAGCACTCTTGGCGGCATAGTAACAAATCTTTTCTGTTCCCTTATAAATCTCCCTTTAGTTGTCCGAGGATTTTTAATTGTTCCGGTTTTAACTACTGCACGCTGATGAGCTACTCGAGTAGTAATTCTTACCATAATCGGCATCTCAAATTTTTCTGAAAGCTCAAAAGCAAACTTAATAAAATCTTTACATTCTTGTGGGTCCGACGGCTCCAATATTGGAATATGAGCAAGTTGCCCAAAAGCCCTGGTATCTTCTTCAGCTTGAGCTGAACTCCAACCACTGGGGTCATCAGCAACAGCGATAACCATGCTGCCCCTAAGCG
>CAYRSW010000042.1:778-4244 GCA_964427335.1 uncultured Candidatus Saccharibacteria bacterium
AGGTATAACAGAGAGGAAGAAGAGCATCCAAAGCTACATTTAAGCCAAAATGTTTCATAGCAACTAGTGTTTTGAGTCCCGAAAAAGCTGCTCCTGCTCCTGCCTCCAGCGCAACTTTTTCGTTTGTACTGAATTCAAAGTAAAAATTATCCTTACCAGCCAATTCCCAAAAAGTATTTCCAATTTCTGAAGCCGGCGTACCGGGATAGGTAGAAACAAACTGCACTCCTGCTTCAAGGGCCCCCCTGACAATTGCTTCATTGCCTAGTAAAATTAATTTTTCACCAGCTTTAGTTTTTAATAGGTCTTGCATGCCAAATTTATCGAAATTTTCAAGTCCGAAGGACACAGAAAATTTCGATATAAATTTGAGTACCCCGCCCCCATTTTGCTCTAATGTAGAAGTACATAAAAGCAAAATGGGGGCGGGGTAAAGGTTTGGTTACAAAGTTTCCTGCGCCTACGGCTTGGAAATTTTGACCAAACTCTTTATCTCTCCAACAATATTAGGATTAGCCAGAGTAGATAAATCTCCAAGGGGCTCGCCAGTAAATAATTTCTTTAAAATCCTTCTCATTATCTTTCCTGACCTGGTTTTTGGCAGGTCTTTAACTAAATAAACCTCTTTTGGTAGGGCAATTGGTCCAATTTCTTTTCTTATTTGGACAATAACCTCTTTTTTAATCTTCTCTCCTGCTTTCTTTTTACATACTACGAAGGCCACCGGCACTTCTCCTTTTATTTCATCAGGAATTCCGACCACTGCGCACTCTGTAATATCTGGATGTAGGTTAATTGCTGCTTCCAACTCTCCGGTAGTCACTCTATGACCAGCCACTTTAATTACATCATCTACTCTACCGACGACCCGAATTAAGCCGTTCTTATCTTTATAAGCACCATCAGAAGTAAAGTAGATTTTCTTGCCATATTGACTCCAATAGGTCTTTAAGTATTTTTTAGGATTTTTATAGATTCCTCTCAAGATACTTGGAGCAAAAGGAGCAAGCAGAACCAAATTTCCTTTTTTGCCTTGAGGCAGAGTTTTTCCTTTGTCATCGAAAATACCCCACTTTATCCCCGGAAAAGCAAGCCCAGTAAAAGCTGGTTTGAAAGGACCAACTCCCGGTAAAGAAGTAATCAAAATCCCCCCATTTTCAGTTTGCCACCAAGTATCGACGAGTGGACATCTTCCTTTTCCTATTTCTCTAAAATACCATTGCCAGGCAGCTTCATCTATTGGTTCTCCAACCGAGCCTAAAAGCCGCAGGGTATTAAATTTATATTTTTTAAGGATTGCTTTTCCGTACTTCTCAAACATTCTGATAGCGGTGGGGGCGGTGTAGAAAGTTGTTACGCCGTATTTTTCAATAATTTGGGCCCATCTATCAGGTGTTGGCCAATCTATTGCGCCCTCAAAAATAACAAAAGTTGTCCCATTAAGAAGTGGTCCGTAGCAAGAATAAGTATGGCCGGTAATCCAGCCGATATCAGCCGTGGACCAAAAAATATCACTATCCTTTAAATCAAATATCCATTTTGCAGTCCAGAGGGCCTGAACTGTGTAGCCGCCGCAGACATGCACGCAACCTTTTGGTTTGCCAGTTGAACCGCTGGTGTAGAGGATGAATTGAAGGTCTTCCGAGTCCATCACTGCTGGAGGGCAAAAGTCTGATTCGGATTTTACCAAATCTTCCCACCAACAGTCTCGGTTCTTCTGCCAAGAAACTTTATTTTTTGCTCTTTTCACCACAATGACTTTTTTAACTTTTGTTTCCTTTATCCCTTCGTCAGCATTTTTCTTTAAATCAATAATTTCCCCTCTTCTGAAATAGCCGTCGGCTGTAATTAGAACTTTTGCCTTGGTATCCTGCATCCTTATTCTTAGAGCCGAGGCAGAAAAAGCAGAAAACACTACCGAGTGCACTGCTCCAATTCTAGCGCAAGCAAGCATAGCAATTATTACTTCTGGAATCATCGGTAAGTAAATGCCTACTTTGCTGCCTTTCTTAACCCCTAATTTTTTCAAAGCATTAGCGAATTTATTAACCTCTTTATAAAGCTCATAATAGGTAAAATATCGCGGTTTCTCTTCTAAAGGTTCTGGCTCCCAAATCAGAGCTACTTTGTTCTTCCTCTGTTCTAAATTTTTATCCAAAGCGTTTTGGGTAATATTAATTTTACCTCCAACAAACCATTTAAAATAAGGCGGCTGGTGTGAAAAACCTTTTCGCCAAATCTTCATCCAAAGAAGTTCTCCGGCTAATTTTTCCCAGAATTTAACCGGATTTTTAGCCGCCTGTTTATAAATTTTTTTGTCCTTCACCCAGGCTTGTTTTTTAAATTCCCGGGTTGGATAATATAAATTCCCCTTTTTAATCATATTGACTTAATCTCTATCTCTTTAATCTTTTTCTTAACCTCTTTTTTAGTCAGTAATTTTTCTTGGGCGCCGTAAAAACCGACGACATTTCCGCTGTTGGCAATTCCCCACTTTAGGGCTTCTTTAATGTCGCCAGTTGTAATATATCCTCCTAAGAATCCCGAGCCAAAAGAGTCCCCGGCGCCGGTGGTGTCAACTCTCTCAGGAGACGAAGCAGGAGAATGGTAAATACTCTCTTTATCTCCAACATAGGCGCCATCTTTTCCTTGAGTTACAATAACTATTTTCGGTCCCCAGCCGAGCAATGTCTTAATTAAATTCTTGGGTTCTTGAGAGGAAAGATTCTCGTGGGAAAGAACGAGCTCAATTGCTTCATCTTGATTTAGGGCCAAAATTTTAGTTACTTCCAGAATCTTTTTTAGTCCTTTCCATCCTGTCTTAAGCTGTTTTGTGCCAGGATTGAATCCTAAATTAATATTATTAACTTTTACTATTTTAACAATTTCCGCTAAATTCTTCTGCCATTTCCCAGCCAAGGAAGTTACATACATCCATTTTGTATCAGCAATTTGTGGGTTATAATTTACAAGTTTTAGTTCTTGGTTTGCTCCGGTGAAAGCAAAAATTACGTGTTCGCGAGATTTTTTATGAGTAACAATGAAGGAAAAGCCAGTTCGCAGGTTTTCGGATTGTTGAACCAAAATTGCATCCACCTTTTCGGCTTCTAAATTTCCCCAGATATTAAGCCCATCAGTATCTTTTCCCACACAAGCACAGGCGGCAGTTTTTAGTCCTAAGCGGCTAAGTCCTACGGAAACATTGTTTGCTCCTCCTCCTAGAGCAAAGTGGATTTCTTTACTTTTTATTTTTGCTCCGTATTCAAAGCCAAGAAGCATCTGTTCGGTTAAGCCCCCCCCCTTAATAAGTCGGGCTAAGTTGGTGACGAAGATAATATCTCTGGTCGCACCACCAATGGTTATAACATCAAACATGATTTTTATTTTGAGTTAATTATAAGAGATTTTTCTTTCATCTCCTTCGGCTTTTCAATCCCCATCACTTCCAGAATAGTCGGTGTTATAT
>CAYRSW010000043.1:0-4057 GCA_964427335.1 uncultured Candidatus Saccharibacteria bacterium
AGCTGGCATTGGCTGGGGTTTTCTTTGCTTAGTGAAGAGCCAATGGAGTAGAAACACACCAATTAAAGTTGCCCCGATTACAACCAAAGAGGCAATTATACCTTCAGTTAAGACAGAAACAGCAAAAGCGATTGGCAGGGCTAAATCCCCGGTGCCTAAGACTAAAAATTTCCCCTTTTCTTTCAAGTCAACCCCAGAAATATCCGCTTTCCAGAATGAGAATTTTTCTGGGATAACCAAAGCAAAAAGTGCTCCTTTTGCGGCTAGTGCCTTTGCCATTTTAACCATATGTTTGGTTTTATAAACAGCAATAATGTCGTAAATCGAAAGCACGGCTAAAATAATAGCTAAGGTCTGCCAAGAAATAATTACTCCCAATGTAGCAGAAATTCCGGCAATACCTAAACTCAAAGAAATATTGTGTATCCAAAGACAAGGTTTAGCAATTCTAAGGACGACTAGTAGAAAAGCAAGAAGTGTTGCTGAAAAAGGAGGAAAAACAAGACTAAACAAAGTCTCGGCTCCAATAAAAATAGCTAAAAGTAAAAAGATTTGGAAGAAAAATCTGCCTCCTTTTCCCTTGAATAATTTCAGAAAGACCAAAATCAAGGAGGTAACGATTAAAAAAGCGATGATAAATTGCCAAAAAGAAATTTCAGCCGGTTTTTCAATAACCTTTTCTTCAAATGCTTTAGTTAATTCTATTCCAGCCACCACAGCCAAGATGCCGGTTGCCAAAAAAATCAATATTTCTTGAAAGAATAATTTTTGTTTTAACATATTTATATTATATAACGTTTAAGATTACTTGACAAAAGTTTTTGGAAGGTGTTAAGATATGATGAATTGGTTCATTGATAATAAAATATCACTTGCGAGGAGGAATAAAGATGAGAAAACTTCTAGATATTCCCGGACCTAAAGGGAAAGAATTTATAGAAATTCATAAAAAGTATGTAGCCACCACTACTAATGACTACAGTCTTGGTTTTATTAATGAGAAAGGGAAAGGAGTTTACCTTCAGGATATTGACGGAAATAAAATTCTGGATTTCTCTTCTGGCGTGGCTGTAGCTAATGTTGGTTATGGACACCAAAAACTTATGGAGAGCCTAATTAAGCAAATTAAAACTGGAGTACTCAATCTTATTGATACCGATGTTCCCAATAAACTCTCGGCTCTTCTTGCTCAAAGAGTATCTAAGCTGACAGAGACCAGATTGGCAAAGATTAAGCCGGACGATTACCCCGAGGTGTTCTATTGCTGTTCTGGCTCAGAAAGCACTGAAGCAGCGAAAAAGTTACTTAAGTCAGCCAGGCCTGAAAGACAAAGTTTTTTAAGTTTTATGTTTGCTTTTCACGGCAGAACTATGGGAGCATTGAGTCTCATGGGTAGTAAAGAAAAACATATTAGAAATTTTTATCCTGAAAATTCTGTTAAAATCTTTCCTCCCTATTGTTACCGATGTCCCTACAACCAAACTCCTGACACGTGCAAAGCTCATTGTATTAGAATCCTAGAAGATTTTTACTTTAAGACAGTAATTCCTCCCTCTGAACTAAATGGTGTCTTTATTGAGTTTATCCAAGGAGAAGGTGGAATCATTGATTGGCCTAAAATGTGTGCGGAAGAACTCCAGAGAATTGCTGATAAGTACAATATCTTTATAGTTGATGATGAAATTCAAGCCGGAATGGGCCGAACCGGAAAATGGTTTGCTTGCGAGCATTATGGGATAAAACCCCATGTGATTCTTGTGGCTAAGGCATTCGCTGGCGGAGTACCCCAAGGTGCCTGTATTTTCCCAAAAAGTCTTGATTTTAAAGAGTTGGGTCAACACTCCAATACTTTTGGTGGAAATCTTTTGGCTTGCCAGGCAGCACTTGCTGTGATTCAAATAATTGAAGAGGAGAATTTAGTAAAGAATGCTAAATTAATGGGAGATTTTTTAAGAACTGGGCTCGAGGGACTTCAAGGCAAATACTGGGATTTTATCGGAGATATTCGAGGACTTGGATTAATGCAGGGTATAGAAATTGTTAAAGATAGATTTACTAAAGCTCCTTTTCCTGAATTAAGAAACCAAATCATTAAAGAGAGTTTGAAAAGAGGACTTTTGATTTTTCCTTGCGGCAATCCAGAAATAAATCCAGTAATCCGCTTTGAGCCACCGCTGGTAGTAAATAAATCCGAAATTGATGAGGCGATGAAAATCTTAGATGAAGCAATTGAAGCGGCGATTAGAAAAGTAAATTAAGAGATTAAGCGAACTCAAGCGAATTAAGTTAGCGGCCGACTAAAATGTTGGCCGTTTTTAATTTCTATGATATAATAAATTTGTCTATCAATACTAATAACAAACTTATGGAAAAACCATTTCTATCCGTTATTATCCCTGCTTATAATGAAGAAAGGCGGCTGCCTAAGACGCTTTTGGCCATAGATAAATATTTATCCAGCCAGGATTATACCTATGAGATTTTGGTAGTGAGCGATGGTTCAAAAGATAAAACCGTGGAAATTGTTAAAAAATTTCAGAAAATGATAAAAGGTTTAAGGATTATTGACAATAAAGAAAATCACGGCAAGGGATACGTGGTGCGTCAAGGAATGCTGGAGGCAAAAGGCAAGTATCGACTTTTTGACGATGCTGATAATGCTACTTCGATAGAGCAGATTGAGAGATTCTGGGGCTGGCTAAAACCAAAAGGTTCCTTTGATATAGCCATTGGTTCTATTGGAGTCAAGGGAAGTAAAATTGTTCAGGATATACCAGGTCGACGAATTATTGGTAAGATTGGTAATTGGATTATCCAACTACTGGTTCTCTGGGGGATTCGTGACACACAAAGAGGATTTAAATGTTTTACTAAAGAGGCAGCAGAAATTATTTTCCCAAAGCAGACTATTATGCGATGGGCTTTTGACGTGGAAGTTTTAGCTATTGCTCGTAAGTTTGGATTGAAAATTAAAGAGGTTCCGGTTGTTTGGGAAAATGATCCGGAGAGCAAAGTGAAGTTAAAGGGAATGATTAAATTCTTTTGGTCAGTTTTTGAGATAAGAATAAATCTATGGAGAAGAGTATATGACTAATTCTTATAAAGTCAAAAAAAGAACTGTTTCAGAGTTACGTATGGATTTGGTTTCTGATGACTGGGTGGTTATTGCTACGGGCAGGGCTCGGAGACCAGAAACTTTTGCTAAAGAAAAAAGAACAGAAGTTGAAGTCCCGCTTAAGAAATGTCCTTTCTGTAATTTAGAAACCCAAGGTACTCCGTTTTACCAATATCCCAAAGGAAAAAATTGGAAAGTTGTGTCTATTCCCAATAAGTATCCGGCTTTTTCAAAAGGGGAAAAACTTTACGAACGACTTGAAGGGCCTAATAAAATTCTGGACGGAGTTGGCTTTTGCGAGGTAATTGTTACCCGGGACCATAAAAAGCAGCTAGCTCAATTTTCTCAAAGGAGGGTTAAGGAAGTAGTTGATGCTTACCAGACAAGATATTTAGATTTAATGAATAAAAAGCTGGTTAAATATGTAGCTATTTTCCATAACCACGGACGTGAAGCAGGCGCTTCAATTGTTCATCCCCATTCTCAGATAATCGCTTTTCCAGTCATAGATCCAGATTTAAGAGGAAGTGTTGAGGGGGCAGAGAGATTTTATAAAAGAGAAGGTAAGTCTGTTTATTGCACGATGATTGGTTGGGATATAAAAGATGGCCAGCGTATTGTTTATGAAAATAAAAAATTTGTGGTTTTGTGCCCCTTTGCTTCTCAAACCTCTTTTGAGGTAAGAGTTTATCCTAAAGAACATTTACCATATTTTGAAAGAATGAACGAAGAGGAGAAAGATTTTTTTGCTGATGCTCTGCGAGTGGCTTTATATAAGCTTTATAAAGGTTTAAATGACCCTGCTTACAATTTCTACATTCATACTGCTCCATGTGATGGTGGAAATTATGACTATTATCACTGGCATTTGATAATTTTACCTAAAACAGCAGTTTGGGCTGGATTTGAATTAAGCACCGGCATAGAAATTTCTACCATTGA
>CAYRSW010000044.1:0-1768 GCA_964427335.1 uncultured Candidatus Saccharibacteria bacterium
ATGTAGATAAGATATTGGATGGAGAATTGGATAAATTCATAGAAGCATATTTAGAAACTTTATGATTGTTTTTAAGGACATAACTAAGTTCTATCCTCCCCATCTCGCCGCCTTAAAGAAGATTAATCTTGCAATCAAAAAAGGTGAATTCATTTCTATAGTTGGTCGTTCTGGAGCAGGCAAAACTACCTTACTTCGTCTTCTTACCCGAGAGGAAAAGCCAAGTGAGGGAGAAGTATTTATTGAAGAGAAAAATTTAAGTTTGTTAAAAGCTCATTCTTTGCCAATACTTAGACGTAGAATCGGAAATATTTTTCAAGATTTTAAGTTATTACCGAGAAAAACAATTTTTGAAAATGTATCTTTTGCTATGGAGGTAGCGGGTTTCAGAACAAAAGAGATAAAAGAAAGGGTACCCCGAATTCTAGAAGTGGTTGGGATTCGCTCAAAAATGGAAAATTTTCCTCATCAACTTTCTGCTGGCGAAAAACAGCGAGTGGCTATTGCCAGAGCGCTCATTCACAGGCCAGAAATTTTATTAGCTGATGAGCCGACCGGCAACTTGGATTTGCTTAATTCTTTAGATATAGTTAAACTTCTTATTAAAATCAATCAATTAGGAACAACGGTAATTTTAGCGACTCACGATCGAGAGGTTATCAATAATTTAGGAAGAAGAGTGGTTACTTTAGAAGGAGGAAAACTTATTCGGGATGAGGAGAATGGAAGATACATCATTTAAATTTCTAATTTCTAATTTCTAATTTCTAAAATTATGCTCTTGACGACGACTTATAGAGTTATAAAAACAGGAATAGTTAATTTTTGGCGCAATGGTTGGCTAACTCTTTCCACTATTGCTGTGATAGCGCTTACTTTATTTACTATTGGCGTTCTTCTTCTTATTAACGTCGCTGCTGACAGAGCTTTTCAGGTTTTAGAAGACAAGGTAGATATTAGCGCTTATTTTAAAATTGAAACACCGGAAGCCAACATCTTAAGAATCAAATCGGAACTTGGAGAGCTTGTCGAAGTAAAAAGCATAGAATATGTCTCAAGAGAAAGTGCGCTTGCTAGATTTAAAGAGGAGCACAGAGAAAACTCCTTGATTATGCAGTCATTAGAGGAGTTGGGAACCAATCCTCTTCAGGCCTCTCTTAATATCAAAGCTTTTTCTCCGGATGGTTATCCAACTATTGATTCTTTTTTGGCCTCAACGGGCTTTGGGGATTTTATTGATAAGGTAAATTATAAGAAAAATGAAAAAGTAATCTCTCGGATTTATGACATTACCGGTACCCTTAAAAATGGAGGGGTAACCTTGAGTTTGGTTCTAGCTCTCATTACCATTCTTGTTACATTTAATGCGATGCGGCTTTCCATGTATACTCACAAGAAAGAAATTGAGATTATGAGGTTAGTCGGAGCAACTAATTGGTATATTCGCTGGCCATTTATTATAGAGGGGGCTTTAGCCGGAGTTTTTGGAGGGCTTTTGGCTTTATTTTTGCTTTGGCCGGCAATAAATTTTGCTTCGCCTAAGCTCGCTGGGTTTTTAGAAGGATTTAGTTTGCAAGCTTTCTTTAATAGCCATCTCTTTTCCCTCCTGGGACTTGAAATAGTCATTGGTCTCTGTTTGACCATCACCGGCAGCATGATTGCGATAAGGAAGTATTTGAAGGTATAAATAATGCGGAGTCGGCTAAAGGTAGGCCACGACACTCTGGATGTCGGTATCCTGGTTCGAATCCAGGCTCCGCAGCCACCT